>JAEUML010000155.1 GCA_016792785.1 Alphaproteobacteria bacterium
CAACCCCGTGCTGTCCACGCAGGCTTCGTCTGCGATCAGCAACGCGTTCGGCATGCTGACGCGGGAGCGCGAGGTCGGCGTCGGCGGCGGCACGACGCTTGAAGACATCGTCGCGCAGATGATGAAGCCCATGCTCGCCGCTTGGCTCGACGAACACCTGCCTGAAATCGTAGAGCGCGTCGTACAACAGGAAGTCGAGCGCGCTGCACGCGGCGGACGCCGCCGCTAAATCCACCAGCGAAGGCTCGACAGGACCCCGCGCAGCCGGTCAGGCTCGCGCGACGAAATCATTTGTGCTCGAAGGCTTTTTGAAGATGCTCGACAGATACAATCCGAAGGACGCGGAAGAACGGCTCTATCAGGCGTGGGAGGCGTCGGGCGCCTTCCGTGCGGGCAACAAGCCCAACGCGAAGCCGTTCACGATCGTCATTCCGCCACCGAACGTCACCGGCTCGCTGCATATCGGGCATGCGTTGAACAACACGCTGCAGGACATCCTCGCGCGCTTCGAGCGCATGCGCGGGCGCGATGTGTTGTGGCAGCCGGGTTTGGATCATGCCGGCATTTCGACGCAGATCGTCGTCGAGCGGCAGCTGCAAGAGCGTCAAACCTCGCGCCAGAAGATCGGCCGCGAAGAGTTCGTGAAGCGTGTTTGGGAGTGGAAGGCGGAATCCGGGGGCACGATCACCCGGCAGCTGCGCCGGATGGGCGCGTCCTGCGATTGGTCGCGCGAGCGCTTCACAATGGATGAGGGCTTGAGCAAGGCTGTCATCAAGGTGTTCGTCGCCTGCCACAAGCAGGGCTTGATGTACAAAGACACGCGGCTCGTGAATTGGGAGCCGAAGCTGCAGACGGCCGTGTCGGACCTCGAGGTCGAGAACATCGAGATCAAGGGCAATCTCTGGCACATCAAATACCCGATCGACGGCAGCGACCAATTCATCACGATCGCGACCACGCGGCCGGAGACGATGCTGGGTGACACGGCGGTCGCGGTGCATCCGGACGACGAGCGCTACAAGGCGCTCGTCGGCAAACGCGTGCGGTTGCCGCTCTCCGACCGGTTGGTGCCGATCATCGCCGACGAATACGCCAATCCGGAAAAGGGTTCGGGCGCGGTGAAGATCACGCCCGGGCACGACTTCAACGACTATGAGGTCGGGCGCCGGCACAAACTCGAGGCGCTAAACATCCTGACGCTCGACGGCAAGATCAACGACAAGGCGCCGGAAGTCTACCGAGGTCTCGATCGCTTCGACGCGCGCAAGAAGATCGTCGCCGATCTGGAAGCGTTGGGGCTACTGGAGAAGGTGGAGCCTGTCGTGCATGCGGTGCCGCACGACGAGAAGACGAAGACGGTCGTGCTGGAGCCGATGCTGACCGAGCAGTGGTACCTGAACGTGAAGCCGCTGGCCGACAAGGCGCTCGCCTCGGTGCGCGGCGGGCGCACGAAGTTTGTGCCGGAGCGTTTCGCCGACGAATACTACCGTTGGCTCGACAATATTCAGCCGTGGTGCGTGTCGCGGCAGCTGTGGTGGGGACATCAGATTCCCGCGTGGTACGACGACCAGGGCAATATCTTCGTCGAAGAGACGGAGGCCGAGGCCCTTGCCGCTGCGAAGGCGAAGCATGGGCGCGATGTGAAATTGCGCCGCGATCCCGATGTGCTCGACACGTGGTTTTCGTCGGGCTTGTGGCCGTTTTCGACGATGGGCTGGCCGGAGGAGACGCCGGAGGTCAAGCGTTACTATCCGACCGACGTGCTCGTCACGATGTTCGACATCATCTTCTTCTGGGTCGCGCGCATGATGATGTTCGGCGTGCACTTCACGGGGAAGGAGCCGTTTCACACCGTCTACATCCACGCCCGCGTCGTCGACGAGAAGGGGCAGAAGATGTCGAAGACGCGCGGCAACGTGATCGACCCGCTGACGCTGATCGACGAGTTCGGCGCCGACGCGCTGCGCTTTGCGCTGGCGATCGCGGCGGCAGCCGGCAAAGACCTGCGCATGGGCAAGAGCCGCGTCGAAATCTACCGCAATTTCTGCACGAAGATTTGGAACGCGGCGCGGTTCTGCGAGATGAATGCCTGTGTGCGGACGGCGGGGTTCGATCCGGCGGCGTCTAAATCGACCGTCAATCGCTGGATCGTGGGAGAACTCGCCCGGACGCGGAACGACGTGACGGCGGCGCTTGAGGCCTATCGCTTCAACGACGCGGCGGGTGCGCTCTACGAGTTCGTGTGGAACGTCTATTGCGACTGGTATCTGGAATTCATCAAGCCGGTGCTTAGCGGCGCGGACGAGGCGGCGAAGGCCGAGACGCGCGCGACGGCGGCCTGGGTGTTCGACGAGACGCTGAAGCTTGCGCATCCGTTCATGCCGTTCATCACGGAAGAGCTCTGGCGCGTCACGGGCGAGCAGGGGCCGAAGCGGGAGAGCCTGCTCATCGCGGCCGCTTGGCCTACTTACGCCTTCGCGCGCGATGCTGCGGCCGAGGCCGAAATGAACTGGGTCAAGACGCTGATTACGGAAGTGCGCTCGGTGCGTGCCGAAATGAACGTGCCGGCGGCGACGAAGCTGCCGCTGCAGCTCAAAGGCGCGAGTGCGGCCGAAGCCGAATGGCTAGGACGGCACAACGATCTCATTCTGCGCATGGCGCGGCTTGAAAGGGCCGCGGCGGCGAACGAACTCGCGAAGGGTTCGGCGCAAATCGTCGTGGGCACCGGCACCGCCGGACTCGCGCTCGAAGGCGCAATCGACTTCGGCAAAGAGCGCGCGCGCCTGACGAAGGAGCAGCAGAAGGCCGAAGGCGAAATCGCCCGCATCGACCAGAAGCTCTCGAACAAAGAGTTCGTCGCGAAGGCTCCCGAGGACGTGGTCCAGGAGCTGCGCGACAAACGCGAGGAGTATGACGCGGCGCGCTTGAAGTTCACGGAGGCGTTGAAGCGGTTGGGCTGAGCGTCAGGTCGCCCTGCGGCGACCGGTCATTCCCCAGAGCAGCAGTTCGATCGCGCCCTTGTTGGCTTGAACGATGGCCGGCTGAGCGTCTTCGATGCAGTACAGCGTCACCGTCTTCGGCCACTGATCGCGGACCGGCTGCAAGATGCTGTGACCGCGCGGTGCGGTCAGTCTCAAACGATCTTGCTCGCGCGTGAGGACGACCGCGATCCCCGCTTCAGGAAAGTCGTAGATGCCGGCTATCGCGTCGAATGTCTGATCGCTGAGCGTTGCGGCCTCCATCAGGATCGGCGCGAACGTCGGCCAGCCGTAAACGCGCGCGGCAGCGCGAACAATTTCCATCGCAAGGTCGTTTCCTCGATCGGCGTTCGTCAGGACGGCGACGCCGTCGCCCGTATTTGGGAAGACTATGATGAAGCTGCGATACCCCGTGTTCCACCCGGAGTGTGTAATGGGTTGTCCGTCTTGGACGGCGTGCTCGGTCTCGAGGGCTAGTCCCATGATTGAGTCTATGTAACTCTGCATGTCGCGCGTGGCTTTGCGCTTGACCAGAGCGCCTGGCGCGCCGCGATAGATGGCAACAAGCGCCCGTAAGAAGAGAGCGAGATCCGTCGCGGTCGACCAGAGGCTTGCCGCCGCATGTTGCGGGTAGATGAGCCAGTCCTCGTCGTGCAGTCGGCCGTGCCAGGAGTGTCCGCTGGCGATATCGGCGGCGAGTTGCGGCGGCGGGATGGGTTCGAATGTGCTCGACTGCATGCCGATGAGATCAAGCACGCTACGCTTCATATGCGACGTGAAGTTGGTGCGCGTGAGATCTTCGATGAGTTGCTCGATGACCATGTAGCCACCGCCGGAATACCGGGGAGGGCCTGGTTCTTCGCTGACTTCGATGCGCGGTGTCTTGGCCTCCGGCGCGCCGTCGAGAATGGCGCGAAGCGTCGGCCGTTTCTCGTCGCTCTTGAAGCCGGGAAAGCCTTCGACGCTGACGCCGGCCGTGTGCGACAGAAGTTGCGACAGCGTGATTGGTTGCGGCGGCACTTTGGCGGCGAAGGGGAGGCGCCAGTTGTGCAGCCGTGCGTTGACGTCGCCCTCAAGCTCGACAACGCCGGCGTCCGCTAAGCGGAGAGCGGCCAATGCGGTCAAAGGTTTGCTCAGCGAGGCCGCCTGGAAGACCGTTGACGGCGTCACGGGCGCGCCACCGGCGCGGCGGACACCATAGGCGCCCGACCAGGCGAGACGGCCGTTGCGCATGACCGCGACGCTTGCGCCTGGAACGGCGTAGCGCGCCATGCGATCGGCGATATTCATGTGGACAGGTGGGCGGTTCGTGACGGAGACGGCGGTCAGCAGGCTCGATTCAACGGCGGCTTTGTCAGCGGCAGTCGCTGCTGCGTCGTGGGGCGAAACACCGATCGCGGCGAGTGCTGCGCCACCGATGACGAGGCCCCGTCGATTGATCTGCATGTGTCCCCCGGACTGGCGCGAAGTTGCTTGCGCTGACGAGGCTTAAGGCTCGAACAGCAGTTTGATGTAGTTGCGGTAGTGCGTGATTTGGGCGGGGAGGGCTTTTCCGTCCTTGAGCGCCTTGGAGAGGATGATCGCGCCGTCGACGAGGGCGCTGATCGTGTCGGCGAGCGTGTCGAGGTCGACCGGGAGTTTCGGCGGGTAGCGATCGGCGATGCGCTGCAGGTGGTTGCGGAAGCGGGCGCGCCAGGCAAGAAACCCTTCGGCGCTGAGCGCGCGGACTTCTGCGTCGAACAACTGGTCCTGATAGACGACGGCTGCGGCGATGCAGCCGGGATGGACGTCGCGCACCTTTTCCATCAACTCCGCGAACAGTTTCAAACCGATCAGGAAGCCGTGCAGCGGGTCGTCGTGCAATTCGGCCGCGCGGTCGAAGGTGTCGTCAAGCTGGCGCTTGTTGTCTTCGAGGTAGCGCTGCATCAACGCGCGCGCGAGGTCGTTCTTGTCCTTGAAGTGGTAGAAGAAGCCGCTTTTCGTGATGCCGACGCCTGCGATCAATTCCTCGATCGAGGTGGACGCGAATCCCTTCTGCAGAACTTGCTGTTCGGCGAGTTCGAGCAATCGCTCCCGCGTGGAGGCAGGCTTCTGCGCAGCGGTTTGTGACATAATTCACTGTACCATAGGTGCAGTGCGGTCTGTGCAGGTGCGTGATCGCGATCACCACAGTCTTGTGATGGCGCGGTTAAGCGGTTGATAGGCAAGGGAAAAAAGATTCACCGTCGCGCCGGACCATGAGTTGGCTATCGTCCTGCGGCGGGCTCCCTTATCTCCTCGCTCCATCAGGCGCCGGCGCGCCGACGACATTGGAGAGACGGACATGACGAAGTTGGACAGACGGGG
>JAEUML010000177.1 GCA_016792785.1 Alphaproteobacteria bacterium
AGCATCCGCATCGCGCCGAGAAGCCAAACGGCCGCGCGGCTCGCCCCGCCTTCTGCCGCGACCAAGATCAACGGCAACCGCCCGGTGTCGCCCGAAACGCGCCGCCGTGCCTCCGCCCACTCGCGCAGCGCAGCGCGCAGATCCGGCCGGCAAAACGCGCCGGCTGTTGGCGCGCAGGGCTGGCCGTTCCGCGGCTCAGTCACCGCGCGCTCCGTCAACCGCACCACATGCTTGTCCAACACCCAGGGTGGCGACAAAAACCAAGCGGCAAGCGCGACCGTGCCCAGCGCGTTGGCGACGCGCTTCACGCGCACGGATTCGCCAGGCATCAAATGCAGCGGCTCCGCCCGGTTCACGATCCAGCGCACGAGATAAATGAACCGCTCCACAAGCCCGCGGACGATGGCGAGTGCGATGACGAGGGGCCCGACAGCGAAAGCGAGCGCCGCGATCGCTGTCGTCGGCGCATCGAACTCGGCGATGAAGCCCGGCGCGACGCCGACACAGATCAAGGCGGCGAGGCTGCACAAAAGCGACAGCACCGCGAACGGCCACCCGAACGGCGCATCGGCCAGGATGCGTGTCGCCCGCGTGTTCGACATCCAATCCGGCGCATCGAACGCGTTCATCCACCGGAATTCCGTGCGGTAGACGACGAACATGAAGAGAAGACCGACGAGCCCGAAGCTCAACAGCTCCGCCCCCAAGAGCCCCGTGAAAAAATGCCCGCTCTCGATCGCAAACAGGATCGGCAGCACCGTGATCCCGCCCGCGAACAGAAGCGCCATGCGCGGCGCCCATTCGTGCGACCAGGCGACGTGGTCCTCGCGCACGTGGCTATGATGCTGCGACGCCTCGTCGTCTTCGTTCAGCCGCTCGGCGCGCACCGCCCTTTTACGGCGCAGGCGCGCTTTGTCGGTCTCCCCGCCGCTGCGCTGCGCGGTCAGCGCCGCGCGTGTCCAGAACCAGGCGCTGAGGCCCAGCGTCATCGCCGCGATCGCGAACAGGAACGGCCGCGCCGAAATCTGCCACTGCCAGATCGGCGTCTCCATGCCGGCGAACATGTCGGGCATCTGCGGTGGCAACCACACAGCGAAGAACGCGACGAACGGCACGGCGACCCCTATGGGCTCCTCGGCCCAGCGGTAGAGCAATTGCTCCGTGCGTTTCAGTGCGCGCGAGAACGCCATCGTCGTTCCGTGGCCGAAAGCGGCCCCGCGCCGACAACGCGCGCGAAAAGGGGCCACCGCCAGCGAATCACCTTGCGGGTACGCCCCATTCTCCCGCGGCGGGGGACGCCGGGTCACCCCAAATGGGTCTGCTTTCAACAGCGCATGTGATACTTGCCGCGCTTGCCGTTTGGCGGCGGCAGCCAGGCTCGGGCATCTTAGGTCCTTCAGGAATCAAGGGGATTGGGTCCAATGGACTATCTGTTGCAGCTGGCCGCGGACCCCGCGGCCTGGGTGGCCTTGGTGACGCTGATCGCGATGGAGGTCGTGCTCGGCATCGACAATTTGATCTTCATCTCGATCCTGACGAACAAGCTGCCGGAGACCGACCGCGAACGCGCGCGCCGCATCGGCATTGGCCTCGCGCTGGTCATGCGCCTCGTCCTCTTGAGCACGATCGCAGTCATCGTTCAGCTGACCGAACCCGTCTTCACGGCGTTCGGTCACGGCTTCTCCTGGCGCGACCTGATCCTGATCGCGGGCGGCCTGTTCCTTGTGTGGAAGGCGACGAAGGAGATCCACCACAACGTCGACCCCGATCCCACGGACGACGTCTTCGACACGCGCGTGGCGACCATGGCGTTCTCGGCCGCGATCGGTCAGATCATCCTGCTCGACCTCGTGTTCTCCGTCGACAGCATCATCACCGCCGTCGGTATGACGGAGCACATACCGATCATGGTGATCGCCGTCATCGTGACCGTCATCGTGATGTTGGTCGCGGCCACCCCGCTTGCGAACTTCATCAACGCGAACCCGACGATCGTGATGCTGGCCTTGAGCTTCCTGCTCATGATCGGCATGGCGCTCATCGCCGACGGCTTCGG
>JAEUML010000186.1 GCA_016792785.1 Alphaproteobacteria bacterium
CGTGTTCCGCAGCGCCGAAGAGGGCAAGATCCTGTTCGACGTGATCGGCAACCGGCGGCCGGCGCCGGAGGGGCAGGCGGGCGGGCTCGTCTATTCGCGCTACAACAACCCGAACCTCGAGATGCTCGAGGACCGGATGGCCCTGATCGACGATGCGGAGGACTCGCTTGTCTTTTCCTCCGGCATGGCGGCGATTACGACGACATTGATGGCGTTGCTCAGGCCCGGCGATTGCGTGGCGTTCACGAAGCCGCTCTATGGCGCGACCGCGTCGGTGATCGAGAAGTTCCTGACCGAGTTCGGCGTGAAGTGGGTGGCGATCGAAGATGCGTCGTCGTCGGCGGCGATCCGCGCCTCACTCGCCAAGGCCGAGAGGGTGAAGATGATCCTGGCTGAGACGCCCGCGAACCCGTCGAACAAGCTATGTGACATCGCCGCGCTCGCCGAAGTGGCGCGCGAGATCGAGAAGGCAAGCGGGCACAAGCCGGTCGTCGCGGTCGACAACACGCTGATGGGGCCGGTGTTCCAGAACCCGCTGAAGCACGGCGCGGACATCAACATGTACTCGCTGACGAAGTATGTTGCGGGGCACAGCGACCTTGTTGCGGGTGCGATCACGGGGACCGAGAAGGCGCTCGCACCGATCCGCACGTTGCGCGGCTGGCTCGGCTGTCAGCTCGATCCGAATTCGTGCTGGATGGTGACGCGTTCGCTGGAGACGGTGGCGCTGCGCATGAACAAGGCGGCGGACAATGCGCGCGCGGTTGCCGAGTTCTTGGGCAAGCACCCCAAGGTCGAGAGTGTGAACTTCCCGACATTGTGGCCCAAGGGCGACGTGCAGCGCGCGATCTACGACAAGCAGTGCACGGGACCGGGGTCGACGTTCTCCTTCGTGGTGAAGGGCGGCAAGGACGAGGCGTTCCGCGTGCTCGACAGTCTGCAGATCGTGAAGCTTGCGGTCAGCCTCGGCGGCACGGAGAGCCTGGCCTGCCATCCGGCGACGACGATGCATTCGAGCTTCTCGGCGGCCGACCGCGCGCGGCTCGGCATTCCCGACGGTCTGATCCGCATTTCGATCGGCGTCGAGCATGCGGACGATCTGGTCGCGGATTTGAAGCAGGCGCTCGGCTGAGGGGATCGTCGTCGCTATCAGTCGATTGGATTGATTGTTGCTTTGACCTCGTGCTCGGCGATAAAGCGCTCCAACTCAACCACCGAGTTGGGGAGGGTGATGACCCGGCGCATGAGCGTGCGGCAAGAGAGCATGTCGCCCTGTGCCCTCTGTTTGATGGCAGCATAGAACAACGCCTGTGTTAGCTGCCGACAACTTAAGGTGTCGACTTTGGCGTGTTCAACGGCGGTGTCGATGTTGGATGACTCTGCCGCTTCGAGGAGTGTGTCATCGAGCGAAGACCTGCCGACGAGGTAGTTTGCGATCGGCTTCGGCCAACCCCGATGACGCTTGCTGCGCGAAATCTTTGTTAGGTGCCTGATCGCCATCGCGGTTAGTCGATCGTCAGGAAAAGAAACTCCAGCGTAGTAGCCGAACAGTCCTTCTTGGGCGCCACCGGCGAAGTCGCCATAGGCCAGCTTGTTGCTCATCCTAAGGTGCAGATTTTCTTCTATGAGCGGCAGCGCCTCATTGCGCCGTCCTTCGAGCCAAAGACAAATGCCCATTTCAGCCAATGCGCGGCTATGCAACGGATGGCGTTCGCGCTCGATGCGATCCGCTTCGGCAAATGCCTCGTAGGCCGCCGAGTATCGCCCCAAGCATAGGAATGCTAACCCTCGATTGCGCCACGCTGGAAGTCCTTCCTTAGACCGTTGTAGGAAGACGTTCGCAGCCTCCTCGTATCGTCCCGTTCTCATTAGGTCCCAGTCGGGATCGGTAGGTGGTTTGTAAGTTGGGTTGATCCATACTTTGGTCCGCTCCTGGCGCAGGTATTTGACATGCTGTTGGGTTACAACACGCTCCCGAGCAAGCAGAGATCTTAGCCAAGACAAAACCAATGTCTCCGGCCTCCCTATCGCGCGTCCGCCCGTTTGAACGCCTCGCGCGACGTTAGGCGCTCGCGATAGGCGCGCACGTGCGGTGAGAAATCCTGGTCGATGCCGACGCTGGCGGCCAGGTAGAGGGCGTAGCCGACGGCGATGTCGGCGGCGGTGAAGCGGCTTGCGACGAGATAGTCCTGCTCCTTCACCGTCGCATCGACGATGCGCAAGCGGCCGTAGAACCAGGCGCGGTAGTCGGCCGCGGCTTGCGGCAAGCGGCGCTCCTCCGGCTCCAATCGCGTGTAGCGCAGCACGATCGTCTGCGGAAACGTCAACGTCGCGTCGCTGAAATAGAGCCAGTTCAGGTAGCGGCCGTAGTCGGGTTCGTCACTGCGCACGTGCAGGGCGGGCTTGCCTTGGGTGGCGCCGTATTTCTCAGCGAGGTAGTGGCAGATCGCGGGCGACTCCGTCATGCGCAGATCGCCGTCGAAGAAGCACGGGATCGTGCCCAGCGGATTGACGGCGAGATAGTCCTTCTGAAACACGCGCGGCGGGAACGGCAGGTTCACGAGCTCGTAGTCGAGGCCGAGTTCTTCGAGCATCCAAAGCGGACGCAGCGAGCGAGCGCCTTTGCAGTGATAGAGTTTGAGTTTGGACATCGGCGTTCCTTACCGCGACCGCTTGTCGGCGCGTTGCTTGATGCGGCCGGCGTGGTTCATGACGTGAAAGATGTACTGTTGATCGACGACGCCTTGGAAGAGGTGGGCCCAGGGACCAGCGGCGTAGATCGGGACGTCTTCGCCGCCGTGGGTTTCGGAGCGCATCGGCACGAGCGCCTGTTGGCGATAATCGGGTGCCGTCGTGTCGACGTTCGAGAGGTCTTCGCGGAACTCGTCTTGCTTCGCGGCGCCCGGGCCGTTTGCGTAGCCGAGCGTCGTGTACGGCTTTTGGTCGAGCGCGAGCACGGGCTTGCCGTCGGGGCCGTCCACGAGCCCCAAGATCGGGTTCTTTCTTGACGGGTAACCCGCCATCGTCAGCACGTGGCTATGGTCGGCTGTGACGATGACCAGCGTGTCGCGCAGATTGACCGTGTCAAGCGCGGTCTTCACAGCGGCATCGAAGGCCACCGTATCCTCGAGCGCGCGCGCGGCATTCGAGCCGTGATGCGCGTGGTCGATGCGGCCGCCTTCGACGAGTAGGAAATAGCCGTTCGGGTTGCGCCGCAGGATCGCGATCGCCTTCGCGGTCATTTCGGCAAGCGAGGGTTCGCCCGCCGGGTCCTTCGGGCGGTCGAGTTCGAAGGCCATGTTCTCGGGCTCGAACAGCGCGAGCACGCGCCGCGTGCGTTTGGTGTCGAGCGCGTCGAAACCCTGGCGATTCCAGACATAAGCTGCGTCGCCGCGATATCGGCGGGCCCAAGCCTCTACGAGGTTCCTGCCGTCTTTGCGCGCGCCCGTCTTGTCCGGATACTCGGGGTCGGCGACGTCTGAGGGGAGAAAGCGGCTGCGGCCGCCGCCCATGACGACGTCGAGCCCGTCGCCGTGGCGCATCTCGACCAATTGCCGCGCGATGTCGAGGCAACCGGCCGCGATGTCGTCCGGCTTCATATCGGCATCGCCTTCCCAGTCGCGTCCTGCCGCGTGCGCGTAAGCGGCGGCGGGTGTCGCGTGGGTCACGCGCGTCGTCGTCACAGTGCCCGTCGACATGCCGGCGGCCTCGGCGAGTTCGGCGATCGTGGTCGTCGGGTTTGCGAGGCCTGCCTTGCAGTCGTTTTCGGCGACCGCGGACGAGACGTTGAGCACGCCGTTCTGCGACTTCACGCCGGTCGTCATGGCGCTGGCCGAAGGCGCGGAGTCGGTCACTTGCGAGTCGTGCGAATAGGTGCGGGAGAACGCGGCGTAGGGCAGCTGCTCGAACACAAGCTTGTTCGACGCGCCGTCGCGGCCAGCCTTCTGACCCTGATAGATGCGGGCGGCGGTCACCGTGGTGACGCCCATGCCGTCGCCGACGAAGAGGATGATGTTCTTGGCGGCCCGCGTGTTCGGCGTGCGCTTCAGCGCGGCGCGCATGTCGGCGTTCGCGCTGACGTAATATGGGTCCTGCGCTTGCGGGATATCTGCGGTCCGCCCAGGAGACGCCGCCCCAATGGCGGCTATGAAGACGGCAAAGGAAACAATACGGATCATCCGGCCACTCCCGCTGGCAGAGGTGTCACCATGCGGAACAAGCGGCGCGGAAATCAAGGCGGGCGCGCGCCCCCGAGCTTGAGGCGGTGAGCAAGCGGAAGTGGCGGCCGCCGCAGCGATGGCGGACGCGGGGGCCAGGTGAGTGCGCAAGCGTTCGTTAACGCTTGCGCCGTAGTATCATTTTTGGTACGTACGATTCGTGAGCGGCGAGAAGCGGATTGAAGTCGTCTTTTTCGCAACCGAAGCGGGGCACATGCCCGTTCGAGAGTGGTTGCTGGCGCTTTCACGTGAGGATCGCAAGGCGATTGGTGAGGACATCAGGACCGTCGAATTCGGCTGGCCGATCGGAATGCCGGTTTGCCGTGCGCTCGGTCGGAGGCTTTACGAGGTACGGACCGACTTGAAGGACCGCATTGCACGCGTGATGTTTCTTATCGATGGCGGCGAGATGGTGTTGCTTCACGGCTTCATCAAGAAGAGCCAGGCGACTGCGAAGAGCGACTTGGAGCTTGCGCGCAAACGGCAGCGGGCGTGGGAGAAAGAAAGATGAGCGGCAAGCGCAATCCGCGAAGCGGACAGAAGTTCGAAGAGTTCTTGGCCGAGGAAGGTCTTCTCGAGGAAGTCACCACGGGCGCCATGAAACGTGTGCTGGCGTGGGAAATTGCGCGGCTCATGAAGGCGCAGCGTCTCTCCAAAGCCGAACTCGCCAAGCGCATGCGCACAAGCCGTGCAGCGCTTGATCGGTTGCTCGATCCGCGCAATTCGTCTGTAACGCTCCACACCATGGGCCGCGCTGCGGCCGCGTTGGGGCGGCGGCTCGATGTGCGTTTTGTGAAGGCCGCCTAGGCCTCACGCATTCGACATGTAGTTATAACTGCAACCCCGCCACATAGTCCGCCAGGCGTTGGCGTTCGGTGGTGCGTTCGCGGTCGAGGCGGTCGATGTTGCGCTTGTGGGTTTCGGCTTGGTCTTCGAGCCCGCCCATCGAGCGGAGGTAGCGCGATTGCAGGTCGCTGCCCGGGGGGACCGCCTTGATGTTCTCGCGGATGCGTTCCTGTTCCTCGAAGACGCGGTCGCGGGCGGCGCTTTCGGTTTCGATCTGGCGGTCGAGGGCCTCGATGTTGCGCCGGTATTCGGCCATGCGGTTGAAGGCCGCGCGCTGGGCGGGCGTCAGGCCGTCGTTCGACGCATAGGCCAGGATGATGTCGAGGTCGAGGTCGACGAGGCCTTGCTCCTCTTCGCGCGGCCACTGCGTCGTGACGGTCTGCTTGATCGTGGCGCCGGCCTTGACCTCGAACGTCAGGCGGAAGGCGGTGTCGGTCATCTCGGCGGTCTTCGGGTCGGGCGTGATCAGCTCCCAGCCCGCGGCGCGCGGATGTTCGACGACGACGCGGCGGTCTTCTTTCGCGGCGCCCTTGATCGTGTAGATCGAGGTGCGTTGATCGACGACGGAGGCCTTGAAGATGCCGTTCGCGAGCGTCGCCTTCGAGATGCGCTGTTCGGCCTTGTCCTCGCGGTCGATCAGGAGTTTCTGGTCGAGCGCGAAGGAGAGCATGCGCGTTTCGCCGACCGGCAGCGTCGAAAGCTGCGCGTCGCCGTCGTAGCTTGTCACGCCTTCGTTGTCGCGGCTGTAGGCGGTGAGCACGCCGGGCGGCAGGCCGACCTCTGTGTTGTTCACGAGTTTCAATGCGGCCAGCGGATGACGCGGGTGCGTCTCGGGTTGATAGAACGAGACGAGGTCGCCCGGCACTTCCTTGTCGACGATCGGTACGGCGAGCGACTGGCCGTTCTTTACCGTCACCGTGAACGGCATGCGGAAGGTGACTTGGGTCGCAGCCTCTTTCGCTTGTGCGGTCACCGGTTGTGCGGCGGGCTGATCGGCGCGGCCGCGCAGGCCGCCGTTGGCCCTGGCCTTCTCGGCGGGCGGCGCCATGGCCGGCATCGGCGCGGGTGGAGGCGGCGGCGGTGCGTAGCCTTCGGCCGCCGATTCCTCGCGCGCGGTGACGGCGCCGTCGTCGGGCTTCGGCAGGATGCGGCCCAAGATCTCGACCGGCACTTCGGGGCGCGTGACGTAGTAGGTGGCGTAGAGCGCCTGGCGGAACGTCACGGGGTTGCCGGTGACGACGGTCAGGTCGACGTCTTCCCAGTCGTTGCCGGTGACGTTTTCGAGCACGGCCCAGCCCTGCAACCGCGCCTTGCCGCCGCCCAATGCGGTGACACGGTAGGACGACTTCCACAGCGGCGCCTCGACCACATAGGCGATCGTGACCTTGCGCGAACCGTCGCCGACGGCGCGGATCTTCAGCGTGCGGCCTTGGCCTTCGCGGTGTTCGGCGACGGAGGCGAGCGCCTGCTCGATCTGTTTCGAGAGAACCGGATCGGTGAAGTTGACCGACGTCGCCTCTTCGAGGACGAATTGCTTGAGGCCGCTCGAGGTCATCACGCCGACGCGGTGGTGCGTCGTCGTCGCGTCGCCGTCTGGCAGGCGCACCTCTTCCTTCACGACGCTGACGATGCGGCCGCTCATGTTCTCGTCGCCGCGCACCGAGACTTCGGCGCCTTTCAGCGCCTCGACCAGCGCCGCGTTCGATTCGAGCGCGGCGGGGCCGAAGGGCAGGCCGCGGAAGATGTCGGAGAGCGGCGCGCGCGCCGGCAACTGCACGAAGCCGGTGTTGCCCTGATCGTCGAACACGACGATGCTTTTCAGCACGTCGTCGACCTGATCCATGCGCACGGGCAGTTGGATTTCGGCCGTGCCGGAGACTTGCGTTTCGTATTCGAAGTAGCCGACGCCGCCGGTCGACAGCATCACGCGGCGCAAGACAGGCGTGCCCGGGGGGCCGGAGACCGTGTGCGTGCGTGGGGCTTGGGCCGCGCCGCTCGCGTGCGGTTTTGCACCGCCGGCGCGCTGGTTCTGGACGGCATAGAGCGCGAGTGCGGCGAGGCCCGCAAACGCGATCAAGATGCCCACGCCGCGGACGATACTGCCGAGCGAGCGGGGCTTCGCCGGTTTCGATTCGGTCGTGTCGTCGGACATGGCGGGTCCCCCCAGGTGACTTTAGGTTACGTTATTCCGGCGCGCGCGTGAGCCGGCGGAGCGTGGCCGGGTCCGTCATGCGCGCGTCTTGTGCCTCCGGCGAGGCGAGGAAGCGGGCGAGTTCGGCGGGAGAGCCGGTCAACGTCGCCATCTCCCACTTGCCCGGTTTGCGCGTGCCCTTCAGCCGGCCTTTGGAAATCAGCTCGCCGATCTTCTCGGAATCGAGCATGCCGAACGTGAGCCGGTCTTTCGATTGGAACTCGTAGAATCCAAGGAAGTAGCCGGGCGGCATCTCGCCCTCCCGCAAGGCTTCTTCCGGCCCAAGGAGCTTTGCCGCGAAGACGTTGCGGCCCGCGATCACCATCGTGTGCACTTCGTAGAGTTGATAGTTGCGATCCTCGACCCAGACGAGTTTCAGCGGCTCGTCGTCGCGGTCGACCTTCAGGAAGTGCAGGAAGGCGTCGGCGTCTTTGCCGTCGTCGGAGTCGAGGCCGCGCCAGGCGCCGACGAGGCGCGGGTCGCCCACCGGGCCCGAACCTGCCGGCAAATTCTGCGAAACGACGAAGCAGCCGGAAAGGGCGAGCGCCGCAGCGATCGCGGCGACTATCGAGAACGCACGGGATAACATTCGACGAACTCCCATAAGGTCAGAGCGAGCCACACTTTACGCCGCCAAGACAAGCGGCGGCGAAAGGCGACGCTGCGGCAGAATTGCGCCAATCCTGTGTCGCCCGAGGGTTGCGTTCGCTCACGGGAAAACTCCTGCGGGCACCTTTACGCAGGGGCAGGCGGGTTCTAGCTTCCCCCGCCTCCATGACACAAACCGTTCTGATCATCGATTTCGGCTCTCAGGTGACGCAGCTGATCGCGCGGCGCTTACGAGAGCAGGGCACGTATTGCGAGATCGTGCCGTTCCAATCCGCGGA
>JAEUML010000191.1 GCA_016792785.1 Alphaproteobacteria bacterium
CTGACCGACGAAGCCGAGATGGGCCACATCCAATTGTCGCGCGACGCCGATCTGCTGGTCGTCGCACCGGCGACAGCTGATCTGATGGCGAAGATGGCGAGCGGCCGCGCCGACGATCTCGCCTCGACCGCGCTTCTGGCGACCGACAAGCACGTGTTGCTCGCGCCCGCCATGAACGTGCGCATGTGGCTGCACGCCGCCACCCAACGCAACATCGCGCGGCTGAAGGCCGATGGCGTCGCCTTCGTCGGACCGAACGAAGGCGACATGGCGTGCGGTGAATTCGGCCCCGGCCGCATGGCAGAGCCACACGAAATTCTCGCCGCGATCGAAACCTTGCTCGGTGCCTCGCGTCTGCTCGACGGCATGGCGGCGCTCGTGACCGCGGGTCCCACGTTCGAACCGATCGATCCCGTGCGCTTCATCTCGAACCGCTCGTCCGGCAAGCAAGGCTACGCGATCGCCGGCGCGCTCGCGGCGCTCGGCGCAAAGACGACCCTCGTGTCGGGACCGACAGCGCTGAGCGCGCCCACGGGCGTGAAGTTCGTGCCCGTCGAGACCGCGCATCAAATGCTGGCCGCCTGCGAAGACGCGTTGCCTGCCGATATCGCGGTGTGCGCAGCGGCCGTCGCCGACTGGCGCGTCGATCACACGGCAAACCAAAAGATCAAGAAGGCGGCAGGCGGCCTGCCAACGCTGAAGCTAATCGAAAACCCCGACATCCTGCACACGCTGGCCACGCACCAGAGCCGCCGCCCGCGCCTCGTCGTGGGCTTTGCCGCCGAGACCGAAAAGGTCGTCGAACACGCTCAGGCGAAGCGACTCAAGAAGGGCTGCGATTGGATCGTCGCCAACGATGTCTCGCCCGCGACCGGCGTGATGGGCGGCGACGACAACACGGTCCACATCGTGACCGCGCACGGCGTCGAAACCTGGCCGAAACTCGCCAAGCACGATGTCGCACGCAAACTCGCCGAAAAAATCGCAACTCACCTCAAAGGAGCCGCGGCGTGAGCCAAGCGCGCGTCCAGATCTTGACCCTACCCCACGGCCGCGGACTGAACCCGCCGGCCTATGCGACCGCGGGCGCCGCCGGGGCCGACCTCGTCGCAGCAGAAGACGCGTCGATCGCGCCGGGCGCCGTCCACGCGGTCGCGACCGGCATCGCGCTCGCGATCCCGGAAGGGTTCGAAGGCCAGGTACGCCCGCGCTCGGGCCTCGCGCTGAAGCACAGTGTCACCGTATTGAACGCGCCCGGCACGATCGATGCCGACTATCGCGGCGAGGTGAAGGTCATCCTGATCAATCACGGGGCTGAACCATTCCGCATTGCCCGCGGCGACCGCATTGCCCAATTGGTCGTGGCCCCGGTCAGCACGGCGCGCTTCGAGCGCGTCGAGGTTTTGCCCGACACGGCGCGCGGCCAAGGCGGCTTCGGCTCCACCGGCATCTCCGCGAAAGGAGGCTGAAATGCTTCGATTGTCGCGCAAAGCGATCCTGGCGTTGGAGGCCGTCGTCGACATCGCGACGAACTCGCGCCCAGAGCCCGTGCAATCCAAGGAAATCACCCGCCGCCAAGGCGTGCCGCACCGCTATCTGGAGCAGGTAATGCAGGCGCTGGTACGCCAGGGCGTGCTCAAGGGCGTACGCGGCCCACGCGGTGGCTATCGCCTGGCGAAGGAGCGTCGCCGCATCACCGCGGGCGAGATCGTGCGCATCGTTGCCGAACTGGAACTCGCCGACGAACCGCCTATGAACGGCTCGTCGCCGATCGGCGAGCGGATCGTTCGCCCGATGGTCGAGGAAATTCACAATGGTCTGATGCGCCAGCTCGATGCGATCACTGTCGAAGACCTCTGCCGCCGTGCCGAAGAAAAGGGCCTCGCCGAACCCATCGGCGAACGCGCCGACTTCGCCATTTGACGAAACCCAATCCGACTTCCCAAAGAGGACAACGCCATGAGCGACCCAGCCCGCAAATCATCGCCCGCCCACGCCCCCGGCCGCGGCCGCGTCTATGACTCCATCACCCAGACGATCGGCGACACGCCGCTCGTGCGCCTCAACCGCACGGCGAAGGAAGCAGGCGCGGTGGCCGACGTGCTGCTCAAGCTCGAGTTCTTCAACCCGCTCTCGAGCGTGAAGGACCGCATCGGCGTTTCGATGATCGAAGACCTCGAGGGGCGCGGCATGATCAAGCCCGGCACCACGCTGATCGAGCCGACGTCCGGCAACACCGGCATCGCACTCGCCTTCGTCGCCGCGGCCAAGGGCTATCCGTTGATCCTCGTCATGCCGGAATCGATGTCGATCGAGCGCCGCAAGATGCTGCTCCTGCTCGGCGCGAAACTCGAACTCACGCCGGCTGCCCAAGGCATGCGCGGCGCCGTCGGACGCGCGAACGAGCTAGCAAAGGAAATTCCGAACTCGATCATCCCGCAGCAATTCGAGAATCCGGCGAACCCCGCAATCCACCGCCGCACGACGGCTGAGGAAATTTGGAACGACACCGCAGGCAAGGTCGATGCAGTGATTTCGGGTATCGGCACCGGCGGCACGATCACGGGCGTGGGCACCGTGTTGAAGGCGCGCAAGCCCTCGCTGAGGATGGTCGCGGTCGAACCCGAGGACAGTGCCGTGCTGTCGGGCCGCCAGCCGGGACCGCACAAGATTCAAGGCATCGGCGCAGGCTTCGTGCCCGGCATCCTTGACCGCGGCATCATCGACGAGATCATCACGATCGGCAACGAAACCGCGTTCGCGACCGCGCGCAAACTCGCGCGCCTCGAGGGTATCCCTGGCGGCATCTCGTCAGGCGCCGCCGTCGCCGCCGCCCTCGAAGTCGCAACCCGCAAGGACATGACGGGAAAAACGATCGTCGCGATCATCCCGTCCTTCGCCGAACGGTACCTCTCAACCGCCCTCTTCGACGGCCTCTGAGCGGTCCATGTTGAAGACACAGCGCTTCTCCCGCTTGCGGGAGAAGCTGGCTCGCCGCAAAGCGGCGAGACTGATGAGGGTTCACGCGCGCAGCGACCGACTACCGAACCGTCTCGCCCTCATAGACGCCCCACAGCCGGTCGCGCGCGACATAACCGTCATAGCCGCGCGTGGAGACCTCGCACCACTCGCCCTCGCAACCGACAAGCCGGGCGACAAGGCCGGGCTCCGCAAAAGCGACCGCAACAGCGTCCGCCTTGGGCGCGTCCAGGATCGCGGTGTTGACGCGGCCTTGGACGAGCACATTGCGCCGTCCGTCGAGCAGCGCCGCCCGCACCCAGCCCGTCGCACCGTCGATGTCGCGGATGCGCCGCCACGCGTCGTACTCGGCGATCACCTCGACCGGCACACCGGGCTTCACGTAGGTCCACAGGATCGCGTGCTCAAGCGACGGCCCGCGGCGGACGTTCACCCGGCCGGCCTTCACTGTCACCCACCGCGGCACGGGCAAACCGGTCGCCACGATCGGCGGCGGCACATGCAACGCCGCTTCGACGACGGGCTTGGGCCGCGGCAACGGCACGGCCCCTGTCGGCCCCGCCGCGGCAAGGGCTAAACCGAGCACGAACACGTAGCGAAAAACGTCCATCGATCCGAGCCTCGGGCGACTGCCTCGGTTGGGGGTTTGGGCGGCGAGAATTGATGAGCAATATCAGGGCCTACGCGCTTAATTTTGGGTTATCGCACGAAGAAATAGTGACATGCCCTTAAGCCCTAGGAACTCGGGCCCACCCTCTGCTAGAGAATGAACCGACACCAAGAGCGCGTCGAAGCAACAAATGCCCGCCAAAAAGCCCCTCGTCATTGTTACCCGCAAGCTGCCCGACGCGATCGAAACGCGCATGCGCGAACTCTTCGACACGCGCTTGAACGTCGACGACACGCCGATGACGCGAGAGCAATTGACCGAGGCGGTGCAGGCCGCCGACGTTTTGGTGCCGACGGTGACCGACCGTCTCGACGCGCGCATTCTCTCGCGCGCCGGCGAAAAGCTGCGCCTGATCGCGAATTTCGGCGCCGGCGTCGACAACATCGACCTCGAGACAGCGCGCGCCCGTGGCATCACCGTGACGAACACGCCGGGCGTTTTGACGGACGACACGGCAGACATCGCCATGGCTCTGATCCTCGCCGTGCCGCGCCGCATCGTCGAAGGTGCGGGCGTGCTCGCGAAGGGCGATTTCAAAGGCTGGTCGCCGACCTGGATGTTGGGTCAACGCATCACGGGCAAGCGGCTCGGCATCATCGGCATGGGCCGTATCGGCCAGGCCGTAGCGCGCCGCGCCAAGGCATTCGGCCTGCAAATCCACTACAACAACCGCAAGCCCGTTCCGAAACCGATCGAGGAAGAGTTGGAGGCGACGTACTGGGACAGCCTCGATCAGATGCTCGCACGCATGGACATCGTCTCGGTCAATTGCCCGCACACGCCCGCGACCTATCACCTGCTCTCCGCGCGCCGCCTGAAGCTGATGAAACCGAGCGCCTACATCGTCAACACGGCGCGCGGCGAAGTGATCGACGAGAACGCACTCGCGCGCATGCTCGAGGCAAACGAACTCGCGGGTGCGGGTCTCGACGTCTTCGAGCACGAGCCGGCGGTGAACCCGAAACTGTTGAAGCTGAAGAACGTCGTGCTTCTGCCCCACATGGGCTCCGCGACGCTCGAAGGCCGCGTGGACATGGGCGAGAAGGTCATCATCAACATCAAGACCTTCGCCGACGGGCACAAGCCGCCGGACCGCGTTCTCGCGGCGATGCTGTGAACGTAAGGCCGAAACTCCGCTTTCTTCCCAAACATGGCGCCCGCGTGAAGTCGGGATCGCCATGGGCCTATTCGAACGAAGTGGTGATGGACCGCGCAACGAAGGCGCTCACGCCCGGTTCCCTCGTCGACCTCCTCGACGACAAAGGCGCCGATCTCGCCGTCGCCTACTTCAACCCCCACAGCCTGATCGCCGCGCGCGTTCTCTCGCGCGACAAGGCGACGGCGATCGATACCGAATTCTTCCGCGATCGCTTCGAACGCGCCGAGGCACTCCGCCGCAAGTTCTTCGCAAAGCCGTTCTACCGCCTCATCCACGCCGAAGCGGATGCGTGCCCCGGCCTTGTGATCGACCGCTTCGGCGACGTGTTCGTCGCGCAATCGGGCACCGCCGGCATGGACTTAGCCGAGCCCCACTGGCTGCAGGCGCTGAAGGACGAGTTCAAGCCCCGCGCAATCATCGTGAAGAACAGCGCGCCTGCCCGTGCGCATGAAGGCCTGAAGGAAGACATCCGCGTGGCCCACGGCGAAGCCGACGCCGTCCACGTCGAAGAAGCCGGCGTCCGCCATCGCGTCGACCCGCTCACCGGGCAAAAGACCGGCTGGTTCTTCGATCAGGCCGACAACCGCGCCTTCCTGGTCGGTCTTGCGAAAGGCGCGACGCTGCTCGACGCATACTCATACATCGGTCCCCTCGCGCTCGGCGCACTGAAAGCCGGCGCGAAGTCCGTGGTCATGCTCGATTCGTCGCAGGCCGCCCTCGACGCCGCCGCCGAAACCGCCGACGCGCACGAACTTGGCGACCGCTGCGAGGTGCGGCGCTGTGATGTACTTCAGGAACTCGAGGAACTCCGTCCCTCCGACGAACGTTTCGACATCGTCGCCTGCGACCCGCCGCCGTTCGTGCGTTCGAAAAAGGACCTAGAGTCGGGCGCCCGCGGCTATCGCAAGCTCGCCCGCCTCGCGGCGCCGTTGGTCACGCCGGGCGGCTTCCTTGCGCTTTCCTCGTGCAGTCACGCGGTCGACGCAGCGCGCTTTCAGACGGAATGCGCACACGGCATCGCCCGCGCCGGACGCACCGCACGCATGATCCGCGCCGCAGGTGCCGCGCCCGATCATCCCGTGCACCCGATGCTGCCCGAAACCGCCTACCTGAAGTCCCTCGTCTATCAGCTCGATTGATAGTGCCGATGTCGAACGCCCGACAAAGCCTCGTGATCGCCGCAGCGCTGCTTCTGGCAGCCTGCACCTCGACGCCCGAGGTCATCAGCCCATCGACGGTCGCGACAGCGCCGCAAACGGCGCGTGTGACGGCGGGCCTTGAAAGCTACATGCAACAGCGCGCACGCGTCGAGCGCGTGGGCTTCCGCTTGCGCCATGCCGCCGCCCCCGCTTGCGCGAAGACGAACGAGACGAAGGCTGAACTGGGCCTCATCGTCTGGTCGCTCGCGAACTTCTCGAACGACGAAGACCGCGCCCATCTTCAAGGCGCCTTCGCCTTAACGAATGCGGTCACCGTGGCGCTGGCCGTGGCGGATGCACCAGCCTCGCGCGCCGGCCTTAAGGCAGGCGACATCCTGACCCATGTCGACGGCGTCCCGCTCGGCGACGGCAAGGGTGCGACCGAGCGTTTCATCCAACTCTCGAATGCCGCCGCACAAAGTGGTCCCGTACGCCTGACGCGCGCAGGCGGCAAGACTGTAGTCGCCGAGCCACAGATCGTGTGCGAATTCCCGACGCTGCTCGTGCGCAGTCCCGAAATCAACGCTGCAGCCGACGGCCGTGTGCTCGCGATCACGACCGGCCTGTTCGAATTGACGCACAACGACGACGAACTCGCGCTGATCCTTGGCCACGAACTCGCGCACAACACGTTAGGTCACCTGAAGGCGACGGAACCGAAGGAAAAGCCCGGCGGCCTTCTCGACGCCTTCGTCCGCGCGACGATCGGCACGGCCGTCGCAAAAGCCGTAACGCGGCCCTATTCGATCGAAAACGAGAAAGAGGCGGACTATGTCGGCCTCTATTTGATGGCGCGCGCCGGTTACGACATCACTGCCGCCGAGGCGTTCTGGCGGCGGCTGAACGAGACGACGCGCGCGACCGCGGTCAACCTCACGCACCCGTCCGGCGAAGAGCGCCTACGCGCGTTGCAATCGGCGATTGCGGAAATCAAAGCGAAGCAGAAGGCAAAGAAGCCGCTTGAGCCAGACCTCAAGCGGCCGCGATAAACCCACCGACCTGCCGGTTCCAAAGCTGCGCATAAGGCCCGCCGCGCGCCAGAAGCTCCGCATGGTTGCCCTGCTCGACGATGCGCCCTTCGTCGAGATAGACGATCCGGTCCAT
>JAEUML010000205.1 GCA_016792785.1 Alphaproteobacteria bacterium
TCGAGCGGCGCGCCCGCCCAGTCGCGCAGCACGTGGACGAGGCGGCCTTCTTCCAGATCGCGGCGGACGAGGAACGTGGGCAGCAGCGCGAGGCCCTGCCCCATGCGCACGAAATCGAGCGCGAGGCGTCCGGTCGTAACGGTGACGCGGCCTGAGACTTCGATGTCGCGCTGCTGTCGTCCGGCGCGTAGCGACCAGCGGTCGGGCCGGGCGCCGGTCGAGAACAGCACACAAGGTAGCATTCGCAGATCCTCGAGTTGGCGCGGCTTTCTGATCGGTGCATCGGCGGCGGCGACGACGATGCGGCGGTATGCGCCGAGCTTCTTGGCGGTCAGGTTCGAGTCCGCGAGCGCGCCCAAGCGGAACGCGATGTCGATGCCATCGGCGATCAGATCGACGCGATCGTCGCGCGTGGCGAAGTCGATCTTGATGTTCGGGTACTGCTTCAGGAACGCGGGCGCGTGGGGCGCGAGCTCGGCGCGCGTGAAGGCGATCGAACTGGAAACGCGGAGAAGGCCCACAGGGTCGCGGTCGGCGCCGCGCATTTCGGCGTCGAGCGCGTCGTGCGCGTCGATCCAGGCGCGGGCTCGCGCAAGCGCGCGGCGGCCCGCTTCAGTGAGCGCGACGCGGCGCGTCGTGCGGGTGAAGAGGCGCGTGCCCCACGCGCCTTCGAGCGCGGCGACCGCCTTGCTGACCGCGGGTTGGCCGAGCTTTTCGGCGCGCGCGGCGCGGGAGAACGAGCCCGTCTCGGCGACGCGCAGGAACAGGCGCAGGGACTCCACGCGATCCACTTTTTTATTCCTATTCGGCATAAGTATTATCTTTCTTATTCGGCTAGTCGGCAATAGGCGCCGACGCCACCTCTCGTCCAGCGCAAGAGCGTGCACCCGTTTGGAGATTGCCATGACGTACGCGAGCGACATCGCCTTCACACCGAAGGTCAAAGAGTTCCAAGAGAAGCGCGGGTCGCGCGCGGCCTATGCGCGGATGGAATCGGAGCGCGGGTGGAAGACGTCGGTTACGCCCGATCTCGCGGCGTTTCTTGGCGAGCGCGACAGCTTCTATTTGGCGACGACGAACGGCGAGGGGCAGCCCTATATCCAGCACCGCGGCGGACCGAAGGGGTTCCTGCGCGTGCTCGACGAGAGGACGTTGGCCTTCGCCGACTATCGCGGCAACAGGCAGTACATCACGACCGGCAATCTGAGCGAGAACCCGAGGGCCTTCATCTTCCTCATGGACTATGCGAATCGCGGGCGGGTGAAGATTTGGGGCGAGGCGCGGGTCGTGGAGAACGATCCGGCGCTTGTCAAACAACTGTTCCCCGAAGGCTACCGCGCGCAGGCCGAGCAGGCGATCGTGTTCACGATCACGGCGTGGGATGGGAATTGCCCGAGCCATATTCCGCAGAAGATTGACGCAGCTGACGTGGCGGCGGCGCTCGAAGCGCGGGACCAGCGGATTGCCGCGCTGGAGGCAGAGGTGGCGCGGCTGAAGGCGTGACGGGCGTCACGCGGTCTGCAGGATGAACATTATCTGAACGTGTGGCGCGCCGCGGCGTTCAGGTTCGACGGCGCATGATGGTTTCAACGATTCGAGATGCCATACGAATCGATTTCGAGGAGACCGCCCCCATGACCACGTCACACGAATTCCGCAACATCGCCCTTCTGACGGCGCTCGTCGTCGGTGTTTCGTTGCTGTCCCGTTTCTTCTGATCCGGCTTTCAGTCACGCGCGTGCCGGGCTTGCGTTTGTTGAGGTCCGGCGGATGGATGGGGAGCGATCCCATCGCGAGGGTTTGTCAGCGCTCTCCATCCAGCTCCTTCAGAAGGCCGTCACGGGCTTAGATTCGTAGAGCATCAGGGACACATCCTCGACACTGGTGGTGGCGTAGACGATCATGCCGGCCGTGGTCACCGCGAGGCCTGAGCGGAAGTAGAAATCATCAAGGTCCGCCAACGCTTCATCCGAGCCCGTTTCAGGATCGAGGCGGCGCAACACGGCGCGGTCGGGCGGTTCGCGACGGATGTAGATCACCTTGCCCCCCGCAACCGCGACGTTCGCCCAATCCGATGGCGCGGTTCCCGGCGTCAGTAGCTTCGGCGGCGCATCAGCGCGCGCGAGGTCGATCCGATAGAGGCCGCCTTTCACCGGATCGACCGTGACGAGTTCTTGTGCGTTCAGAACAAAGACGGCGCGCGCCGGCGCTTCGGCGACGCGGGTCGCCCTTCCGCTTTCGACGTCGAGCCGCCACACGCGCCAAGCGCCATCGCGGTCGGACGCGAAGTAGATCGCGCGGCCGTCAGGCGACCAAGCCGGCGACATGTCGTTGGCGGCGTGATCGGTCAGGCGCTTCTGCACGCCGTCGCGGTCCACCAGATAGAGGTTGAAATGCCCGCGCTGCGGCGCCGAGAATGCGATCGTCTTGCCGTCGGGCGCAAACTTCGGCGTGTGAATGTAGGCGTCGCCGAAGTGTGTGAGTTGCTTGGCCCCTGCCCCTTCGGAGAGCCAAACTTCCGGCGCGCCGCCGCGATCGGAGACGAAAGCAATTGCGCCGTCGCGCGCGACGTCGGGATGCCATTCGAGGCGCGTCGAGTCGGGCGGCAGTGCGACCTGGCCTTGCCCGAGCGTCTTCAATCCACCGGTTTCGGTCCACACTTCGTAGGCGATGCGTGCACCCGAAACGGAGGGATTCTCGACATCCTGCAACGACGGCAGAAGCGACACCGGCGCCCCGCCGCCGATCGAAACACGATGCAGACCAAAGCTGCCGCCGCGGTTAGAGCCGTAGACAACGGCGCGGCCGTCGCTCGTCCAATCGAGGCCGTGGACCTTGGCATTGTCTGTGGTGACACGGGTCAGAGCGCCCGAGGCCACGTCGATCGTGTAGACGTCCTCGGCCCCGATCGCCGTCGACAGCGTGAGGGCAATTGCCGTTCCGTCGGGATTGAAGCGCGCGTCCTCAGCGCCCTGTGTACGATCGATTGAGAATTGCGGCGCCACACCTTCAAGCGCGATGAGTGCGAGCCGTGCGGGTTCGAGTCGTTCGTCGGCACGTGTGAGAACCAAGAACCGCCCATCCGGCGACCAGTCGAGCGAGTGGACGAACTTGGCGCCGCACTCAGCGATTTTTCGCGCGGCGCCTCCGGGGATGGCCATGCGCATCACGTCGCATGTCTCGCCGTCTCTACGAACATACGCGAGTTCATCGCCTGTTCGCGACCACACCGGGTGTTGCTCGCGCGCGGAATCGTTGGTCAGGCGTTGTGGTTCGCCGCCCGCGACGCTCTTCACGTAGAGATCCCATTGGCCGGCGGCGGTGCGATGCGCGAAGGCGAGTTGGCCGCCCGCCGGCGCCAAGGCGGGATAGAACTCCAAGCCCTGAAGGGCGGTCAGCGGGCGCACGCGGCCACCCATCTCCATGTCCGGTGAGGCGCGGAAGGAGACGACCGCGGCGGTACCGATCAACAAGGCGACAGCGCCTGCGATCATGACGGCGACCGGTGAGATGGACGGCGAGACCGACAGCTCTTTTGCCGGGGCGGTTGAGACCGTCTCGGCGACGAGCAGATACCCGAGTTTGGGTAGGGACTTGATTTCGACGCCCTGCCCTTGACCGAACACGCGCCGAAGCGCCGAGATGCAACGGGTCAGTGCATCGTCGGTGACGGCGCGTCCCTCCCACACCTCATCGAAGAGTTTTTCGCGCGAGACGGTTTCGCCGGGCGTGCGCGCCAAAGCGACCAAAACCGCCATGACCTTCGGCTCAAGCCGGGCAACGGTGTCGCCGCACCTCACCTCGCCGCGCGCGGGTGCGACCTCGAAGATGCCAAGGCGGAATGGTTCGACGGCGGTCAGGTCCATGGGCGTCCGGTGCTTGGCGGGCGGTTCATTCTGGGGATAGCGCGCGAACACCGCAATCATCGGCGTTTCATCGGGCGTTCGTCGGGACAGCGAAGTTCGGTGTTTGTCACCTTCTGCGCCTCCTCAAACCTCAGGGGCGTCTTATGCGTCACACAATCGTGATCCTTTCTTTGCTGGCCGCGTTGGCGGCTGGCGGCGCGGCCCATGCGGCCGCGTTTGTTGCGGGCGACCTATCCCGGCGCGCTGCTTTGGGCTTCGCCACCGAACCAGACGGTGGGGCGCTCAAGGTCGTGCAGGTGGCCGATGGGTCTGCCGCGTCTGCCGCAGGACTACAGGTCGGCGACCAGATTGCGGCGATCAACGGCGGCTCGACCGGCAACCTACTCGACGATGTGGACCGGCTGCGCCGTACGCTCGGCAACACCGACTTGCGGTTGGGCGTGCTGCGCCAAGGGCGGCGCCTTGAGCTCAAGTTCACGGTACCGCCGCGGCCTCTGGAAGACATGCCTGGCATGGACAGCACCTACGACGTCGCACAGGTGGGCGGCGCGAAGTTGCGCACGATCACGGCGGTGCCGACCGGCTCGCGCGGCCCCCTGCCCGTTCTGTTGCTGACGCAATGGGTGTCGTGCGGCTCGATCGAGCACCACGCGCGAAGCCCCTGGCGGCGCGCCGTCGCCGAATTCGTGCGCTCGCAGAAGATCGCCTTTGTTCGGGTGGAGCGGGCGTCCGACGGCGACAGCGAAGGCCCGGCCTGCCACAAGCTCGACTACGACACGGAGGTTCGCCATTACGTCGAGGCGTTCGATGCCGTTCTGGCGTCGAACAGGCGGCTCGATCCTTCACGCGTGTTCATCATGGGATCGAGCCTCGGCAGCACGACGGCGCCATTGGTCGGGCTTGCCCTGCAAGAGCGCGGTCGGCGCGTGCTGGGCGTCGCGGTGCAAGGCGGCGGGGCGGTTACTTATTTCGAGCGGATGTTGAACTTCGAACGTTTCTATCTTGAGCGGCGGCCCGACGCGGTGAAGCCGCATGAGATCCACGATCAGATGATGAAGCGCATCCACTTCCTGCACGAGTACCTGATCAAGGGCCGTTCGCCGGACGAGATCGCGCGCGACAGCGCGGAGATGGCGGCGCTGCGGAAGGACATTCGCGGGCTTGGCAACGGAGAGCACTATGGGCGGCCCTACACCTGGCATCAGCAAGCGGCGCAGCGCAACTTCCTCGCCGCGTGGGCGGCGCTGAGGGCCAGGGTGCTCGTCGTCTTCGGCGAGTACGACCAATTTGAAAGCGCGCACGGGCACGCACTTATCGCGCAGACGGTCAACCGGCTGCGCCCGGGCAGCGCGCGCTACCTTCAGATAAATGGCGCGGACCACGATCTTGTCATGCACCGCACGATCGAAGAGGCGTACGCGGACGCGGAGAGCACGCGACGGCGCGACAAGGACTACTTCGACGCGCTCGGGCAGATGATGCGGCAGGCGCTGCGGTAGTGCGCTTCATGAAACAACGGGGCCGCCCGTTTCCGGACGACCCCGTCTCCCCCGCCGTCCCCTTGGCGTCGGAAACTTGCAACGCCCGTGGCTTGCACGGATTGGACCAGCTTGACCCGGCTCAAATTGGAATGTGCGCTGCGGCGCATCGTTAACGACACCGCGTGCGACCGATCACGGTAAATACGGGGACAGAATCAGAGGGCGCAGCGATGCGCCTTGTGCTAACGTCCGCTCAGGGCTCGGGGGAGTCCGAACGTAAACTGGGTCGCGGCCGCGCTAGCGCGTGGGCCGGCGTGATTGGGGTCGAGGATGAACAAGTGGTTCGCGGCGGCGTTGCTGTCGTCGCTCGTCGTATTTCTGTCCGATACTGCGTCGGCACGGCCGCGCTGCGCTTCGAGCGACAGTCCGATGGTGTCGAGCGAAAGCTTCGGCGTCGGCGGCTGCAAGCGGCACGCACCGCGCTATCACACGAGCGCCTATTTGGGCGAGGGCGCGCGGGGCTATGTGCGCCGGGTTTCCGATGATCCGATGGTGTGGTCCGACACGCGTTGGCGCGGCACCTTGTTCGACGGCTATGCGCGCGACAGCGACGACCGCTACGACCGGCGCTTTCGCCGCGAGGGCGACAGCGTCCACGTGATCCGGCGGGTCGAGCGCATCGTCATAAGGGAGGCGCCGCAGCTTTCATCCGACGCCGCCGTCAAGCCGAAGGGGCCGAAGCTCGCGTTCGGGCAACGCAACGCGGAGACCGACCGCTTCGAACGCGGCGCGCGGTTCGTGGGCAATCAATGCCGCGGCATTCTCGTGCTGCGCTGGACGGCGGGCGTGCCGCGCTCGAAATGCCACGAGGCGGGCGGACGCATTCGCAGAATGCCATAAGGATTGGTGCCCCTGGCCGGAATCGAACCAGCACGTTGTCGCCAACAACAGATTTTGAGTCTGCCGCGTCTACCAGTTCCGCCACAGGGGCACGTTCGCGCACGGGCAAGTTCGGCGGGCCGGTAGTCCTGCCGCCAGGGCGCGAAGGGGGCGCATATTAGGGGGCGCGGGCTTCTCGTCAACCGTTCCCTGGTTCGCGGAAAATTGCGCGGTTTGCCGCATTGGGGCGGCGTGCTTCGCGGGCCTGAGCGCGCTAGATTCATGTCCATGAGCGCGGTCCCCCTCGTTCCCCAGATTCGCCGATGGATGTCGCACGCGCTGTTCCCCGGTGCTGCGATCGCGGGGCTGTCGGTTCTCATCCTGATGGGTGCCTATGCTTTCGAGTATCTGGCCGGGCTCAAGCCCTGTGCGCTGTGCCTCGAACAGCGCGTGCCTTGGGCGATCCTGATCGGGCTCGGCAGCGCTATTGCGGGCGCGCATGTGTGGCAGGCACCTCGGCCGGTTCTGCTGGTGCTTTATGGCGCGGCGGCGGTGGTCGCGATTTGGGGCGCCTACCTCGGTGGCTATCACGCCGGGGTCGAATACAAGTGGTGGCTTGGCCCGCAGGATTGCAGCGGAACCAACCTTCCAACGGCAAGTGACCTTCTTGGGCCGCTTTCGCCGTCGCAAATCGTTCGATGCGATGAGATTCCTTGGGCCCTTCTCGGCATTTCGCTCGCCGGATTCAATTTTCTGTTTTCGCTTGTCGTGCTCGCCGCCGCTGCGCTTGGCGGATGGCAGACGTGGAAGGAGCGCCGCTGATGCGCGCAACGGTCAAACCATCGCCGCGGCTGCCGGGGTTCGCGGCCCGCGACAAGAATCTCGCACGCATGATCCGCGTCGATCACGCCGGCGAGTACGGGGCGGTGCAAATCTATCGCGGGCAATTGGCCGTCTTGGGCCACACGGCCTCGGCCGACACGATCCGCCATATGGAACGCCAAGAGCAGGAGCATCTCGAAACGTTTGACAGGCTGATCGCCGAGAACAACGTCCGGCCGACCGCGCTGGCGCCGGTGTGGAGCGTTGCGGGATATGCGCTCGGCGCGGTGACGGCGCTGATGGGCGAGAAGGCTGCGATGGCCTGCACAGCCGCGGTCGAGGAAGTGATCGACGAGCACTACGCCTCGCAAGCAGCGGCGCTCGATGCCGACGGCGAGGCGAATGCCGGGTTCAAGGCCACGATCGAGAAGTTCCGCGCCGACGAGATCGCGCATCGCGACACAGCGCTTGAGCACGGCGCCGAGGACGCGCCGGGTTACCGCGTGTTGAGCGAAACGATCAAGGCCGGATGCCGGCTCGCGATCCGTCTCTCGGAGCGGTTCTGAGATGGCCGACGCGCACAGCGACGCGGCCTTCGAGCGGCGCAAGCGGGCGGCGCAGCCGCGGCGCGCGACGGCGGCCGACCGCGAGCAGGTGATCGAGTGCCTGACCGCGGCGTTCGCGACGGATCCCGTGATGTCGTGGATCGGGCGCAAGGACGCGAAGCGAGATCAGGGCCGGCGGGCGATGTTCAGATTTCTTGTCGGCAAACTCGGGCTGCCGGGCGGCGAGCTTTGGACCGCCGACGACTACGGCGCGGCGGCGCTTTGGATACCGCCGGAGCGCGCCGACATGAAGCTGCCGTGGTGGGAAGAAGTGCGGCTGCTTCCGACGATCATGACGTTCACGGGGATTGGCGGGCTATCGCGAGCCGATGCGTTCCGCAAGGCGGCCGACAAGCACCATCCGAAGGACAAGCCGCACTTCTATCTGATGACGGTCGGCGTCAATCCGAAGTTTCAGGGACAGGGCTTGGGCTCGGCCCTGCTTGAGGCCAATCTCGCAGCGATCGACGCGAAAGGCCTTCCCAGCTATCTCGAATCATCGAACGAGAAGAACGTGCCGCTCTACCGGCGGCACGGCTATCAGGTGATCAACGAGTTCCGCCCTGCGCCGGACGGGCCGCCGCTCTGGGGCATGTGGCGCGAGGCGAAGGCGCGGTAGCGCTACGGTTCCAGCTCGCTGTCCCAGTAGAGATAATCCTGCCAGGACTGATGCAGGTAGTTCGGCGGGAACAGGCGGCCGTTCGTGTGCAGTTGGGCGACCGTCGGGCGGTGCGGCTTGTGATGCGGGTGCATGCCAGCCTGATGGGGCAGCTTGCCACCCTTGAACAGGTTGCACGGCGCGCACGCGGTCACGACGTTTTCCCACGTTGTGCGGCCGCCGCGCGAGCGAGGGACGACGTGGTCGAACGTCAGATCATTGGCCACACGCGTGCAGCCGCAATACTGACACTGGAAGCGGTCGCGCAGGAACACGTTGAAGCGCGTGAACGCGGGATGGCGCGCGGGCTTCACATAGGTCTTGAGCGAGACGACCGAGGGCAGGCGCATCTCAAGCGTCGGCGAGTGCACGACCCGGTCGTATTCCTGGACGATGTTCACACGGTCCATGAAGACGGCCTTGATCGTGTCCTGCCAGGACCACAAGGACAGCGGAAAATATGACAGCGGCCGGTAGTCGGCGTTCAACACCAACGCGGGATAGGCCTCCGGCGCGCGCTCGGACGCTAACACGATACGTACCTCTTCTCTGCGCGGCGACTGAAGGCCTGCTCCTTTCGACGGCGGCACGTGTGCGCCGTTAACGCTTGACCCTAGCTTAAGCGCACGACACGACGCAACCGCTGGCTCGAATCGGCGGAAATACTACATCCGATGGTGTGACGTGGTCGTGACGGCGGCCTGCGCGCACGGCTTTGTTAACCAGGGATTTTCACGCCGATCGGCGCTGCGTCAGGCTTCACCGCGAGCTTGCCTGCGAACGCATCGACGAGAAAGCGTCCCGCGAGTTCGAGGCCGTCGGGCGCGATGCCGTGACCGATGCCGCGCGAAACGTGCCAGCGCACAGCAACGCCCGCAGCCCCGAGTCCGTTCGCCGCCGCGTGAAGCGCCTGAACCGGAATCATGTCATCCGCGTCGCCGTGCACGAGTAGAACCGGTGGGCGGGAGACAATCTCGGCCGGCAGTTTTTCGGCTCCAGGAAGCGCACCGGAGAAGCCGACGATCGCGGCCGGCGGCTGAACCCTTCGCAAGCCCACGTGGAGCGACATCATCGTGCCTTGGCTGAAGCCCACGAGCGCGAGGCGCGTGCCGTCGAGGCCATGGCGCGCGAGCTCGGCGTCGATGAACGCGTTCAGGACGGGGGCTGCCTTTTCGACGCCGCGCAGCATCTCGTCGGGCTGCATCCGAGTAATGCCGAACCACTGATAGCCCGTGGGCGACATCGTGCAGCGCTCCGGCGCGTGCGGCGAGGCGAACGCCGTCGTCGGCATCTGACGCTGCCAGTGACTGGCCAGCCCGATCAGATCGTTCCCGTCGGCACCGTAGCCGTGGCAGAAGATCACGAGACGATCGGCCTTGCCGCTCGCCGCGGGCAGGCGCGGGCCGCTCAGTTGAATGGTCATGGGGTGCATGGACTCCAATGGCGTTTCGCGCGGCACTCTAGGCGGGCGGGCGGGATTGAGCTAGAGCGGCGGCATGACGGGAGACGTCACACGATTTGCGCCCTCGCCCACCGGATATCTGCATCTGGGGCATGCGTTCGCCGCGCTGTTCGCGGCAGAGTCGGCGGCGCGGTCGGGCGGGCGCTTTCTCGTGCGAATCGAGGATACGGATCGTGCGCGGTCGCGGCCGGAGTACGAGGCGGCGATCTTCGACGAATTGGCGTGGTTGGGTCTCAAATGGGACCAACCTGTCCGCCGGCAGTCCGAACACTTCGACGATTATGCGCAAGCGCTCGCGCGATTGAAGGCGCGAGCTTGCGTCTATCCCTGCTTCTGCACGCGCAAAGAGATCGAGGCGGAGATCGCCGCGAGCGTCGCCGCACCCCACGGCCCCGACGGTCCGATCTATCCGGGAACATGCCGGGCGAGGAGCGCTGACGAGCGTGAGGCGAGACTTGAGCGCGGCGATGCGTGCGCCTGGCGGCTCGACGTCGCGAAGGCGCGAGAGCTTGTCGATACGCCGCTTCGGTTTCAGGAAATGGGTTCGGGCCCAACAGGCGAAACCGGCGAGATCACCGCAAAGATCGAGGTGTTCGGCGACTTCGTGCTGGCGCGGAAGGACGCGCCCGCCAGCTATCACCTCAGCGTCGTCGTCGACGATGCGCTGCAGGGCGTTACGCTTGTCACGCGGGGCAACGATCTATTCGCGGCGACGAGTGTGCATCGGCTGTTGCAGGCGCTGCTTGGGCTGCCCGCGCCGCGCTATGGCCATCACCGGCTGATCCTGGACGCGGCCGGTAAGCGGCTGGCGAAGCGCGACGACGCGACGACGCTTCGCACGTTGCGGGCGCAAGGTGTCACGCCGGCGCAGATACGCGAACGGCTGGGTTTCACCAGTCGTTGAGACCAACGTAAGTCTGAAAGCCGGCCTGGCGCGCCCAGTTCTCCCACTCGGCGCGCAGGCGTTCCGTGTCGGCGGGCGACCCTAAGCCGCGGCCGATCCCCAGAATCGCCAGTTCGTAGCAACCGGCGAAGGGCGCGCCTTGCGGGGCCGGCAGCGAATTGCGGCGGCGGGCCAGGTTGGCGACTTGCGAGTCTTCGACGCCGTCACTGGCCAGGATCACGTGCGTGGGCTGTGCCTTGCAGTTCACGACCTTCGACATATTCAGGAGGAAGGGGACGATGTTCGTCGAGGTCTGCGCCTGGAGGCGGCCTTGGCGTACCATCTGAGGCACGTTCGCTAAGACGCTTGCGACGAGGTTTGCGGTGTCCTCGGCGCGAAAAGTCTTGGGCGCGATGGTGATGTCGAGCGTCAGGGGCGCGTTGGCCTGTGAATTGTAAGCGCCGAACGAGCGCAGAATGACCCGTGAGCGTGGGGCTAGCCCGTTGATCAGCGGCCGCACACGTTCTGCGACTCGCGACGCGAAGGCGTCGTCGCGTATCAATGGGTTGGAGGTCGACAGATCGACACCGATGACGACCGTACGCGGCGGGTTCGCGGGCGCGACGGCGGGGTTCGCCTGCGCCGCAATGATCATCGTCGCCAAGCCACCCACGAATGCGAGCGCAGGCAACAGCAGAAGAGTACGCAGAACGGACACGAGGCCTACCCTATGTGAGACGGAGAAATGGGATCAGCCTTGGGCCGCGCGGCGCGGCCTGTGCTCATCGAGGTTTTCGACGTTGCTGGATGTGCCGAAGCCTTCCCACGACGACTCGACTTCGCGCGTGGCTTCGTCGACGCGGCGCAAGAGGTAGCCTTGCCGTGACGAGCCAAATCGCGCGTGCACGACGCCTTGCGTGTAGACGTTCGTGAATTCCCTGAGTTTCGAAACAAGGAACGCATCTTCGTCGCGACGCAGGTGAGCAAGGTCAAGTTCGGCAGCTTTGAGTTCATCCCGAATGCGATTGCCCCGCACCGCTTCGCTGTGATTGTCGTATAGCGCGCCGCCGGTCATGCCGGTGAACCCGCGCATCGCCGTGTGCAACGCCATGGCGCCGATCGACGCGACGACCAGGAAGATGACGCCGAGTGAGAACAGCCAGATGAGGAGTTCGTATTTCTTTAGAACCTTCACTTCGGCGGGAACCGAGGCGGCGCGCGGCGGCTTGATGCCAAGCCCCTTCAGGAACTGGTCGACCTGTTGCGCGGACTGATTGACGTCGAGGCCGAACACCTTCGCGCCTGCAGGCAGGCTGTTGTTCGCCCAGAGCAAGCCGATACCGATAATCATGACCGCAGTTATTGCGAAGATGATCAGCGAGAATGCGATGCGGCCGCCATGGCCAATGTGGCTGATCAAATAGTGAACCGCGAGTGTCGCGAACACGACTTGCAGAGACTTCGCCGCGACGGTCGTCGCCAGTGCGGGCGGAACCTCACCGAACTCGTTGGAGAGCGCACGAGTCCAAAACTCGTGGATGATGTTGTAGTCCACGAAAAGCGCGGTGATGAAGACACCAAGGCCTAGCACGATTGCCGTCATGTGATGAAGCTGCGCGCCCGAGCCGTAAACGCGGCGTCGAAGATTCTGCTGGCGCAGAAGCAGACTGCTTTCCGTGTGGCTGCCCAACCAGTTGCGCACGAGGTTCGACGTCATGTCGACGCCGCGCCGTCCCCAATTGTACGCACGATCTGCCGGACTTTCGTTCGGATCGAATTTCGATTTTCCAAGCGCCATAGCGTTCTGCCCCTGCCCCCTTGCGTTTTGCATGGGTTATTGAAGTGCGACGGAGTTCTCCCGGCCTTCCGCGGATGAAATAATCGCAAGATTGAGGCAAAACGTGGGCAGGGTTATTGGTCCCGTCCTGAATCCCCGCGAACCTGTCGATGCCAGCAGCGTCTGCTTGGCCATCGAATGGGGAAAACGATAGCGGCCGCGCGTTCGGCACGCCGGGGAATGGAAGCTTCGTGGCAAAACTATGGCAGAGATCCAGACTGCAAACCCGACAAAGCGCTATGCCTTCGCCACATACTTGAAGGCGATCAGATAGACGTTTTGGCCTGGGCCGTGTTTAGCGACCTTGAGCAGATCGACAATGCCTTCGAAGCCGGACGCGCGGGCCATGGCCGGCGTGATGTTGGTGAGTTCGATTTGACGGATTGATGTGACCTCGATTGCGCCTTCGCCCATCGGATAGCGGCCGCCGACCTTCACATGCGGGCGCTGCCAGATGCGTATGGTCGTGGTGATCTTGCCTCGGCTGATCGATGCGCGAAGGCGCTTGGTGAATTGCATGATTCAGTATCGCGGCGCGTGGGGGCTCGTGTCCATCGGTGCCCCGGTTTTGACCCCGACCACGGGCGCAGCTACGGTCGATCAAACGACCTCAGGTGAGCGATGACGGATACGACCGCGGCGCAGGAAAAACCTACACGTCTTCTGCGTTTTCTGAATGCCGTCGAGCGGGTGGGGAATATGCTTCCCGATCCCGTATCGCTCTTCATTATCTCCATCATCATCGTGATGGTGCTGTCGGCGCTGTTGCAGGGGACGACTTCCGTCAATCCGGCCACGGGCGAGCCGGTTGCGGCGGTGAGTTTGCTCGATTCGGCCCAGGTCCGGCGGCTGTTCATGGAACTGCCGCAGGTGCTGACCTCGTTTCCGCCGCTCGGCATCGTGCTCGTCGTCATCATCGGGTCGGGACTCGCCGAGCGGTCCGGGTTCTTCGCAGCGGCGCTGAAAGGCCTCGTGCGCGCCGTGCCAAAGCCATTGCTGACGCTGACGATCGTGTTTGCGGGCGTGCAGGCGAACATCGCATCGGACGCGGGCTATGTCGTTTTGATTCCGCTGGCAGCCGTCGTCTTTGCGTCGGCGGGGCGGCATCCAGTGGCCGGTCTCTCGGCCGCGTTCGCCGGTGTCGCGGGCGGGTTCGCCGCGAACTTCGCGATCACGCCGGGCGACGGAATTCTCTCGGGTATGACGCAGGCGGCGGCCGCGCTTATCGACAAGAGCTACAAGGTCGAGATCACGGCGAATTGGTATTTCCTGTCCGCACTCGTGCCGATCTACACGATTGTCGGCACGCTGGTTTGCGAGCGGATCGTCGAGCCGCGGCTGAACGCAGGCGCGCCGTGGACGCCGGTCGCGCCGCCGCTGGCCGACGCCGCGCAAGACGGGCGCGAGGCGCGCGGGCTTCGGCTTGCGGGCATCTGCTTTCTGATGGTCGTGGCGCTCATCGCGTGGCTCGCCTGGGCGCCGGGTGCGCCGCTCCGGGGCGACGACGGGTCGTTCGAGCCGCTGTTCCGCTCGATGGTCGCGATCATGTTCCTTGTGTTCCTTGCCTGCGGGCTCGGCTACGGCGTGGGCGCAGGCGTGATCAAATCGGACAAGGACGCCGTGTCGTTGGCCTCGAAGGGTGTGGGCGACATCAGCGCCTATCTCGTGCTCGTGTTCTTCGCCTCGGTCTTCGTTGCGCTGTTCACGTGGTCGAACATGGGGACCTTGCTCGCGATCTCCGGCGCCGAAACGCTGAAAGGCGCGGGGCTCGACGGGACGCCGGTGGTTCTGCTCTTCAGCGTGATCCTGCTTGCGATGATGTGCGACATGCTGATCGGCAGCGCGTCCGCGAAATGGGCGATCCTGGCGCCGATTTTGGTGCCGATGTTCATGCTGCTCGGCATCGCGCCGGAGGCGACGCAGGCGGCCTATCGCGTCGGCGATTCCACGACGAACATGCTGACGCCGTTCATGAGCTACTTCCCGCTCATTCTGGTGATGGCGCGCAAATACATGCCCGACTACGGGATCGGGTCGATGGTGGCATTGATGCTGCCCTATACGGTTTCGTTCTTTCTGGCGTCGGGCGCGTTCTTCGTTCTTTGGTATTCGCTCGGGATCCCGTTCGGCCCTGGGGTCGAGAACGTGTACGTGCCGGGACGTTGACGCTAACCGGCGATGCCGGCGCGGGATTGACGAAACCCATGCCCGAGGCGCCCTTTCGCGCCTCGGGTCGAGAGAGCAGTCGAGCAGCTACTTGGTCTGGCGGGTGATCACGCCGGGCAGAGAGAGGTTGCCGGATGCAACTTTGTACGTGCCCGTCACGCAGAGCAGCGGCGCCTTCGTTTCGCGGTGAACCTGCAGCTTCGCGGCGACGGCGTCGAAGTTGACGCTCTCAGCGCCCTGCACGGGTACGGTGATCTTCACTGTGCGGCCCTTGATCAGCGGGCTCATGCCGGGGCTGTCGAGTGCGATCGGCAGGCCGGGCGCCGTCGCAGGCAGCAAATCCTGACCCGGCGAAACGTCGCGCACTTTGAGACCGCCGGTGCAGCCTTTGTCTTCCGCCAGTACGACCCAGTGCGAATGCCAACCCGCGCCGTCGTTCGCGGGGTTGCCGTCGCCGTTCTCGTCGAACAACGGCGTATCGTCGAAGTCGGGGTGCGCGGTGATCGCGAGCGCAAGAATGCCCGAGGCCTTTGCGAAGCCGGCTGCCGACGGATCCAGTTTCGTCGGCCACACGTAAGCGTCGACCTTCGCACCGGCGAGTTTGCCGGTGCGCTTCGGCTTCAGCTTGCCGGCCTTGCCGGTGACTTCCATGATGAACGTCGCGAGGCGGCCGTCGGTCGTCGCGCTGGCGTGAACGATGTCGAAGGGCGCCGGAACCTTCGGATCACGCTTGGCCTCGATGTCGTGGGCGGAGGCCGCAATCGGGACCAGGGCCAGGATGGTTGCGAGCGCGGGAAGGCGCATGGGAGCAATCCTTGTGTTGCGTATATGATAGCGACTAGCTACTTTTTGGCTCTAAGCCGTGTCAACAACCAATAGCGAGTCGCTATTATGAAGGTCCCCGCCGTCGCGCTTGAGACCGCACATTTGATCGACCGGTTGGACCGGCTGGCGCGCGCACGCGAGGCCGCCGGCGAGCTCAACCCGGCGCAATGGGAGGCGTTGCGCTTCATCGCGCGCGCGAACCGCTTCTCGCGCACGCCGGCCGCGCTCGCGGAGTATGTGGGCTCCACGCGCGGGACGGTGTCGCAGACATTGATCGCGCTAGAGCAGAAGAGACACCTCACGCGACGGCCGAGCACACGGGACGGGCGCTCGATCGAACTTGAACTCACTGCCGCAGGGGAGCGGATGCTCAAGGACGATCCGATTCTTCTGCTCGCCGCCGATCTCGCGCAGGTCGACGTGACGCGGCTCAACGCGGTTGCGGAGACGTTGCGCGGCGCACTGCACAGTCTGATCACGCGCAACGGCGGGCGCGCTTTCGGCGCTTGCTTCACGTGCCGTCATTTTCGCAAAGCCGCGAACCCTGCCGCGCGGACGCCGCATCATTGCGCCCTGCTGGACGAGCCGTTGTCGGAGGCCGACAGTGTGGCGATCTGCGTGGAGCAGGAATCGCGCTAGCGGGCGACCATGGTCAGCATGTCGTCCATGATGGCGTTCAGGTCGAAGTCTTTGGGCGTGTAAATGCGGGCGACGCCGAGGGCTTTGAGGTCAGCTTCGTCTTCGGGGGGGACGATGCCGCCAACGATGACCGGTGTGTTCGTGACGCCGGCCGCTTTCAGTTCGCGCATGACTTCGGCGACGAGTTCTTTGTGGCTGCCGGAGAGGATCGAGAGGCCGATGACGTGGGGTTTCTTTTCCTTAGCGGTCTTTGCGATTTCGGCGGGCGTTAGGCGGATACCGTCGTAGGCGACGGTGAAGCCGCAATCGCGGGCGCGGTAGGCGATTTGTTCGGCGCCGTTCGAGTGACCGTCGAGGCCCGGCTTCGCGACGAGCAATGCTGGAGGGCGGCCGAGGCGGGCGGCGGCCGCTTTTGCTTTTTCACGAAGTGCGCCGATGGCTTCGTCGTTCGAGAGGCGCGGCGTGGCGGCGACGCCCGTGGGCGCGCGGAACTCACCGAAGGCTTGGCGGAGCGTGCCGGCCCATTCGCCGGTCGTGACGCCCGCTTTGGCGCAAGCGATTGAGGGTTCCATGATGTTGCGGCTTTCGGCGGCAGCGCGGCGCAGGGCGTCAAGCGTCGTGGCGACGGCCTTTGCGTCGCGCGCTTTTCGCCAGGCATTTAGGCGTTCGATCTGGCCGCGTTCGGCGGAGGCGTCGACGGTGACGACCGACGACACACCGCCAGCGAGGCCGGGCTCGGACGTTTCCTTGTAGGCGTTGACGCCGACGACCGTTTGGTCGCCTGCCTCGATCGCCGCGACGCGGGCGGCATTCGATTCGACGAGGCGTTCTTTGATGTAGCCGGTTTCGACCGCTTTGATCGCGCCGCCCATTTGGTCGATGTGGGCAAGTTCAGACAGCGCTTGGCGTTTCAGTTCGTTGACCTTCGCTTCGATCACGGGCGAGCCGTCGAACAGGTCGCCGTATTCAAGAAGATCTGTCTCGAGCGCGAGGATTTGCTGCGCGCGGAGCGACCATTGCTGGTCCCACGGGCGCGGAAGGCCGAGCGCTTCGTTCCAGGCGGGGAGTTGCACGGAGCGGGCGCGGGCGTTCTTCGAGAGTGTGACCGCGAGCATCTCGATCAGGATGCGGTAGACGTTGTTTTCGGGCTGCTGCTCGGTCAGACCCAACGAGTTCACCTGCACGCCATAGCGGAACAGCAGGTCCTTTTCGTTCGTCACGCCGTAGCGTTTGCGGCCGATCTCATCCCAAAGTTCGGTGAAGGCGCGCATCTTGCACACCTCGGTCACGAAGCGGATGCCGGCGTTGACGAAGAACGAGATACGGCCGAAGACGCGGCCCAAATCGGCGTCGGGGACTTGGCCGCTTTTCTTCACTTCGTCGAGAATCGCGGTCGCGGCGGCGAGTGCGTAGGCAAGTTCCTGGACCGGCGTGGCGCCTGCTTCCTGCAGGTGGTACGAGCAGACGTTGACGGGATTCCACTTCGGCAGCTCGCGGTAGGTGAACGCGATCGTGTCGGCGGTCAGCTTCAGCGACGGCTTCGGCGGAAAGATGTAGGTGCCGCGCGCGAGGTATTCCTTGATGATGTCGTTCTGCGTCGTGCCTTGCAGGTCTTTGCGCGCGACGCCGTTTTCGTCGGCGACGGCGATGTAGAGCGCGAGCAGCCAGGGCGCCGTCGCGTTGATCGTCATCGACGTGTTCATGGTGCCGAGCGGGATCGCGTCGAACAGCGCGCGCATGTCGCCCAGATGCGAGACGGGCACGCCGACCTTGCCGACCTCGCCCTTTGCCTTCGGATCGTCGCTGTCGTAGCCGGTTTGCGTCGGAAGATCGAAGGCGACCGAGAGGCCGGTCTGGCCACGCGCGAGGTTTTGGCGATAGAGGGCGTTCGAGGCCTTCGCGGTCGAGTGACCCGCGTAGGTGCGGAAAATCCAAGGTTTGTCGCGCATTCGTCTCGCCCTCGCTGCAGTGCAGCAAGGGCGATCTAACAGAAGAAACAAGCGGCGTGCAATTCGGGGGCAGGCCCGCGACCTGTATGGCGCGGTCGCGTGCGCCTGCCGGCATCCGGCTGCCGTCACGGGAAAGTTCTCATCAACGGCGGGTCGACTTCGCGATCGTTGAGCCCCAAACCGTCATCGGCTCAACACGTTGCGAGGAGGGCGTCGCGCGCGAAGCCCTTGTTCAAGGCGCAGCGCTTCGCGCTGGTGTTGACTGAGCCCCCGCGCTTGCCGCTTCATCGGCGGAGAAATGAGAGAGGTCCCATGTACTGCTACGTCGCCTTTGCCGTTGTTAGCGCACTTACTCTGTCGGCCTGCGCGGGCAATGATGCCGCGACACAAGGTACGACAGCAGTACGGGCGA
>JAEUML010000101.1 GCA_016792785.1 Alphaproteobacteria bacterium
TGGCGCGCGGCGGTACGGTCAAGGTGATGCTGAAAGCCGACAAATCCGGTCTCGACTTCGAGATCATCGAAGCGCCGCAATTGCCGGCCAAGGTGAAGGTCAAAGGCGACGATCTCGACGGCGACGAAGAGGTCGAGCCCAACGAACCCGAATTGGTGAAATGACGCGTCTGATCTTCGCCATCGTCGCATTTGCGTGTCTGGCTGGCGCGGTCCAGGCCCAGCCGGCGAACGAGGACGTGACGGTGCGCGGCAACTTTCCGCAGCTGCTGGCGCGCGGCGAGACAATCGTTCAGCTGGCGAACCGGATTGCGGCGAAGCTCATCACCTTCGACCGGCTGCTCGCGCCGGCTTGCGGGATGCCGCGCGTCTTTGAATTTGCGGGCGCGGACTACGTCGACATCAACGATGCGTCGCGCCGCGTCGACACCGCACAACCCGGCGTCTGGCGCATTATGGTGCAAGGCAAGGGCTGCTGGACCCCGCGCCTGCACAACGTGTTCCTGTTCCCACGCGGCGCATCGCCCGCCGAATTGCGTATCAGCGTGCCGGGCACGTCATCGGCAGGCGTCAAACACCAACAAGATGCGACGCGAATCGTGTTGCGCGAAGCCAATAGCCTCGCGGCGCGCTCAAACTGCGACGAGCGCGCGTATCTCGTCGAGGCGTCGGTGACAAAGGCGCGCCGTCCGGGCAAAGCGTGGATGGAATCGTGGTCCGCCTCGGCGTGCGACCTCGTGCGCAAGTTCTCCGTCACCTTTACGCCGGAAGGCGGCAAGATGCGGATTATGGTGATCCCGGCGTAGCGTCGCCCTCGGCTTCGCGCCTGACATCACCTCATCGTGAAGTGTGCATGTGGCCGCCGGCGTGACGGCGCGCACGGTCTATCGAGACGATGCATGGGCGCGCGCGCCCGGATGGGGTAGGGGAACGGGCATCGATCATTGCTGAGGTCCGACCCCCATGAATCCTTTCGAGATCATTCGCGAGCAACTGGGCGGCGCTGTGCCGTTCGCACGGCATGCCGGCGTGAAGCTGACGCATGTGGAGGCGGGTCTCGCGCGCGCCGAACTGGAGCAGACGGCGACGAGCGTCAACCACATCGGCACGCAGCACGCGGGCGCCTTGTTCACGCTGGGCGAGACGGCGTCGGGCGGCGCGATGGCCGGGCTGTTTGCCGACCGTATCTTGAACGTGCGTCCGATCGCGGGCGAAGCGCAGGTGCGCTACACGCGCCTCGCCAAGGGCCGCATCACCGCCGAAGCACGCGTCGCCGGCGCGCGAGAGAACATCATGGCGACGTTCGAGCGCGACAAGAAGGTGGCGTTCGACGTCACGGTCACGCTGAGCGATGCAGAAGAGAAGGAAGTCGCGACCATGCGCGTTTCGTGGACGGTGAAGGGGGCGTAAACGCCGTCGCATATTCGTTGATGAACGGGACGTCGTCTCGGCGGCCTTGTTGCAATTTCGTGCCCGACCCGCGATCCGATTCTCGGATTGCTTGGCGCTCGAGATAGCACGTAAGGCGGGGCACCTGCCCGTTGGAACCTTCGATCGGGACTTCTCGAAGCTGCCGGGCGTCACGCGCATTTTGTGACGGCATCGCACAGCTCAGTCGTCCAGCGTCTTGGGCACAGTCGCGGCCGATTGCGCGTTTGCGGCTACGATGGCGGCGAGGTTTTGCGGTTCGGACTTTGCGATCGCGCGCAGTTTGAGCGCCAAGGGTCCGCAGAGTTCTTCCGTCGTTTCCAACATGAAGTCGAACGAGTTGTCGCGGCGGATTTCGCGCTCTTTGCGGTCGAGCGTCAGATCTTCGACCTTCGCCAAGTCGCCGCCGGCACGCGCGGCAGCGATCGTGTCGTCCGCTCTCGCGATGACCTCGGTTTCGCCCAAGACGCCTTCGATCGACAGCGTCATGCGCGCCATACACTGATAGATTTCGGCGCGCGCGTTCGGATCGGAGATGTCGGCGATGCGCTCGCGGTTGCGCTCGTACACGTCGAGGTCGCGCATGCAGCTGCGCACGAGGCGGATGGTGTAGGGGCCATAGGGCGCGCCTCGGGAGCGGGCATCCTTGGCCAAGTTCGTGAGAACGCTGAGCGACGACAAGAGATCGAGACAAACGAGTGCGATCGAGCGTTCCTGGCGTTTGCGCTGCATGCGATCGAGAAGCCAGGCAACCAAGAATCCTCCGGTGCTGGCCAAGAACGCGCCGATGATCATGGCGACGAATTGCGCGCCGGCGGCGCCG
>JAEUML010000244.1 GCA_016792785.1 Alphaproteobacteria bacterium
CTCGAGCACCGTCATCCCCGGCTTCAAACCCCAGAAAGACAGCGCCTCCGCCGGCTTGCGCCATTGGTCACGCTGCACATTGGTGGGCGTCCGCCAGCTTCCCGCGACCGCATCTTTCAACGCCGCGTCCGCCTTCGGCGCATCGGCCTGCGCGGTGAAGCCTGCCGTTACGCCGATCACGACGGCCGTCGCGGCCGCAAATTTCGAGAATCGCATGATGTCCCCCATTGGTTTGCGCCAGTACCTAGTGACCTGTCCTGTCGAAGGCAAGTTCCGCCACATCCGTCCAGACGCGCTCGTGGAACGTTGGCTGCGTGCCTGCTACGCCCGTCGGTGATGCGGCATGATGGCGGCGGTGTGGGTGAGGGATGAGAATGACGAAGGCAAAGCGCACGCCCAAACCTCGCGATCCATCGGCGCCGCACGCGCTGGCGCACTGCCTCTGCGGTGGCGTCGAGATCGAAATCGACGTACCTGCGTTCTGGGCCTGGCACGATCATTCGCCGGGAAGTCGCCGCGCGCACGGCGCGGCCTACGCGACCTATGTCGGCTGCTACAAAAGCCGCTGCCGCGTGATGAAGGGCGAAAAGCTGATCGCCCGCTTCGACGACGCCGAAGCGGGCAGGGTACGCCGCTTCTGTTTGCGTTGCGGGACGCCGTTGATGTACGAGCGCAGCCATTCGCCGCGCATGATCAACATCCCACGCGCCCTCTTCACGACGCGCACGGGCCGCGAACCGCTCTACCACGTCGCGATCGAAGAACTGCAGGACTGGACCTATCTCGGCGAACGCCTCGTGCCCCTGAAAGGCTACCCCGGCGTGGTGTGGCGCCGGCCGAACAAGCGCAAGCGCGCGCTCTGACGATCGCTACGCCGCCGTAAGATCGGAGCAGTGGTCGAACGAAAGGCGCCCGCCACTAACGTTGCGCCTGGCACGGCGCGGTGCCAACATTGTGGAGGGTGAGGGCTCGTCCAAAGATGGCGTCCAGGTCAAGAACACACCAAGTGGTGTTGACGCTCGCGCTAGCGTGGTTTCTGGTCGGAACGCCCGCGCCAAACGGCGCGCCGGCCGATCTTGCAGCGTTGTTCGACAAACTCAACGCGCTTAGCACCGCGAACTACAGCGGCGGTCTCCCGCGCCGCAATCGCGCGCTCGCCGCGCAAATCCGTTCGGCACTAACGCAGCAGTTCCCTCAGATCCCATGCGAGCAGGTCGGAGATGGAGAAGGCACGCTGGTCGGTTTTGCTGACGACGCGGGCGACGAGCGCAAGGTGCCTGAGGATCTCGATCCGAATCTCGCGCGGCTTCTGAAAGCGTTCGAGCACGACCGCCAGGAGGTTCGCGACACCGCCGCCTACACGATCGGTTTGATCGGACCCGCCGCGAAGAGTTTGGAGTCGGCGCTCCGGAAGCGGTTTGCAGTGATGGACTCGTCGTTGCGCGTCAAAGGAGACTGGCACAACGACGCCTATGCAAAGGTGACATGCCAGTCAGTGGTTGCGGCGGACTTCCGCCAAGTGATTCCCGACGCGATGTTGCCGCCGTTAGAGCCGTGGGAGAACTTCTTGGGCCAAGCCGCCACGCTTATGGCGACGCTCTACCTCGATGAGAATATCGAATATCCCCCGGGCATGATGAGCCACGCCTATTCTAGCTACGGCATGGCGCACAAAGCGGACCCCGCCGTCCCGTTGCTCGCCCGCATCTTGGAGAACGACCGGCTGAGCGTCCAAAAGCAATTCGAAGCCGCCACCGCACTCGGCGCCTTGGAAGCGGATGTGGCGAAACCGGCGCTTCCGGCCCTGCTGCGCCACACCAGCACGAAGGACCCTCAACTGCGCTTTGCGGTGACCGAAGCGCTCGTGCGCTTGAAGCATTCCGCGGCGATCCCGCTACTGATCGAGCGCGTCGAGTTGCGTTGGGACCACTACGCTTGGGAGCGGGCGCTGTGCCAATACGGCACTCTGGCGCTCCCCGCTGAGGATGCACTTCTCAACCTCGTGCGCGTGCAAGATGGGTGGCCCACGGACGTGCGTTCGGCGGCGCTTGTGCTCGGCTGCATTGGATCGAAGAAATCGATCCCCGGGCTTCTGTCGCTTCTTCCGTTTCCCGATTGGCAAACGCAAGAAGTGGTTGCGGCCGTCCTAGGAAGGCTCGGCGACTCCAAGCCGGAAGTCGTTGCCGCCCTTGAGAAGTTGGCAAAGGCGCATTGGTCGAAGCGGGTGCGCACGACCGCCGAGCGCGCGCTTGAAAAACTTGCCGGCCGCTTCGTCGACAACGGGAGTTTGGAGAGTTTCGAGGTGTTCGAGCTAAGGTGGAGTCCCCAACCGATCGACCATGGCCTGCCCTGGTGCGACGATCGCGGCAGATTCAGTATCGACGGAAGGGGATGGTTCAATGTCACCTGGACAAAGCTGAACGGGAAAGTGCCCAAGGGGTTCAAACGGAAAGCCGCCGAGATTGGCACGCGTCACTTCCTCCGTGTCGACGACGGTTGGTTGTACGCCGCCAACTACGGGCATGAGGGTGGAGAATTTGAGCACGTTTCGGACGACGGCCGTGTGACCGAACTAAGTGCGGCCTGGCATACGTCTGGCGGCGGCTTCGTTCGCGAAGGCGACGCCATCCTCGGTTTCGGCAGCCAGATACTGATCAGTGGCGAAGGCGGCGTGCTCTTCGACGTGGCCCGTCGCTCCGACGGCGTTTGGAAAGCGACGAGGATCGCTGCCCTCCCGAGTGGCGCCACTAGCGCTTTCGCTGCCGGCCCGAACGGGGAAGTGTTGTTGAGCGACGAAGCAAATAAGTACGCCGTCATCGCCCGCCAAGTCGTGCCCTTGAAATGCACGCGCGTACACAAGGGCAACTTCTTCGACGAACGCAACAGGCCTGGGTGAGCCGATTGAAGTTTGGGTGCGCAGAAAGCGGGGCGGCAGGCGATGTGCTCTGGGTGGGTGCGACGAAGCACGCGCCTACGCTTGACGCGTTCGGCGATCGCTAGGCTGTCAGCGCAACGTGCAAACCGAAGAGCACCGCGAAGTACACCACAGGCAGGAAGATCATCCAGCCGACGCGCGGCGGCCGGTCTTCGTCGTATCCGCGCGGTAAGAGATAGAGCCAGAACCAGAGAACGACGGGCCACAGCAAGAGCAGCGCCGCATAGGCCAAGAGAGCACTGGGCGAGAACAAGTCGCGCCAAGCCTCAGCGCCGAACATGCCGTATCGCGCGTGCGCCTGGCGCAGGTTCACGAACGCGATGACCGCGAACGCCGTGCCGGCCACGAAATAATCGAGGACGAACGGGTTGGTGGCGAAAGGTCCGCCGAACAGCCTCAACACCTCGCCAAACAACGCGCGCAGATGCACGCCCCACCAGGCAACGGCGTCACCGACGGCGTCATGCCATTCATGGCCGATCGCCGCAGCAAGCGAAGCGACCGCCACCACAGCAACGATCGCCGCGCCATGCAGCACCAGCGCAGAGATATGCTCACTCCACGTCTCGCGCTGTTCCACGGAGGCTCCGCCGACGGTCACACCCCAGATGATATGGGAGTGCGCGTCTTGAAGGTGGAAGAAGGTGCGCGCCGATCCGATCTTGATAGCCGCCAGTTGTTCTATCTTTGTTCTGGGCCCGCTTGCAGGCGCAGCGCGCGAAAGCTTGGCCCTTTGACATTGTGAATCTGAGCTTCAACAGGCACCGCAGCCTCAAAGTGCGGTTGTCCCTGTGCGCCCATGCGCCGGTGCCGGCGGGCGAACGCATTGCAAACGGATTCCGAACGGATTCCTAACGGCAAAAACCGCAGAAATCGGCGCAGCTAACGCATCTAACGGATTCGTGCATTTCTTTTCGAGGCCGCCGGAGCTCAAAGGCGCTTACGCCGCCCCACGCTCATCGTCGATGCCCATCTCGCGCAGCTTGCGATAGAGCGTCGAGCGGCCGATGCCGAGCCGGCGCGCGACCTCCGACATGTGCCCCTCGTAGCGATCGATCGCAAAGCGGATGAGCTCGTGCTCGATCTCTTCGAGTTTTCGCAAATGGCCGTCGATGCCCATGACGTTGACGCCTTCGCCGCGGGCGGGCTCGACCGCCGCAGCGGGTGCGGGCGAGACGGGCACATAGCGCTTCGCCGTCTGGCCCTCAAAGCCTTCCTCGTCGTGGCTCGCCTTCACCGCGATGCCGAGTTGCGCGGCGATCTGAGGGAAATCGCCCGGCCGCAGGCACTCGCCGTCGCACATCACGACGGCGCGAAACACCGCGTTCTCGAGCTGGCGGATGTTGCCCGGCCAATTGTAGGCGGCGAGCATGTCGAGCGCCGCCGGTTCGATGCCGACGATCTTTTTGTTCTCTTCCACCGCAAAGCGGCGGATGAAATGCGCAACCAGCGCCGGCACGTCTTCGCGCCGCTCGCGCAGATTGGGCAGCTGGATGGGAAACACGTTCAGCCGGTAGAACAGATCCTCGCGGAACTTTCCTTCCGTGACCTGCTGCTGCAGATTGCGGTTTGTGGCCGAGACCAAGCGAATGTCGACCTTGACCGGCCGCTTCGCACCGACGGGATCGACCTCGCCCTCTTGAATAGCACGCAAGAGCTTCACTTGCATGTCGAGCCGAAGCTCGCCGATCTCATCCAGAAACAGCGTGCCGCCGTTTGCTTCTTGAAACTTGCCGATGTGTTTGTCGACCGCGCCCGTGAACGCGCCTTTCTCGTGACCGAACAGGATGCTCTCGATCAGCGTGTCGGGAATGGCGCCGCAGTTCACCGCGACGAACGGTTTGCCCGCGCGGTCAGACCCGCCCTGAATGGCGCGCGCGAGCACTTCCTTGCCGACGCCGCTCTCGCCTTCGATCAGGATCGGGATGTTCGACTGCGCCGCGCGCTCGGCCATCTTCAACACACTGCGCATCGCCGGGCTCTCGGCGATCAGATCGCCGAACGACAGGCGGTTCTCATTCGTCTTCTTCAGACGCTGAATCTCACCGGTCAGCGCCTTCACCTTCAGCGCGTTCTGCAGCGACACCTGCAGCCGCTCGGGGCTTGCGGGCTTCACCAGAAAGTCATCGGCGCCCGCGCGCATCGCGCCCACCGCCGTATCGATCCCGCCTTGCGCGGTCAGCACGATCACGGGCAGGGCCGGGCGCTGCGGTTTCAGCTGCGCCAGAACTTGCAGCCCATCCATACCTGGCATCACGAGATCGAGCAGCACGAGCCCCACCGCCTCGCCCTTGGGCGAAGACAGAAGGTCGAGCGCCTCTTGCCCCGACGCCGCCGCAAGCACCTGGAAACCAGCCTTCTCGACCTGCGCCTGTAGCAGCCGGCGCTGGGTCGGATCGTCGTCGACAACAAGGATCGTATGCGCCATATGGCCCTCGGGGCTTGGAGTGCGGGTGACCGAATGTCGGACTGCACGCACACTGCCCCGGCTGCAGTAAAAGCCGCGTTTAAGTTGTCTCAGCTTGGGTCGAAAATGGCGGAAATAAAGGATTTGGTGACGAATCGTGTGGTTCTCCCGCTACACTGCGCGCCATTCCGAGGTTTAAGGGCCACAACGTCTTGAAAGTGGCAGGGTGTAATGAGAGTTTCATCTCGCTTTTCTGATGTCCGGCTCGCGGGGGTTGCTCTGCTAAGTAAGCGAGCACAAGGGGGCACCGGAAAACGCATCGAGGGGGTGAAGCGCGGCGTGCTAGGCCTAAAAAGCCGGGCACGCCGCTGCTGTTTCTGGACCCTTCCCACGCTTGTCCTAGCCGCCTGCACGGGTATTGGCGACACATTCGAGGTCGGCCCCTTTCTGAAAGAGCAAATCACCGGCGACACCTGGCGCGCCTGCCTTGCGCGCGAGTATCAAGTGCGGGCCCGTGGGCATGTCCGCGCCAATCGCGATTGGGGCGAGGCGACGCGCCTAGCCGCCAAGGGCCGCGCCGCACTCCACGGGTCAGAGATCGCGCCCGCCGACGGTATGCCTACACTTGCCGGCCGCACCTGCGCCTGCGCCACCGCTCAAGCGCGCTTCGATGCCTTAGGCCCTGGCAAAGCCTTCGACGACGCCCGCGCCGCGTGCGAAACAAGCGCTCACCCGAACGAGCGCGCCGAATGACCGATGAAAAGAACACGCTCTCGCGCCGCCTGAAGCGCTACGCTGACGTCACGACGGCGGTCGGCGGCGCAGCCGCGCGTATGGCTGGCACCCGCATCATGGGCCGCGAGCGCGACACGCGCGGCGAGGCGGCGGATCTGAAGGCGGCTCTCGGCAACCTCAAAGGCCCCTTGATGAAGGTGGCGCAGATGCTGGCCTCCGTGCCGGACGCGCTGCCCGCCGACTTCGCGTCCGAGCTTTCGACATTGCAGACCCAGGCCCCGCCGATGGGCTGGCCGTTCGTCCGTCGGCGGATGGTGGCCGAACTCGGCCCCGACTGGGAAAAGAAGTTCAAGTCGTTCGAACGCGACGCGGCCGCAGCCGCTTCGCTCGGCCAGGTTCACCGCGCGACCGATAAACGCGGCCGCCTGCTCGCGTGCAAGCTGCAATACCCCGACATGGCCTCCGCCGTTGAAGCCGACCTCGCGCAGCTCCGGCTGATCTTCGCCGTCTATCGCCGCATGGACCGCGCGATCGATCCATCGGAGATCGCGGAGGAAGTCGGCGCACGCCTGCGCGAAGAGCTCGACTACAAGCGCGAAGCCGCGCACATGCATCTCTACCGCATCATGCTCAAGGACTTCGACGCGATCCGCGTGCCCGACGTGATCGACGAGCTGTCGACCGCGCGCCTCCTCACCATGAGCTGGGAGACCGGCCGCCCGGTGCTCGAGTTCAAATCCCGCCCGCTCGCCGACCGCAACAAGATCGCAACCGCTCTCTTCCGCGCCTGGTGGCATCCGTTCAGCCGCTACGCCACAATTCACGGCGACCCGCATCTCGGCAACTATCAGGTGCGCGACGACCTTGTCGTGAATCTGCTGGACTACGGTTGCATCCGAACGTTCAAGCCGAAATTCGTCGGCGGCGTCATCGACCTCTATCGCGCGCTCGAACGGAACGAGCCCGACCTCGCCGTCCACGCGTACGAAACCTGGGGCTTCGTCGGCCTGAAGAAAGAAGTGATCGAAACGCTGAACATCTGGGCCCGCTTCATCTACGCGCCGATGCTGGACAAGCGCGTGCGCACGGTCGCCAACGGCGTCGAACCCTCCGCCTACGGACGCAAAGAGGCCTACGAAGTCCATAAACGCCTGAAGCAGATGGGCCCTGTGAAGCCACCGCGCGAATTCGTCTTCATGGACCGCGCGGCGATCGGCCTCGGCGCCGTGTTCCTGCATCTTGCGGCCGAACTGAACTTCCACAAGATCTTCAACGAGGAAATCGAAGGCTTCACGCTCGCTGAAGTCGCCAAGCGTCAAAAGGCGGCCTTCGCCAGCTCCGGAGTACCTCTGCCGTGACGAAGGAGGCGCCGGCGAGCTACTGGACGTTCTTTGCCGGCGAAGCGATACGCGGACACTCGCCGCTCTACGAACGCTTGGCCCTCGGCATCGGCGACGATGCGCAACTGCGCGCCATGGCCGCGCGCGTGAAGCCGGGCCAGCCGCAGGCGAACATTATCCTCGCGGCCGTCCACTACCTGCTTCTCGAAGGCACCGATCATCCACTCGCCGATCACTACGCGAGCGTGCGCCCAGGTGCGACGGTGGTGGGCGATCCGATGCCCTTGTTCCGCGACTTTTGCCTCACGCACGAAGCGCGCCTCGCGCGGCTGATCGAAACGCGCGTCACGAACACGAACGAGGTCGCCCGCTCGACGTCGCTCTATCCGGCGTTCGACTTTGTAGCGCGAGAGGTGGGCGCGCCCTTGCATCTGATCGAGATCGGCCCCTCGGCCGGCTTCAACCTGAACTGGGATCGCTATCACTACACATACCGGGCCGGTACGGGCGCGCAGACCCGCGGCCCGGCATCGGCTAGCCTCAAACTCGAAGCGGAAGTGCGCAGCACGCGTCTTTTGGATCTCGGCCGCAAGTTCCCGCAGGTCGAAAGTCGCGTCGGCCTCGAACTCAACCCCGTGAACGTGGATTCACCCGAGGATCGCCTCTGGCTGAAGGCGCTCATCTGGCCAGAACTCAAGCACCGCCTCGTGCGCCTTGAAATGGCGATCGCAACCGCACGCGCACACCCGCACAAAATCGTCGCCGGCGATGCGCTCGCAAATCTTGGCCCCGTCGCAACGGCCATTCCCCGTGATGGCGTGCTTGTCGTCTATCACAGCCACGTCACATATCAGTTCAGCGAAGAGATGCGCGAGCGCCTGACGCGCACGCTCGAAACGTTGAGCCGTGAGCGACCCGTCTACCGCATTTCGATCGAATGGGACGGCGGTCAGTATCCCGTCGTCGTCGGACGCTACGAAAACGGCGCCGCCACGAAACGCACGGTCGCTCTATGCGATCCGCACGGCGCTTGGATAGAGTGGACCGCATGACCGACGATCTCCTCGAAGAGTACGCGCCCGAGATTCCCGACGGCTACGTGCGCATGAATTGGTTCCAGGGCTTCGGCCGCCAGATCGGCCCGCTTTACGAACGTATCAACGCCGACAAGACCTACACGCGAGCCTTCCTCGTGACCGAGCAGCACACGAACGGCATGAAGAACTGCCACGGCGGCATGCTGATGGCGTTCGCCGACATGGCGCTCGGCCACGCGATCTCACTCGAACAAAACCGCTACTGGGTTACGGTGCGCATGGTCACCGACTTCATCGACGCGGCCCAAGTTGGCGACTGGGTCGAAGGCACGGGCACGATCGCCGGCCGTGACAACGACATCTACACCGTCACCGGCCGCATCTGGTCCGCGGACCGCACAATCATGACCGCCACCGGCATCTTCAAAGCGCTCGGTCCCCGCCCGCCGAGGCGCAAAGCCTGATGGCGTCGGATCGGAACACTGGCTCGCTCGCCCGATACAACGGCGAGCGCGTCGCAGGCCCCGCGTGGTTCGAGCAAGCCGTCGCCGTCAAACCCGAAGCGGCTTGGGTCGATGTCGCGGGTGCACGCATTCGCTACCTGCGTTGGGGTGACCGCAGTCGTCCGGGACTGCTGCTCGTGCACGGCAACGCCGCGCATGCGGAGTGGTGGAGCTTTATCGCCCCATTCCTCGCCTCAGACTACAACGTCGCTGCGCTCGACCTCTCCGGCATGGGCGACTCCGCGCACCGTCCGAACTACACGATGGAACTCTTCGTCGAAGAGGAACTCGAAGTCGCGCGGGCGGCGGGCATGTTCGATCACGAGGAGCCGCCCGTCATCGTTGCGCACTCGTTCGGCGGTTTCGCCACGATTTTGGCCGGTGCGCACCACGGCGACAAACTCGCGGGCACGGTCATCGTCGACTCGCCGGTCAACCCGCCCGACCGCCCCGGCGGCCCGCCGCGTCGCGAATTTCGCCCGCACAACGTCTATCCAACATTGACCGAAGCGCTCGCCCGCTTCCGGCTCGCCCCCGAACAGCCATGCGAGAACGACTACATCGTCGACCACATCGCGCGCCGCTCGCTGAAGCAGGTCGACGGCGGTTGGACTTGGAAGTTCGATCCTGCGCTGTGGGCGTCCCGCTTCTCGATCGGTGACACGGCCGAGCGCCTGCGCCAAACCAAGTGCCGCATCGCGATCATGCGTGGCGAAATGTCGGTCCTTATGCCGCACGAAGTCGGCGAGTACATGTTCAACTTGCTCGGCCGCGCCGCCCCGATGATCGAAATCCCGCAAGCCCGCCACCACGTGATGCTCGACCAACCACTGGCCTTCGTCGCCGCCTTGCGCGCACTCCTCGCCGACTGGAACCACTCGTTGCCCAGGCGGCGGCGTTGAGGGTCCTCGGATTACCCGCGATGGGGACAAAAAGCGCGGCAAAACTGCCGTTGCCGGGCCGGTGTCGGTTGCTATAGTCCGCCCCGAACCGGCGAGGACTCGCCACGCATCACGAGGGAAAAGTCGATGGCCAACGCGCCGCACACCTACCAGAAAGGCAAGATGGATCTGTCCGAACACAACGCCACTTACGCGTTGTTCTGGGGGCTGACGAAGTGGGGGATTATTCTCATCGCCCTGCTCCTCATTCTGATGGCATACTTCCTGACGTGACGGTCGCACCCCGCGCGTCCTCCCTCCAGACATCGGCGCAGGTCAGATGAAAGTCGGAATTCCGAAGGAACGGCGCGCGGGCGAAACGCGCGTCGCGGCGACGCCCGAAACCGTCAAAAAGCTGAAAGGCTTGGGCCTCGACATCGTGGTCGAGGCGGGCGCGGGCGGCGCCTCCTATTTCGCGGATCAGGACTACGCGGCGGCGGGCGCTGAGATCGGCACGGGAGGCGCAGCGCTCGGCGCCGACATCGTCTTGAAGGTGATGCGCCCGACCGACGAGGAGCTCGCGCAGATGAAACGCGGCGCGATGCTCGCGGCCGTGCTGGCGCCCTACGCGGACAAGGCGGCAGCCGGGAAATACGCGAGTGCGGGCGTCAACGCCTTCGCCATGGAGTTCATGCCGCGCATCACGCGCGCGCAGTCGATGGACGTGCTCTCCTCACAATCGAACCTCGCGGGCTACAAGGCCGTGATCGACGCGGCCGGCGCCTACGGCCGCGCCTTTCCGATGATGATGACGGCCGCGGGCACGATCGCCCCGGCGCGCGCGTTCATCATGGGCGTGGGCGTCGCAGGTCTGCAGGCGATCGCGACCGCCAAGCGCCTCGGCGCGATCGTCTCGGCGACCGACGTACGCGCCCAGACGAAAGAACAGGTCCAGTCGCTCGGCGGCACGTTCGTGATGGTCGAGGACGAGGACTCGAAACAGGCTGAGACATCCGGCGGCTACGCCAAGGAAATGTCCGACGCCTACAAGAAGAAGCAGGCCGCCCTGATCGCCGAGACGATCAAGAAACAGGACATCGTCATCACGACCGCGCTCATCCCCGGTCGCCCGGCGCCGGTGCTCGTCACCGAGGAAATGGTGCGCTCGATGAAGCCCGGCTCGATCATCGTCGATCTTGCGGCCGAGCAGGGTGGCAACTGCCCGCTGACCAAGGCGGGCGAGACGGTCGAGGTCAACGGCGTCAAGATCATCGGCGTCGTCAATCTCGCAGGGCGCCTCGCCGCCGACGCCTCGTCGCTCTATGCGCGCAACCTGTTTAATTTCCTGTCGCCCTTGATCGACAAGACGACGAAGGCGCTCAAGATCGACTGGAACGACGAAATCATCAAAGGCACCTGCCTGACGCGCGACGGCGAGGTCGTGCATTCGGCGGTGAAAGGCTGAACCCCATGGAAGCGATCGATCCCTTCATCTTCCGCCTCTCGATTTTCGTGCTCGCGATCTTCGTCGGCTATTACGTGGTGTGGAGCGTAACGCCCGCGTTGCACACGCCGCTGATGTCGGTCACGAACGCGATTTCCTCGGTCATCATCGTGGGCGCGCTGCTTGCCGTCGGCGTCGATCTGCTCTCGGCGGGCGAGGGCGGCTGGGTCGCCAAGATTTTCGGCGTCATCGCCGTCGCGCTCGCCAGCGTCAACATTTTCGGGGGCTTCTTGGTCACGCAGCGCATGCTCGCGATGTACAAGAAGAAAGAGAAGAAATAGGGAGGAAAACATGGCAGTCGAACTCACGCCGTTGGCGATGACGTACTACGTGCTGATCGGCGCAGGCGTCGTGGCGCTTCTGATGGCGATCCTGAACGTCGGCAACGTCGCGCGTGCGGCGGGCCTCATCTGCCTGGCGGTCGCGATCGCGGTCGTGGGCCTCATCGTTCAAGGCAACGACAGCAGCCGCATGATCTACATCGCAGGTTTCGCGCTTCTCGCGGCGGTCGCCCTGATGGGCGGTTACTTCACGCCGAAGCAAGGCGGCGGCGACCACGGCGCCGGCAGCGAGCACCATTGACGAGGATGGACGACGCGGCGGTGACCCTGTTCGACATGATCGCGGCCGGCCTTGCCGTGCTGGCCGCGGGCGAACTCGTTGCCGCTCAGTTTTTCGCGGGCCAGAACAAACCGCAGCAGAAGCTCATCGTCTCGCTTCTCGTCTGGGAAGGCATCGCGATGTTCGCTTGCGCCGGCGTGATCTATGTCCGCCAGACGTTCGACATGGCGACGATCGTCAGCCTGATCGCAATCTGGATGGCCGGTGCCGGCGTGGGCCTGCTCCGCGCCGGCGTCTTCGACGGACCGAGGGAGTGACGATGTTCCTCCCCCTCGCATTTGCTCCATCTACCGCCCCCTCTGTGGGGCGGTCGAACGTTCAAGCCCGCAAGGGCGAGAAGGTTCGGGTGGGGGGCCACGACGGTGCCGCGCCCCCCACCCGAAACTTCTGCGCTCCGCTTCGAAGTTTCGACCGCCCCACAGAGGGGGCGGTAGAAGTTCAGCTTAGGCAGCCGCACCACCTCACGCTCGCCATTGAGGCAATCTATGACCGCTGACCTCGCAGCCCTTCTCTATCTCGTCTCAGGCGTGCTGTTCATTCTGGCCCTGCGCGGCCTGTCGAGCCCCGAATCCTCGCGCCGCGGAAACAATCTCGGCATGATCGGCATGGCGATTGCGGTGGCGACGACGCTCGCCGTCGCAGCACCCGACGATGTGATGACCTGGGGCTTGATCCTGCTCGGCGTTGCCGTCGGCGGCACAATCGGCGCGATCACGGCAAACCGCATCGCGATGACGCAGATGCCGCAGCTGGTCGCGGCCTTTCACAGCCTCGTGGGTCTCGCCGCCGTGTTCGTGGCCGCAGCCGCGCTCTACGCCCCGCAGGCGTTCGGCATCGGCGAACCCGGCAACGTGCACATGCAGTCTCTGATCGAAATGTCGATCGGCGTCGCGATCGGCGCGATCACGTTTTCGGGCTCGATCATCGCGTTCGCGAAGCTGAACGGCAACATGTCGGGCGCGCCGATCATCTTGCCGGGGCGCCATGTGTTGAACATCGCGCTCGCAGCCGCCATCGTCGCGCTCATCGTCATGCTGGTGATGAGCCACGGCGCCTCGACCTGGACGTTCTGGGCGGTCACGGTTCTTGCGATCGTGCTCGGTGTGACGCTTATCATTCCGATCGGCGGCGCCGACATGCCGGTCGTCGTTTCGATGCTGAACTCCTATTCCGGCTGGGCGGCGGCCGGCATCGGCTTCACGCTGGAAAATTCCGCGCTCATCATCACCGGCGCGCTCGTCGGTTCGTCGGGCGCGATCCTCTCCTACATCATGTGCAAGGGGATGAATCGCTCGTTCATCTCGGTGATCCTCGGCGGCTTCGGCGGCGAAGTGGCGGCGAGCGGCAAAACCGAATCCCGCCCCGTGAAGCAGGGCTCGGCCGACGACGCAGCTTTCATCATGAAGAACGCGTCCAGCGTCATCGTCGTCCCCGGCTACGGCATGGCGGTGGCGCAAGCTCAACACGCCCTGCATGAGATGGCGAACAAGTTGAAGAAGGAAGGCGTGAAAATCTCCTACGCCATCCACCCGGTGGCGGGCCGCATGCCCGGCCACATGAACGTGCTTCTCGCCGAAGCGAACGTCCCCTACGACGAGGTCTTCGAACTCGACGACATCAACAGCCAGTTCCCGACCGCCGATGTCGCCTACGTGATCGGCGCGAACGACGTGACGAACCCTTCTGCCAAGACCGACCCCAAGTCGCCGATCTACGGCATGCCGATCCTGGACGTGGAGCGCGCCAAGACCGTGCTCTTCATCAAACGCGGCATGGGCTCAGGCTACGCCGGCGTCGAAAATGAACTCTTCTTCCGCGACAACACGATGATGCTGTTCGGTGACGCGAAGAAGATGACGGAAGAAATCGTCAAGGCGCTGGGGTGAGCGTCCACATTCGCGACGCCGATCTCACGCGCGACAAACCCGCGTTCGAACGCTTCATCTGGGGTTCGAACACTTACGAGGGCTTGTCCGAACCGAACCGCCGCCTCGACGCGCAAGTCGGTGTCGACTTTCTGCCCGAGATCCTAAAGCGCGTCGAGAAAAGGCAGGGTCGTATCTTCGTTGCGGAAGTCGACGGAGCGCCGGTCGGCTGGGCGGTCTGTCATACGAGCGAACAAGATGTCTACGTCCTCGAAGAAGAACGCATGTACGGCTACGTCGCGGAGCTCTTCGTCGACGAAGAACACCGCGGCCGTCACATTGGCCGTTCGTTACTCAATTCTTGCGAGGACTATTTCCGAACGCTGGGACTGAAATTCGTGTTCATCGGCGCACTGGCGGGCAACAGTCGCGCCGTCAATGCCTACCGCGCGGCCGGTTTCGCCGACTACGCGATCGAGTTCAAGAAACGTCTCTGAGGCGGCTTGGTGATCGCCCTGTTAACCTCCGCGCGTTATTGTAAAACCAAACCGTCCCGGCCCAGGGACGCTGCCCCAGATGCCGATTGCTGATTGAGAAGGTCCCGACATGAAAATGCGCCGCTTCCTCGTTGCTCCCGTCCTCGTGGGCGTTCTGCTCGTGACGGTGTCGTGCTCGAACCCGTTCGCGCCGGCGACAACCTCGCAAGAAGTCGCGGCGACGGTGGCGCCGGAAGTCAAAACGGCGGTCGAAGAATACCTCGCCAAGGTCAACGGCCACGAAGCCGAGGCGGCAGGCGAATACTACGCCGACGACGTGGGCTTTCAGTGGATCGAAGACGGCCGCATGGTCTACGAGACAAAGGCTGCGGCGATTGCGGGGCTGACCTCGTTCCTAAGCGGATTCAATTCCTCGCGTCTCGAAGCCTATGACCTGAAGGTCGTCATGCAGACCGAGGATGCGGCCGTGGCCTCGTTCCGCTACTCGCAGACGATCTCGGCGGGCGGCCAGGCGGCGATGAAAGGCGAAGGCGTCATGTCGCTCGCGCTAACCCGCGCCTCTGGCGACTGGAAGATCCTGGTCGCGCACAAGAGCTCGAACGGCTTCCCGCGCTACTAATCCGCGCGAAACGGGCCGCAAACCCTTGCATTTCCCTGGTGTTGATCTTGCACCGTGCCGCATGGTTTTGTGCGGCCCAGGGTGGCGGGGTGTATGGGGGACGCAGTCCTCGAGTTGTCGGGTGTAACGAAACGGTACGGCGATTTCCTCGCCGTCGACCGGGTAACCTTTGCTGCGCCCAAGGGTAAGATTTTGGGCCTTTTGGGCCCGAACGGCGCGGGTAAGACCTCCACGTTGCGGATGATCCTCGGCATCTCGCCGCCGAGCGAAGGCAAGGTCGCCGTATTTGGTCGCCAACCGGGAAGGTCGGTCCAACGCCGTATCGGTTATCTGCCCGAGGAGCGCGGCCTCTACCGCCGCATGACCGCCCGCGACACCGTCGTCTATTTCGCGAAGCTCAAAGGCCTATGGTCCGCCAAGGCCCACCAACGTGCCGACGAGTTGCTCGATGAACTCGGCTTGGGCCACGTCAAGGACCGCCGCATCGAAGCGCTGTCCAAGGGCATGGCGCAAAAGGTTCAGCTCATAACCGCTATCGCTCACGAGCCCGAACTTGTGATCTTGGATGAACCGTTCTCGGGCCTCGATCCGATCAACCAGAACGAACTCGAAGCGGCGATCAGAAGGCTCGCGAACGCCGGCACGACGGTCTTGTTCTCGACCCACACGATGAGCCACGCCGAACGCCTTTGCGACCGCTTCGTGATCCTGGTCAAGGGCCGCAAGGCGTTCGACGGCACGCTCGGCGAAGCCCGCGCCGCAATCCCACGCACGGTGAAATTGGAATCGCCCAGCGATCTCGGCTTCTTGAGCGCGGTGAAGGGCGTCACGAAAGTAAATCCGCCCGTCGAAGGGTCGACGCACTGGGACGTGATCTTGGCGCCCGGCGCCGACCCGCAGACCGTGCTTGCCGCCTGCTTCGAACAGGGCGTGAAACTGACGCTGTTCGACACCTCGCCGCCCAGCCTGCACGAGGTCTTCGTCACGCTCGCGGGCAGCGATGTCGGGGACGTCGAACCATGAGGCAGGTTTGGCTCATCGCCTGGCGCGGCTTTGTTCAACACGCGACCTCGCGCGCGTTCCTGTTCGGTTTGCTGCTGTTGCCGCTCTACATGCTGATCGGCGGTCTGCTGCCCCAAGCGTCGGAGTCGCAGCTTGCCGCGCTCGGCGGTCCCGTTCGCCACTTTGCCGTTATTGACAAGACCGGCGTCATGATCCCCGCGATCGACGCTGCGCTCGACCGCGACGTCACCGCGCGCGGTCTCTATTTCCTGGCGGAATATGCAAAAGAGAACGCGGACGAAGACCGCCTGAAACAGGAAAAACCGGAACTCGCGCGCCTCCTCATCGACGGCGACGTCGACAGCGAAACGTCGCTACGTGCTATCGAGGCGAAAGGTGGTGTGATCGCCGCGTTTGTCGAACTGCGGCCCTATCTCAAGCCGAACGCACCGCAGTTCAGCGAGCCCTATCGCCGCTTTTTCCGTGTCGACCCGCCGCCTGAAGTCACCACCGCCCCCGACCTCGCCGCAGCGGCCAAACCCTATCTTTCGTCCGAAACGCTTGTCGCGGGACCGTTCGGGCCGGTGCCCCTTTGGGCCGTGCTCGTCATCCCGCATGGCTTTCTCGACGGTAGCGAAAGCGCGGAGTACGTCACCGACGACACCGACCGCATCTTTCTGCGCGAGTTCCTGCGCACCGCGCTCGACACCGAATTGAAGCGTCTGCGCGCCGCCGCGCAGGTGCCGAAGGACGCGGCCGATGAGATCGTCGCCGCCGCCGGCACGATCAGGACGACCGACCCCGACCCCGAACAGCTCGGCGCGCTCTCGAACGTGCGTCAGTTCACGGTCATCGGTGCGGTCGTCGTCTATCTGCTGCTGTTCATGGCCGTGTTCATGACGGCGAACATGGTCGTCATGGCGCTGGTCGAAGAGAAGAGCAACCGCGTCGCCGAGCTTCTGCTGTCCTGCGTGCGCGCCGAAACGCTGATGGCGGGCAAGCTCTTCACGGGCCTGATGCTCGCCGTCCTACTCGTCGGCGTCTGGATGGCGAGCGCGGTGGCCAGCATCGACATCCTGTTTCCGACAGCCCGCGTAATCATCGAAACGCTGAGCGAGAACGTGGCGACGTTCGAGAAGGGCTTCCAGATCTTCGTCTTCTTCGCGCTCGCCTATCTGACGATCGGCGCCTTCTTCCTCGCCGCCGGCAGCGCCGCAACCTCGATCACCGACGCCCAGGCGATCGTCGCGCCGGCAACCATGGTGACGCTGCCGATCTTCATGCTGCCAATAGCAATCGCCTACGACCCCGCCGGCATGCTGGCGCGCGTCGCCTCATATCTGCCGTTCTTCGCGCCGTTCACGATGATGGTGCGCTCGCTGAGCGCGCCGGAGGGCATCGACATCTTGGGCGCGCTCGTCGTCAGCATCGTGACGCTCTGGTGGATGGTGCGCCTCGTCGCCCGCGTCTTCCGAGCGAACCTGCTGCGCCCCGACTCCTCGATTTCCTTCTCGGGATTCCTGCGCGACCTCTGGCGGCCGCGCCAGGCGTGAGAGGTGAGGGGAGAGGAGTGAGAAAAGAGAGCGTGCGGGTTCTGCCTCTCTCTTTTCTCACTTCTCGTTTCCCACTCCTGAAACGAAAAGGGCCGCCGGAATAACCCGCGGCCCTCGAAACCAACAGAGTGCAAAAGCTTTACCCGCGCGGCGGACGCACAACCTTCGGCGTCTTCGGCAGAACACCCTCGCGCTGCAGCTTCTTGCGTTGCAGCTTGCGCGCGCGGCGCACGGCTTCCGCCTTCTCGCGTGCCCGCTTCTCGGACGGCTTTTCGTAGTGATTGCGCAGCTTCATCTCGCGGAACAGGCCTTCGCGCTGCATCTTCTTCTTGAGCGCCTTCAGGGCCTGATCGACATTGTTGTCACGCACGATGATCTGCAAAGGAAGCCTCCGGTCGGATATGCAAAGAAAAAGGGGCAGCCGCCGCATGAACGGCGCACCCCGAAACAGGGGCGGGTAGTTACCAGAGGCGTGCGGCGCTGTCCACCCTTGCCCCTCCAGGATTTGGGCCTCATATCACCCCGATGACGATCCGAAAAATCGCGCGAATGGGCCATCCGGCGCTGGGGCGGCGCGCGGCCGAGATAACGGACGTGAACGACCCCGAACTGCGACGTTTGGTCGAAGACATGGTCGAGACCATGATCGATGCAAACGGCGCGGGTCTTGCCGCACCGCAGGTGCATGAGGCCATCCGCCTGGTGATCTTTCAGGCCCCTGCCCACCGCTCCGACCCCGGCTTGAGCGAGGCCGAGGCCTTCGACCACACAGCCCCGCTGACCGTCCTGGTGAACCCGGTGATCGAAGTCCTGTCGCCGGAGCGGGAAGGGGGCTGGGAAGGCTGCCTTTCGGTCCCGGGCTTGCGCGGTTGGGTCGAGCGCCCAGCCCACATCCGTTACCGGGGCTTGGGCCTCGACGGCAAACCGATCGAGCGTGTGGCCAAGGGCTTCCACGCCCGCGTCGTGCAGCACGAATGCGACCACCTTGATGGTATCCTCTACCCGCAACGCATGAACGACCTGACGAAGCTCATCTTCGAAAGCGAGACGAAACATTGGCTCGAACCAAGCGCGTGAAGAAGCCGGCTGCGACCCACACGGAATCGCTGCGTGAGAAGATCCTTGCCGAGGCCTTGCCGCACGTCGCCTTCGACGGCTGGTCCGACAAGACGCTGCGCGAAGCAGCCGAACGCGCCGGCGCAAGCGAGGCGGAACTCAAGGCCGCCTTTCCGCGCGGTCCGGTCGACGCGCTCGTGTTCTTCTCGTCCGACGCCGACCGCCGCGCCGCCGAACTGATCGAGGCCGCCGACCTGAAGCCGATGCGGGTGCGCGACCGCATCGCCTTCGCGATGCGCACCCGCATCGAAGTCGTGGCCGACCACAAAGAAGCCGCCCGTCGCGGCGCGGCTTTGCTCGCGCTGCCGCAATACGCGCTTGACGGCGCGACGTGCGTCTGGCGCACCTGCGACACGATCTGGCGCGCCATCGGCGACACGTCGGCAGACTTCAACTGGTACACCAAGCGCGGCCTGCTCGCAGGCGTCGTCACTTCGACGATGCTCTACTGGTTCGCCGACCAGAGCGAAGACTCCGAGGACACGAACAAGTTCATCGACAACCGCATTGCCGACGTGATGCAAATCGAAAAGGTCAAAGCCCAAGTCACAAAGTTCGCCGCGACACTCCCGAACCCTTTCGAGATTCTGGGTGCACTACGTCACCCGCGGCG
>JAEUML010000268.1 GCA_016792785.1 Alphaproteobacteria bacterium
AGGGCGAAGATCGAACTCGCGGAGTTCATGCAGGTCGCGGCCTCGCGCGGCAGTGCCGGTGAGGCGCAGGTCGGGTCGAAGCCGAAATAGCCGGCGCCCGCGGTGGCCAGCGCGGTGCCGATGCCGGCGGCGCCTTTCAGCACCATGCCCCAGATTGAGAAGTAGAGGCCGGTGCGCTGTTCGCCGGTTCTGAGCGTGTCGATGTCGATAACGTCGGCGGCCATCGAGGCCGGGATGAAATAGAGCGCGCCGACGGCCGAGCCTTTGAGCATCATCAGCGCGAAGAAGACCCAGAATTGATCGGCGCCGACGAACGGGATCGGGGCGCTCCAGAGCGAGAGCCAGAAAATCGCGAGCGCGGTCGCCTTGTGCTTCCCAAGGCGTTTGGAGATCGCCATCCAGATCGGGATGCCCGCGACGCTCGCCAGATAGTAGAACATCACGAAGACGGGAAAGAACTTCGGCTGGCCCATCGCGTGGGTGACGAAGAGCAGCGAGAGTGCCGCCGTCATCGACGTCGTGGTGATGAGGAGCAAGCCCACCCAAACGAGACGCATGAACGGGCCGTTGCGCCAGATGATGCGAAGGCCGCGCGACCACGTGATCTCAGGGCGGGGTTTGGCCTCGGCCTCCGTCTCCTTCACGCCGAAAAGCGCGGGCAGGAACAACAGCGGCAACAGGATCGCGGTCGCGACCGCGATCGCGAAAACCCAGTCGGCGAGTTTGTTCAAGCCGTACATGGTCATGACGACCGGGATCGCGAGCACGAGGATCAGCCCTAAGAACCCGTAGCTTTCGCGAAAGCCGGTGACGAGCGAGCGCTCGCGGTAGTTCGGCGAGAGATCGGCGCCCCAGGCCTTGTAGGGGAGGTCGATGAACGTATTCGAGAGATAGTAGAGGATCAGGATTGCCGCGAGATAGGCGAGGCCCCAGTTCTGGCCCGACTCGAACACCGCCGGCGGAGGCACGAACAGCAACCAAACCGTCACGACCATCAGCGGGATGCCGGCCGCAATCCAGGGCTTGCGGCGGCCCCATTTCGTGCGCCAGCGGTCGCTCAAAATGCCGACGACGGGGTCGGTGAACACGTCGGTCAGGCGTGACAGCAGGATGATCAGCCCGATGGCGCCGAGGCTCAGGCCCAGATTCTGCGAGTAGAAACCTGTGACATAGACGGCGGTCGGCAAGTGCACGACGGAGAGCGCGACGTTCGGCAGGCCGTAGAGATGCAGGGCGCCGTTCGAAACGTGGCGCGTTTCCGCCTGCTGCCGTTGCTGCATGCCGTTTTCCTGCCCTCTCGCCTTCCCGGAGCTACCGTGACATGCGGCCGCTCTCGTCTTGTCGAAGCCGATGACTATGGTGCGCGGCGACCGCGCGGCAAGGGCGCCGTCAGCGGCTTGAGAACGCCTGGCCGATTCCGCCTGCGATGATTGGGATCATAAGATAGGTGAAGGCCACGTCGGCGATGTAGTCGGCCGGGGCCATGCGCATCTGCTCCGGGCCGAAAATGAAGAACGGCAGGTCGAGCGCGACCGACATTGCCATCCAGATCGAACCTGCGAGCAGACCTTCGTCCAGGCTTGGCGCGGCGCAGCGCGAGAGGTGGATGAGTCCGAACAAAGTCGTGGCGAACGCAAGCGTCACGGCCATGATTGCCTCGAACAGTTCGGAGGCTGGGCTGACCACGGGGAAGATCGCCATCGCCAAGGCGAAGGGCACAGCCCAGATAGCGATCCCCAGCAACACGATGCGAACGAGGCGGCGCATGTTTCGATCTCCCGTTTCGGCCATAGTAGCGATGTGCGGGCGTCGCGCCAGAGCGGGCTTGATATGCCTCAAGGCGGTCCGGCGGGCTCCACGTGATGTTGACGTTCGATCGAACGTGAGGAAGCACGGGGCATGAGTGCTGGCGAGATCGCACGGACGCACTTCGCAGCCGCGATGGCGGCGGCGAAGGCGCAAGGTCAGGACCTGGATGCCGTCGCGCGCAACATGCTGTCGGCCGCGATCTCTTCGATGCTCGAGCGGCGCAGCGTCGCGGATGTGCGCGCCGAACTGCTTGCGGCCGCCGAGAATGTCGATCCGGACACGGACTATATGTTCATGCGGCCGTGAGAGTCTTCCAGGATATACCTGCGCAGTTCACTTGAGGCGTGTGCCAATGGCGTGATAGTCTATGTTCACAGGCGAAACGCCGAGGGGGGCGCATGTCTACGATTTCTCGCACTTCATTGTTGTTTGTCTTTGCCCTGGCAATCTCAGCGTGTGCCACGCTCCCGCAGATCCCGTATGATCGAACGGCGGCCGGCAATCCGAAGACGATCCGTGTGCTCACACCCGCCGCACCGGAGAAGGCGAGCGTTGTGCTTGCGGCGACCGTTGGGCAGAGCTTCGGGCTTATCGGCGCTTTGATCGACGCCGGTATGCAAAGCAGCCGCGAGAGCGACTTCGAGAAGATCACGACCGCGCGCAGCTTCTCAGGCAAAGGGGCTTATCTGCGCAAGACGATCGAGCTCTTGAAAGCCGCAGGCTATGACGCCAGCGAAGGACCTATTCAGCGAACGGAGCGCGGGTTCCTGAAGCAGTATCCGTCTGCCGCCGACATGCCTGGCGACACGCTTCTGGATGTTTCCTTCAACTACGGGTATCTCGCCGCGGGCATGTCGACGCCCTATCGTCCGTTTGTCTATGCGGAACTCAAGATGGTGCGCGCGTCGGACAAGGCCGTCCTGATGCAACGCACGATCGCCTACAACACGCTTAACACCGTCAATATTCCCGAGACGGCTGTGACGATTGCGCCCGACCCCGCCTACGAGTTCAAGGACTTCGATGCTCTTATCGCCGATCCCGACAGGGCCGTGAAGGGGTTGGATGAGGCTATCGGGCAGGTGGCGACGGCCACGGCGACGTTGTTGCGCTGATGGGTGGGTGGATCAGGATTGCGGCGGCGGCGGTTTGCGCCATCGCACTATCGGGCTGTGCGACGGTGCGTGAGAGCGTTCCCGCGCGCCTTGACCTTTCCCAGGCGACATGTGCCAGCGATGTCTCGCTTGCCGGTGCGGCCGTGCTCGTCAGTGAAAAGCAGGGCGCGAAGGATGCGCCCCTCAAGGCGACGGCGCGCATCGGGGATACGGCGCCGTGCATCGACCAAGCCGGTCAACGCAGCACGTATCAAGTGTTCTCGTTGCCTGGTGGCGAAGGTTTGATGATCACGGTCGTGAGCGTGCCGTTGGGCGGAACTCTGTTTTCGCCGCGGCTTCAGCTGCGCGACGAGGCCGGTGCGATCGCGCGCGAAGTCGGGCGCGACATGTTCCTCTTCGGCGCCGGCAACACGCTGCAACTTCAATTGCGGCTCCGGGCGGGCGAGCGTTATGCGGTCGTGCTATCCGATCCCAAGACCGTCGGCACGTCGGTGACGAATATCGCGACCGGGACGTCGATGACGGGTGTTCCGGTGGGAACGGCCTTCGTGCCGATCTACACCGGCCATGAAAACTCGGCGAAGCTGACGTTCGCGCACAACGGCGAAATCGTGGTGATTGTCGGCGCCGTCCCTGCCGCCGAGAAATAGAGGCGCTGTCGTCGTTCGTCGCCTTGGCACACGCTCGGGATTCCGGCTAAGCCAACGTGAAACGAGAGCGACGGAAGCCATGCCCGGAAGCCAGGATTTTGCCGCCGATCCCCGCAATGAGAACGTGCTCGTCTATCTGAACGGCGCGTTGGTGCCGCGCGGGGAGGCCAGGGTTTCGATCTTCGACGCGGGGTTCGTGCTCGGTGACGGGGTGTGGGAGGGGTTCCGGCTGCACAAAGGTGCGCTCGTCTTTGCCGACGCGCATCTCGACCGGTTGTTCTGGGGCGCGAAGGAGATCGCGCTCGACATCGGGATGACGCGCGAGGAGGTGCGGGCCGCGCTTCAGAAGACATTGGATGCGAACGGCATGCGCGACGGCGTGCATGTGCGGCTGATGGTGACGCGCGGCCCGAAGAAGACCGTCAACCAGGATCCGCGCAATGCCGCCGGCAAACCCACCGTCGTGATCGTGGCGGAACACAAGTTGCCTGCGCCCGAGATCGTGACGCGGGGGCTCGTGCTCGCCACCTCGTCCATCCGCTGCACACCGGCCAGCATGTTCGACATGCGGCTCAATTCGCATTCGCGGCTCAATCTGATCCGGGCGCTGATCGAGGTGATGGACAAAGGCGCGGACGAGGCCTTGATGCTCGATCCGAACGGCTATGTGTCGAGCTGCAATGCGACGAACTTCTTCTTTGTGCGCGGCGGCCGCCTCTATAGCTCGACCGGTGAATTCTGCTTCAACGGCGTCACGCGCGCCAACGTGATCGCACTTGCGCGCGCCAACGGGATTGCGATCGAACTCGGCAATTTCACACTGCACGATCTGCGTGAGGCGGATGAGGCGTTCGTCACCGGCACCTTCGGCGGGTTGACGCCGGTGCGTTCGATCGACGGGCGGGCTTTGCCCGCGGCATTGCCGGGACCGCTGACGGCGCGGCTGCGCGCGCTCTATGACGACTTGAAGAATCGGGAGGCGCTGCGGTGAGTGGGGAGGTCTTGCGGATCGCAATGTGGTCGGGGCCGCGCAACATCTCGACGGCGATGATGCGCGCGTTCGAGAACCGTCCCGACACCGCCGTCGTCGACGAGCCGTTCTATGCGGTTTATCTGAAGGCGACCGGCGCCGCGCATCCGATGCGTGACGAGGTGCTGGCTGCGCAGCCGACGGATTGGCATGAAGTCGTGGCGGCGCTGACAGGCCCCGTGCCCGGTGGGCGGCGTGTCTTCTACCAGAAGCACATGACGCATCACATGCTGCCGGCGATTGGGCGCGACTGGACCGCGGAGGTGCGCAACGCGTTCCTGATCCGCGCGCCGGAGGACGTGCTGCTGTCCTATGCCGAGGTGCGGGGCGCGGCGACGCTCGACGAGATCGGCGTGCCGCAGCAGCTCGAGCTGTTCGAGCGCGAAGCGGCGCGGCTGGGGCATGCGCCGCCGGTGATCGACTCCCATGACGTGCTCAAGAATCCGCGTGGCGTGCTCGGCGCGTTGTGCGCGCGCCTCGGCATCGACTTCTCCGAGCGTATGCTGAGCTGGCCCGCGGGCCGGCGCGCGAGCGACGGCGTTTGGGCGCCGGCGTGGTATGGGGCGGTCGAGCGCTCGACGGGGTTTGCGGCGCCGCGCGAACGGGCAAAGCTCGATGATCTGCGGGACGATCTGAAACGCGTGGCCGTGGCGGCGCGGCCGGCGTACGAACGCCTCGCAGTGCACCTGCTTCAAGCGTAGTTGAAGCTGATGCTGATGCGGTCCTCACGGGCTTGGTTGGCGGGGACTTCGTGGCGGAGCCAGCTTTCGAACAGGATGACGGTGCCGGGCGCGGGCGCGACGTAGACGAAAGGTTGCGCGCCCTGCGGGGCGTTCGGCCGCTTCGCCGGGGCGGCCATCATGAAGCCTAAGCGCGGGTCTTCGAATTTAAGCGCGCTCGACGCCTTCGGGGTTGCGACATAGTACGTGCCGCTGATCACGCTGTGTGGGTGGATGTGGGACGTGTGCACGCCGCCGGGCTTCAGCACGTTGATCCAGATGCTGTCGAGCTTCAGCGGACGGGCGAGGCCGTAGTGCAAGGCGCGGGCGAACTTCGCGACGTGCCGGTCGAGGTGACGGGCGAGGTCGGCAAAGGGCGGTGCGCGGACGGGCAGATCGTCAAGCGAGCTGTAGGACGTGTAGCCCTTGTAGCCGTGCTCGCGGCACCAGGCCTGACCCGCTTTGTCGTCGCGTGCGATCGAGAGGCAGGCTGTGTGCAGGTCGCGGTTCAACGCTGCCGCGCCGCGGCCGTTCAACCGGGCCTGGTAGACTTGCGTGGCGAAGAGCGTCAGAACCTTGTCCATCGTCGGGGGCTCTAACGCGGGCTGGGTGCCGCCGTCAAAGGCGCGCCGTCATCATGGTGTAACCCGGTCGTGCGATTAACCAGGTTTGTCGGCGGGAGTGCCCGAGATGCAGCTCAATCAGGTCACGGTGTCGGCGCGCGATCTCGACGCATCGATCGCGTTTTACCGCACGCTGGGTTTGAAGCTGATCGTGAAGAACGATCACTATGCGCGGTTCGAGTGTCCGGACGGCGGGTCGACGTTCTCGCTGCATCTCGATCCGGAGGCGCGCGGCGTCAACGAAACCACGATCTACTTCGAAGATGACGAACTGGACGGTATGGTCGTACGGCTGAAGGCGCGCGGGATCGTCTTCGACGCCGATCCGGTCGACCAAAGCTGGCGCTGGCGGGAAGCCTATTTGCGCGATCCGACCGGCAACCGGATCTGCCTCTACCAGGCGGGCGAGATTCGCCGTTTCCCGCCGTGGCGGTTGAAAGATTGAAACCTGCACGCGGTTGACCCGCCGGGCGGCGCGGTGTTCACTTGGTTCCAAGCCTCGGAGTGGCGTTTCATGCACAAATTTTTCGCGATCGTCCTGTGTGCGTTTGCCGGCGCGCTGCTTTCGGGTTGCGCGGCGATCGCCGTCGTCGACACCGCGGTCAGCGTGACCTCAACAGTGGTCGAGACCACGGTCGACGTAGCGGCCGGCGCGGTCGAGGCGGTCGCGGGCTCGTCGGACGAGGACGATGAAGACCTCGACTGCGAGGACGAAGACAAGAACGAAGACGCCTGCACAAAGAAGAAGGCGAAGGACGAGTGAATCCGGCGCTCGACAAGCGCCGCCGCAGCGATTAAGCAGCGCGCTCATTTGTTCGATTTGCGGCGGGCGCAGTGCATCGACTCATCGCTGGCTATCATCGGTTTCGGGCGCGCCATTGGCAGGAGCAGCGTGCGCATTACGAGCGCATGAGCGAGGCTCAGGCGGCGCCGATCTGCGTCATCTCGTGCTGCGATGCGCGGGTCGATCCGATGTCGATCTTCGACGCACTGCCCGGCGACCTTTTCGTCATCCGCAACGTTGCGAACCTGGTACCGCCGTTCAAGGCCGGTGGCGGGCTTCAGGGCACGAGCACGGCGATCGAGTTTGCGGTGCGCCAACTCAGGGTCGAAACGATCCTTGTGCTTGGGCACGCGCGCTGCGGCGGCGTGCGTGCGGCGGTCGACGGAACCGGGCCGGACGCCGTGTTCCTGAAGAGCTGGATCGATCTGCTTGAAGAGGCGAAGGCGCGCGTTGGTTTCGACGACGGCGAGGCGTTGGAAGAAGCCTCGATCAAAGTGTCACTCGAACGCTTGATGACGTTTCCGTTCGTCGCCGATGCGGTGAAGGCCGGCCGGCTCAAACTCGCGGGCGCACGCTTCAGCATCTTCGACGGACGCCTTACGATGCTCAACTCACAGGGGGAATTTGCGGATGTCGACACCGAACCGGCGGGATGAGAGCGAGGCGTTGATCCGACGCTACTATCAGGCCTTCAATGCGCAGGACGTGCGCGCGATGCTCGCCTGTCTTGCCGACGACGTGGTGCACGACGTGAACCAGGCTGGGCGGCGCAAGGGCAAGGCGTTGTTCGGCGCGTTCTTGGAGCACATGAACCGCTGTTATCGCGAGGAACTGAGCGACATCACGGTGCTGTCGAGCGCGGACGGGTCGCGCGCTGCGGCGGAGTTCGTGGTGCACGGGACGTATCTTTCGACGGACGAAGGATTGCCGCCGGCGAAGGGGCAGAAGTACATGCTGGCCGCCGGTGCCTTCTTCGAGATCGCGGGTGGGCGGATCGCCCGCGTGTCCACGCACTACAATCTCAAGGATTGGACGGCGCAGGTCGTCGGATGAGCGCGATCCGCATTGAAGCGCTGACCGGCGCGCGGTTGAAGGCGCATCTGCCGGACGTCGCGCGGCTGCGCATCGAGGTGTTTCGCGCGTTTCCCTATCTCTACGACGGCGACCTCGACTACGAGGCGCGCTACATCCAAGCGTTCGCCGCGTCGGCGAATGCGTTGGTGGTCGGCGCGTTCGATGGGGATGAGATCGTGGGTGCGTCGACCGCAGCACCGCTCGCCACGCAGATGGACGAGGTCACGGCGCCGTTCAGGTCGCGCAGCGAGGACCTTTCGCGCTGGTTCTATTTCGGCGAATCGGTCTTGCGTGAGCGCTACCGCGGACACGGTGTCGGCGCGCGCTTCTTCGAGGAGCGCGAGGCGCATGCGTTGCGCTCTGGTGCGGCAGAGGTTGCGTTCTGCGCCGTCGCGCGTGCCGGCGATCATCCATTGCGGCCTCAGGACTATCAGCCGTTGGACGGGTTCTGGCGCAAACGGGGATATGCACCCGTACCGGGCTTGACCTGCAGCATCGCCTGGAAGGAAATCGGCGCGCGCGAGGAGACGGCGAAACCCATGCAGTTTTGGACGAAGAGGCTCTCGCGCTCATGACCTTCCGTGTTGCTGCCGCGCAGTATCCGATCGATGCGATCGCGTCGTGGGACGACTACGCCGGCAAACTCGCGCGCTGGACGGGCGAGGCGGCGGCGAACGGTGCGGCGCTGCTCGTCTATCCGGAATACGGAGCGATGGAGCTCGCGCGCATGTTCGCGCCGGAGGTTTGGAGCGACCTGCGCCAGTCGATCGATTTTGTCGGCGGATTGCGCCGCAAGATCGATGCGCTGCACGCGGAGCTTGCGGAGCGCCACGGTGTCTACATCGTGGCGGCAAGTCTGCCGGAGCGAGACGCAGACGGCGTTGCCACCAACGTTGCACGCGTCGTGTCGCCGAAGGGGCGGATCGGCGAGCAGCGCAAGCTGATCATGACGCGCTTCGAACGCGAGAAATGGCATGTCGCGGGGGGATCTGAGATCAACGTGTTTCGCACGCGGCTTGGCACGCTCGGCGTTGCGATCTGCTACGACGCGGAGTTTCCGCTGATCGCGCGGGCGATGAGCGATGCCGGCGCGGCGGCGATCCTGGTGCCGAGTTGCACGGATTCGCTTCGCGGCTATTTCCGGGTCCGTGTTGCGGCGCAGGCGCGCGCGCTTGAGAACCAGTGTTATGTCGTGCACGCGCCGACGGTCGGCGAGGCGCCGTGGTCGCCCGCGGTCGACGTCAACGTCGGCGCGGCGGGCGTGTTCGGACCGCCGGATTTGGGCTTTCCCGAGGACGGCGTCGTCGCCGCCGGCGTGCTCAACGAAGCGATGTGGCTCTACGCCGACATCGACCCCGCTGCCGTCGCGCGCGTCCGGCGTGAGGGCCAGGTGCTGAACAACAAGCACTGGGCGGAGCAGCCGGGAGCCGCGCCGCTCTTCGCCAAGATCGTCGAGCTCTGACTACGGCGTTCCCTTCAGCAGACGTTTGTAGGAATCAACAAGCGATGCGTATGGCGGGGCGAAGTGGATTTGGCTCGTGCCGTCAGGCAGGGCCAGCGTCGTCTTGATCTCGAAGTGCAGGTGGATCGTCGTTGCCGCGCCGCCGAAATCGTTCGAGACGAGGCCGATACGCTGACCGCGCGCGAGCTTGTCGCCGATATTGACCGCGAGCTCATCCATTTTCAGGTGCAGGTAGCGATAGCGGATGCCGCTGTCGGCGGTCAGCGTCACCGTGTAGCTGCCGATGTTCGTGATCTGACCGGCTTCGGCGGCGACCGCCCAATGGAGGCCCTTCTTGCAGGTCGCTGGTCGAATGTCCTGACCTTGGTGGCCCTTCGCTGACGGACAAATCGGCGTGTCCCATGAGCGCTTCTCACAGAAGTTGTCGCGCCAGGGGTAGCTGTAATTGACCTTGTCACATTGGCCGCCGCCGGGGCCTTCACCGCCACCATTCATGTAGACTTGGCTGTTCGGATAGGACGGCGCCGCCTCGAGCGGATAGCGCATGCCGGGCGCGTAGATCGCCTCGGCCTTCACGCCTTGGCCGGTGTCGGTCAGGAGTTCGCCGGGCGGTTCGAACGTGAACGTCGCGCCGGTCGGGTCTTTCAGTACGCCGTCGTCGGGTGTCGGCTCAGGCGTTGGGGTCGGCTCCGGGTCCGGCGTCGGTTCGGGTGTGGGTTCCGGCGTTGGCTCGGGTGTCGGTTCGGGCGTGGGTTCCGGCGGGAACACTTGATCGTATGTGCACGGGAGTTTCGCGTCGCATTTGACGAAGAAGGCCCACGCCAGAAACGCCAGGATCGCGATGATGACGACGACGATGAAGCCGCGCATCAGGGCGCGTCCTTGCCAACCAGACCCATACGTTCGCCCAATTGCTTGACGAAGCCGGGCTTCGTGCAACGCTGATCAGTGTCAGGATTGAAGCACTCGATCGAGACAAGATAGGCGGCGCCAAAGCGGCTGAACGTCAGGTCGTAGCCGCCCTCCGTGCGGTCGAGCGCGAAGGGCACGTCGGCGCCGGCGAGGCGCGCGACGTTCTTCGTCTGCATCAGGCGCATCATCGGATCGCCCTGCTTCAGTTCGATCGCGCGGCGTTCGCCGTGGACCTCGATCGTGATTTCGCCCATGCGCATGGACGCGGCGTAGGAGTGGGCTTGCGGGAACAGGTTGACCGCGGCCTTCGCCGCGATCTCCTGATTGAACGGCAGCAGCATCGGCAGCGACGGTTGGGGCGCATCGGAGGCGATTGCCATCTGCCGGATCGGCGCCCGCTGCAGGCGCTGGTTCTTCAACGCATCGCGCACTTCGTCCCAATTGATCGGCATCAGCTTGCGCTCGGCGGCGGCGCCCGGTGCAGTCAGTGTCGGTTGGGCGATGGCGTAGAGGGCGGCACCGGCCGCAACGATGGCGGCCAGGGCGATCGACGCATAGCGCATCGGATTATTCTCCCCATGCGGTTGGCGCCGGAAGTTTAGGGACTGGCGAGGGCTGGGGCCAGACCTTTGATGTACTCCTTGCCTGCGGGCACGGAGATCGAGGAGCCTTCGAAATCCCGGCCGACCGGTTCGACACGGCCGCCCAGGCATTGGCCTAAGAACGCCTCGGTCACAGCATAGAAGGAGAGGCGGTTTTCGGGCCGCGCAAAGCCGTGGCCCTCGTCGGCGTAGAGCGCGTAGGTCACGGGCACGCGGTTGCGCTTCAGTGCTCGCACAATCTGGTCGGCTTCGGATTGCTTCGTGCGCGGGTCGTTCGCGCCATGCGCGATCAGCAGCGGCCGCGCAATGCGTGCGGCAGCGTGCAGCGGCGAGTGTTCGCGCAGAAGCTTTTTGCCTTCAGGCGTTGCCGGATCGCCGACGCGGCGCTTCAGCGTGTCGAGATAGGACGCCCAATAGGCCGGCACGCTCGTCAGAAAGGTCTTCAAGTTCGAGGGACCCACGACGTTAACGCCACAGGCGAATTTCTTCGGCGTGCGGGTCAGGCCGACGAGCGCCGCATAGCCGCCGTAGGAAGCACCGTAGATCGCGACCTTGTCCTTCTTGGCGACCTTCTTCTCGATCGCCCAGTCGACGGCGTCGATCAGATCGTCGTGCATCTTGCCGCCCCATTCGCGGTCGCCGGCGTTGACGAACGCCTTGCCGAAACCGGTCGAGCCGCGGAAGTTGACCATCAAGACCGCGTAACCGCGGTTGGCAAGCCAGGCCGCGGGCGGGTTGTTCGCAAAGCTGTCACGCGCCCACGGGCCGCCGTGCACGTTCAGCACCATCGGCAGCGGCTTGTCGGGCAGGCCGTCGCCGTTCGCGTCGGCGCCGTTCGGCAGCATCAGGTAGCTGACGAGTTGCAACCCATCGCGTGCCTTGATGATGTGGGGGTGCATGCGAGGCAGCGGCGTGTTCTCGAGTCCCGGGCGGGCGCCGAACAGGATTTTGTACAAGCGCTTCTTGCGGTCGTAGAGCGCGAACTTGATCGGCTCGCCGACGTTGAAGATCCACAGCGTCCAGATGTTGCCGTCCTTCGACTGGCTCAGCATCGCCCAGTAGCCGGTGACCTGCTTGTCCAGGAACTCGATGTCGCCCTTGATCTCCGGCTTGAGCGCCTTCCATGTCATGCGCTCGTACTCGTCGGCATAGGCGACAATTTCGTACGTCGCTGCGTCGAGCAAAGTCTCGGAGATGTCGGCCCTGGCGGATTCAGCCACCACGGTGCTCTTTCCGGTCGCCAGGTCGACGAGCGTCAGGGCGCTCTTGTCGCGTCCGCGGCTGTCGAACATGTAGAACTTGTCGTTCGACGCGAATACGTAGGGCTTCGTGGTCAGCGCGTCGTCGCCGCCGACGGTGGTAAAGCGCCGCCACTCATCGCCGTCGAGGCGAAAATACTCTTCGCCGCCGTCGGGCGTCGGCTTCACGCCGAGGCGGACATTCAGATTCCGGTCGGGAAGGAAATAGGCGAAGCCGTCGTTCTTCTGCACGAGCTTGGCCTTGCCGGTCACCACGTTGATGAGCCAGGCGTCGTGCCAGCGCTCGTCGCGGTTGTTGAGGCCGACCAGAATTTCGTCCGGCCTCTCGTTCGACATGTCGATGATCTCGGCGCGCACCTTCTTGTGGGGCGTCAGGTCCCTCGTCGTGTTCGTCGCGAGATCGACGGCATAGATGTGATAGTTCTCGTTGCCGCCCTGGTCCTGCATGTAGAGCACATGGGTGCCGTTGCGCGCCCACATGTACTTCATGATCGGGCGTTGCTTTTCGCGGGTCACCGGTTTCGCGGCGGCGAGGTCGTCCGCCGGACCAACCCAGACATTCATCACGCCGTCGACGGCGGCGGTGAAAACGATCTTCGTGCCATCGGGGCTCAGGAACGGCGCCGAGCGCTCCGGATTGCCGAAGATGACCTTGCGCGGGACGAGGTCGTAGACAGGAGCGCCGGCGTGGGCGCTGCCCAACAGCGAGGCTGCGGCAGCAAGCGTCAGGAGCGCGGCCAACACATGTCCTATCGGTCGCATTTTTTCCCGGTGCTGCACGCGCACAATTCCGATCGTCGAAGCGGGTGGAACAATAGTCTGTTCCACCCGCGAACCCTTGTCACAATTCTGGCACGTGGATGTGACCAGCGCCTTGCCAGTTCGGCCAGTGGTCGGGGGTTAACCCTATTGGATTTCGTACGTAATCGAGACGTTGGCCGCGACCGTCTGCTGGCCTGCTGCGATCGGGACAGACGCGTCGGCCGCCTGGGCGCGCGCTTCCATCTTGTACATCGGCATCGGAATGACCGCGGTCGACTCCGAAATCTGGATCACTTTGCCGAGGCTGACGCCTGCGGCTTCTGCGTAGAGTTCGGCCTTGGCGCGCGCGTCGGCGACGGCCTTCTTGCGCGCTTCGTCGAGTTTGGCCTTCGGTTCGTTCAAGCCGAACGAGATGCCGTTGATCTGGTTCGATCCCGCCTGGACCAGCGTGTCGAGGATCGTGCCGAGTTTCGCCAGGTCCTTCACCTGCGCTGTCACCTGGTTTGAAACCGTGTAACCGACGATGCGTGGCGCGGTCGTTTGGTTCGGCTGATAGGGCGGGTATTTCGGCGAGACGGAGAAGTCTGAGGTCTGGATGTCGTCTTCCGAGACGCCTGCGTTCTTCAGCGCGGCGATGACGGCGTTCATCGCGGTGTTGTTGCGGGCGAGCGCTTCCTTCGCGGTCGCGCCTTCGGTGACGACGCCCGAGGAGATTGTCGCCATGTCGGGGCGCGCCTTGACTTCCCCGAGGCCTGCGACCGCGATCAGCCGGGGCGGGGCGCCGTCAGGCGCGGTGTTGCCGTTGCGTGGGCCGATCAAGATGGCGGCGGCCAAGGCGGCCACGACGACAAAGCCTGCACCGGCTGCGACTGCACGAGTGTTCATGGGTTTTCCCCGCGTTGAGAGTTGCGGGGGATCATATCTGAGCCGAACGGGGCGAAACAAAGGCCAGACCCTGCGACATAGCTTGCGGGCACATGAACGGGCGATCACAAGATCGAGGGCTTTGTGGGGATTCGCGCAATAGGATATAGGCGTTCCCCTTCCCCAACGGTTGGGGCCTGTAGCTCAGTTGGTTAGAGCGGGCCGCTCATAACGGTCTGGTCGTAGGTTCGAGTCCTACCGGGCCCACCACCCTTCGCCTTCGGCTTCGGGTGGCTTACGCCAGCAGTTCGCCTGCTGCGCGACTCGTCCGTGCTTTATCGCACGCCCTTGTCGCTTCTTCGGCGACGCGTTGCGCGTGGTTCATTGCCGTTCCTGCAAGGGTTTGGTTTGCTCGGACGCCAAGGGGATCGGGGGCGTTCGTGCGGATTTGGGGTTGGACGGTTCTTGTCGCCGTCGTCGCGCTGGCGATCGCGCCGGTGCGGGCGCAGGACGTCAGGTGGCCGCACGAGGCGAGCGATCTTCAGCCCGACCCCTCCGTGGTCTATGGCCGCCTTGCGAACGGGATGCGCTATGCACTCAAGCGCAACGGTACGCCGAAAGATGCGGTGACGGTGTACTTGCGCATCGCGGCGGGGTCGCTGCACGAGAGCGACGATCAGCGGGGCCTTGCGCATTTTCTGGAGCACTTGGCGTTTCAAGGTTCGGCCAACGTGGCGCGCGGCGAACTCTTGAAGATGCTGCAGCGGTTGGGCGCGAGGCCCGGCGCGGACGCGAACGCCTACACATCGTTCGACGAGACGGTCTACACGTTGGAACTGCCGCGCGCGGATGCGGCCTCGCTCGACACGGCGTTCATGCTGTTGCGCGAGATCGCCGACCGGTTGCTGCTGACGGCCGAGGCGATGGAGAGCGAGCGTGGCGTCGTGCTCGAAGAGATGCGCGAGTCCGACCGGCCCGCGGCGCGCAGCGCGCGCCAGCACTTGGCCGCGATGCTGCCGGGGCTTAAGCATAACACGCGCTGGCCGATCGGCGACAAGGCTGTGATCGAGAAGGCGCCGGTCGCGCTTGTGCGCAAGTACTATCAGCAATACTACCGCCCGGAGCGCGCGCTTCTGATCGTGGTGGGCGAGATCGATCCGGCGGCGATCGAGGCGAAGATTGGCGCTCTGTTTTCCGATTGGAAGCAACCGGGGGCGGCAGGCGTCGAGCCCGATCAAGGGCGCTTCGTGCCTGGGCCGATGCGGGCGGATTCGGCCTCCGATCCTGCGTTGCGCGAGTCCGTCAATATCAATCACGTGCGTGCGGGCACGCGGTCCGCGCCGGACAAGGCGACCTATCAGGCGCAGCTTCGCCGGAACATCGCGATTGCGCTTTTGAACCAACGACTGCTCGAGCGGGCGCGCAAGAGCGAGTCGCCGTTCGAGGCTGCGGGTGCGGGGGTGGGCCAAGCGGGAGACGTGGCGCGCTATCTGCGGCTCGGCGCGAACGCGATGCCGGGGCGGTGGGACGGTGCGCTGCAGGCGCTTGAGCAAGAGGCGCGGCGGCTCACCACGTTCGGTGCGAACCGCATCGAGCTCAATCGCGAAATTCGCCGCGCGCGTGTCGCGGGCGAAGAGGCGCTGGCGAGCGCACCGACGTTCACGAACACGTTCTATGCCAACGAAATTCTGGGCGGCGTGCGTTCCAAATATGTGTTCATGAACGTCGAGCAGCACATCGCGCTGCGTGACGAGGTGTTGCAAAGCCTGTCCGTCGAGGACGTGGGCGCGATCTTGCGCGATCAGCTCGCGGGCGATCCGGCGCTGTTGTTCGTGACGTCGCCCAAGGCGCTCACCGGCGGTGAGGGTGCGATCACCGGGGTCTACCGCGAGGCGCAGAAGACGGCCGTCGCCGCGCCGCCGGTCGTGGCCGCGATGCCGTTTCCCTACACGCGCTTCGGTCGGCCTGGCGCGGTTTCTGCGCGGCGCGAGATCGACGTGATGGGCGCGTCCGAAATTCTGTTTGAGAACGGCATCCGCCTGCACGTAAAGACGACCGACTTCCGCAAGAACGACGTGCGTGTGGCCGTGCGCTTTGCGGGCGGTCTGGACGACTTTGCGAAAGACAAGACCGTGTACCGGTCGGCCTACATGGACACGCTCATTCTCGGCGGCTTGAACGAGATCAGTTTCAACAACCTCGTCGATACGCTGGGCGACCGATCGATCGGATTGACGGCGGCGATGTCGGAGGATGCGTACGAACTCTCCGGCGGCACAACGGCGCGGGACCTCGCACTGCAGCTTCAAGTGTTCGCTGCATACGCGACCGATGCGGCCTATCAGACGGCCGCGTTGGATTCGGTCAAATCGCAATACCAGGAGTTCTGGCGGCGTCGGCGAGCCAATCCGCGCACGGTGCTGGGGACCGAGGCGGGGGCCGTTTTGCGGCCGAACGACAAACGATGGGCCTTGCCGTCGCTCGACAGCGTTAACGCAACGACGGTCGACGAGATCAAGACCGCGTTGCAGCCGGTGCTGAAAGGTCGACCGGTCGACATCACGATCGTGGGCGACGTGGGACTGGATGCCGCGATCGCGACGGTCGCATCGACGTTCGGATCGTTGCCGAAGCGAACGCGGCGCTACACCGTGCCCGCGGGCGCGCGCGACGTGCGCTTTCCGGCCGCTCGCCAGCAGATCGTGCTACAGCATGATGGGCGCGCGGACCACGCGCTTGCCTATGTCGCGTGGCCCGGTCCCGACTATCGCAGCGATGTGCGCCGGGCACGGGCGTTCCGGCTGTTGCGCGAAGTGATGGCTTCGGAACTGCTCGACAAGCTGCGCGGCTTGGGCAAGGCCTATACGCCGAGCGCGGTCAATCTCTCGTCGCGCATTTATCCGGGCTACGGCTATTTGTCGGTGTCGGCCGAAACGACGCCCGGCGATCTCGATCTCGTCTATCGCGAAATCGACGCGATCGTCGCCGCGTTCAAGGCGGGCGCGATCAGCGACGACATGATCTTGCGGGCACGCACGCCGATCGTGGCAAGCCTGGAATCCGCGCGGCGGACGAACGGCTATTGGCTGGCCGCGCTCGTCGAGCACCAAACCGACGTGCGGGCCGGTGCAGAGGAGGCTTCGTTGCTCAGCGACTATCAGTCGATCGGGAAGGACGAGATTGTGGCGGTGGCGCGTGCGTTCCTCGACGACGCGCGGCGGGTCGAGATCAAGGTCCTGCCGGCATCGGCCGCGATCTCGCTTTTTCCGCTGCACAAGAACATGCAGCTTGTGTCCGATTGGCTGACGCGGTTCGAGAGCCTCGGGCAGTTGCCGACGGGGACAGCTGTGCCTCTGTCGTTGGACGTGGTTCCGGCTGATCGCGCAAGCGACGCTTTCTGTGCCGCGGACACGATCGCCTGTCATCTTGCCGCGCGGGGGGTGGGGCGCTTTGCGCCGAATTAGAGTTTGTTTACCGAATACGGCGGCTTGAGCTCACGCGCTTCCACCGGTCATTAAGACCTGCTTCAGCATAATCGATGGCGACCTCTCGCTCAGGATTGCCATCGCCATGA
>JAEUML010000292.1 GCA_016792785.1 Alphaproteobacteria bacterium
GTCCGCTTTCAACGCCAAGGCCAGATGGAACTGTGTGATCGCTTCGTCGTACCGGCGCTGGCGCGCGTAGGAGAGCCCCAGGTTGTTGTGTGCGGCGGCGCGCGGGCGCGGGATCAGCGCGGCCTGATAGGCAGCCTCCGCAGCATTCCAGTCGCGCGCTTCGTCGGCCAATTGTCCGAGCCCCAGGTTCGCACGCCACAGCGTCGCGTCGGCACTGAGCGCTTCCGTCAAGTATCTGCGTGCGCTGTCGCGGTCTCCAAGTCGCAGGAAGGCTAGGCCTAGGCCCTGCTTGGCCTTGGCTTCCTGTGCGGAAGCGCTCAACGCAGAAGTGAACTGTTTGATGGCCTCACTCGGCTGTTTCAGGCGGAGATAAACCTCGCCGAGCTTGATGTTCGCCTCGTGGTTCGAGGGCTCCGCCCGCTGCATCGAGCGGAAGACGGCGACCGCGCGCTGAAGCTCGGTGTCGGAGACGTCTTTTTCAGGATCGGGGAAGTCGGCGGCGAACAGCGGTGCTTGCGGTTGCTCCTGCGCGGCGAGCGGCGCTTCGTCCGACGCCGAGGGACCGACGAAACAACCGGCTAGCGGAAACGCACCGGCGACGACGAGAGCAAGGGCGGTGATCTTTCTCATGGCAGCGACGCCACTTTCAACAGCGCCGCCGTGCGCGCGCTCAAGGTTTGTTCGGCAGGCAGCGGAGGCGGTGCGAACTCATCCGGAGACCCTCGGTACCAACGCGGGCGCCGCGTCGGCGCGAGCGACAGGATCGACAAGCCGGACGAGGCCCGGATGACGCGCGGCGTCGCTGCCGCAGCGGCGAAACGCGCCGTGAACCGTTGCGATTGCTTCGGTGCGAGCACGATCTTCGTCATTGAAAAGGTCGCGCCGGGCGACACCAGCGCGAGCGCCGGGTCGAGGTCCAGCACCGACGCATCCGCGGCGGCAACCGACGGTCTCGTCACGACGTATGTGTAGGCAAGGCCGCGCCGCTCGAGCCACGCGAGCGGTTGCGGCCGCGGCGGGTTCGGCGCAGGCGCGGCGGCTGCGATCTTCGCGGCGAGTTCCGCCCTGATCGTCGCGTGCGAGCCGGCCAAACGCTCCGGCTCTCCGCTCAGCATGACGGCGCGCGCGAGAAGCGCTTCCGCTTCCTGCGCGAGGTCGAGGCGCGCGGTCGCTTGGGCGCGCTGAAGCTTGGAGAGCCCGAAATTGTTGACGGCCGGAAGATAGTTCTCGTCGAGTGCCAGCGCCGCCTCGTAGTGGCTTTGGGCAATATCGTAGCGTCCGATCCGGTCGTAGATCGCGCCAGCGAGGTTATGCGCGCCTGCCGAGTTGGGATCGACCGCCAAGTAGGCTTCGACGCGCAACAGAGCGAGCCCCGGATTGTTCATCTCGAAAAGGCTGCGCGCCTCGGCAAGCGTTTGCTCGGTGACGGGCGCCGCGCTCAGCGGCGACGCGCCGCGAGGTTCGCCGACGAAAAGCGCGCAGGCGCCGAGCGCCGACACCATCGTGCTAACCATAATCAGGCGGGCAACCTCAATCCGACGCATGAGACGTTCCTTACCTCTTAACGGGTTGACGGAATCTTGCCGGCGCTGAGCAAGGGCAACAGAACGTCGATGACGCGGATGATGCCGGGCGCAAGCGTGATGATGAGCACGACCGGAATCAAACCGAACATCAACGGGAAGGCGAGCTTCACCGGGATCTTGTGAGCGCGTTCCTCGGCGCGAAGAATGCGCGTGTGGCGCATCTCGGACGCGTGGACGCGTAGCGCTTGCGCGACGCTGGTGCCGAACTGATCCGACTGGATCAGCAGCGAGACAAGGCCGCGTACATCCGGAACGCCCGTGCGATCGGCAAGGCTGCGCAGCGCATCGTGACGACTTTTGCCGACCAGCATCTCGTTACCGACGAGACGAAACTCGTCTGCGATCACGGGATGGGCGTTGGCGATCTCGCGGCCCACGCGCTGGATCGATGCTTCGAGCGAAAGACCCGCTTCCACGCAAACGAGCATCATGTCGAGCGCATCCGGGAAACCTTCGGTGATGCGCTGTTTGCGCCGCGCGCCGAGCCACGACACGACGTAGCCCGGCAGCAAGTAGCCCGCCGTCGCGATTGCCATCGAAATGCCGGTTAGCGGCAGAACCTTGAGGCGCTGGTAGAACAGCGGCAACACGATGATCGCAGCGACGCCGAACGCGAGCGCAAGCAGGATGCGCGACGCGAAAAATATCTCCGCCGCGTGCGGGTTGCGCAAACCGGCCTCGGTCAAGCGGCGCCGAATGTCGCCCGCGATCTCGTCGTTGCTGGGCATGAAGGGGCGATAGATCGGTTCGAACGTCTTGAGCCATGTCCAAGACGATGGCGCGTAGAGCAGCGATCCTTCCGGCCCGCGTGCGGAAGTCGATCCGGTCAGACGTTGGCGCAATGCGTTTTGACCGCGCAGAGAGTCCGCCGCCGCAACGATGAAAATGGCGGCCGCGAACACCGTGAGCCACAGCAAATAAGGCTCACTGCCGCCCAGCGCGACCAGCTCGCCGAGTACCCCCGACACGTCCATCTTCGCTCCCCGCACGCCTGATTCGCGTGCCCGTTCTAGTTAAACCCTAATCTTGACGATCCGCCAGATTGCAATGATCGACAGCGCGTAGAGTCCGATCGCCGTCAACGCAATCATCGGAAACGACGGATGCTTGGCGGCATCGGAGTAATAATCCGGAACGTTGAGACCCAAAATCGCGCCGATGACGAAGGGCACCAGCGCGATCACCCACGCCGACAGTCGACCTTCCGCCGACAACGCGCGCACCTTCTTGAACAGGCGGTAGCGGTCACGGATCACGCCCGAAAGGTTCGAGAGGATCTCGGCCAGATTGCCGCCGGTGCGCGAGTGAATACTGACCGCCACGACCATATAGTCGAGGTCGGGAATGTTGACGCGCACCCGCAGATTCTCCAACGCCTCTTCGAGTTCGAGGCCGAAGGTCATCTCGTCCACGGCGATGCCGATTTCGGTGCCTAAGGGGTCGGGCGCGTCGTTGGCGACCGTCGCCAGCGCGGCGCGGATCGGGTGGCCCGCCTGCAGGCTGCGCACGATCATGTCGACAACATCGGGCAACTGCTCCGACATCTTCTCCTTTCGCGCGGCGGCGCGGTTCAGGAGGTAGATCAAGGCCGCCGCAGCAGCCGCGACAATTCCAAACAAGATCGATGCGACGATCGAGAGCTTTAGCAACGCGAAGACGACGACACCGACAGCCGCCGCCACCACGGCCACGATTTGGCCGAAGCGTGCCGGCGACCAGCCCACGCCACTTTGGCGCAGCAGATTTTCGAACCAGATCGTGAGTTCCAGCAAGCGGTCGGGATTGTCCACCTGAGCCACGCGCGAGCGACCGCCCGTGAGCTTGTGCAGCGCCTCAATCGACGTCGCGCCGTCGGCCAGCAGCCGCGCGCGGCGATTGGCGGCGAGCGCCCGCGAGTTCCTGAGCGCGCCCGCGGCCTCCATGATCACGTCGAAGGCGAAGATCGCCGCGACGAAGATCGCCAGATAGAACGACAGTTCGAGGACGAGCATCGGCTTCGCTCCTAGCTGAGAACCCGGTCGGGGCGGAACGTGTCGAGCGGTACGTCGATGCCGCGCGTCTTCAGTTCGTCCAGGAATTTCGGGCGGATGCCGGTCGCGCGATACTCGCCGTGGATCTTGCCGTCGGCGTCGGTCGCACGGCGGTGATAGCGGAAGACCTCGTGCATCGAGATCACGTCGCTTTCCATGCCGGTGATTTCTTGCAGGCTGACCAGGCGGCGGGTGCCGTCGCTCATACGCTCAAGCTGCATAACAACGTGAATTGCCGAGGCGATCTGGGCGCGCATCGAACGCACGGGCACGTCGATGCCCGCCATGCCGATCATCTGCTCGAGCCTGGACAGTGCGTCGCGCGGCGTGTTCGCGTGGATCGTCGTCATCGAGCCTTCGTGGCCCGTGTTCATCGCCTGCAGCATGTCGAAGGATTCGCCGGCGCGCACTTCGCCGACGATGATGCGGTCCGGACGCATGCGCAGCGCGTTCTTGACCAGATCGCGTTGAAGGATCTCGCCCTTGCCCTCGATGTTCGAGGGGCGCGTCTCCATGCGGGCGACGTGGCGCTGTTGGAGCTGCAATTCGGCGGCGTCTTCGATCGTTATGATGCGTTCGCGATCGGAAATCGAACGCGACATGGCGTTCAGCAAGGTCGTCTTGCCGCTGCCGGTGCCGCCGGAGATCAACACGTTGCGCCGGCCGCGCACGACGGCATCCAGCACCATCACGACGTCCTTGGTCAGCGTGCCGACGCCGATCAGGCGCTCCATCGTGAACGGTGTGCGGGCGAATTTGCGGATCGAGAGCAGCGGACCGTCGACGGCGATGGGCGCCACGACGGCGTTGACGCGCGAGCCGTCAGGCAACCTTGCATCGACCATCGGTTGACTTTCGTCGACACGGCGGCCGACGCGGGCCACGATCTTGTTGATGATGCGCAACAAATGGCGCACGTCGCGGAAGCGGATCGGCGTTTCTTCGATGCGGCCGAAACGTTCTACGAAGACGAGGCGTTCGGTGTTGACGAGAATGTCGGACACCGTGTCGTCCTTGAGCAAAGGCTCGATCGGACCAAGACCCAAGACCTCATCGACGATCTCGAGCGCAAGCTTGTTCTTTTCGGCCGCCGTCAGCGGCAAGGGCTGCTGCGCGAGGAGATCGCGGGTCGCAGCGCCGATTTCGACCTCCGCGCGCTCGCGGCTCAACTTGTCGAGAGCGGCCAAATTCAAAACGTCGAGCAGCTTTTGGTGCAGACGCACCTTAAGGTCGACGAGATCGTAGGCGGCCTTCTGCGCCGGCTGGGGCGCCGGGCTCGGGTCTTGCGGCTTCGGCTTACTCAGCAGCGCGTCGAGCATCTTCGCCCCATCCTTTGAGTGTCGTGGTTGCAGGCTCGCCCGTCGTACGATCGGCGATCTCGCGCCGCGCGAGGCGACGCTCGATCTCGTCGGCGAGTGCGAGCGTGGCCTTTTCGAACTTGCTCGCCTTCTTCAATTGCGAGACCGGCACGCCGAGGTTGACCGCCTCGGACACCAGCGCCTCGTCGTTGGGCACTGCGCAATCGACACCGCGACCCAGAGCCATTTCGACCTCGCCTTGCGTCAGATCGCGGCCGAACCAGCTTTGCTGCGCACGGTTGCAGACGGTCACGATGCGCTCAGCGCCGAGTTCGTTCTGCAGCTCGTCGAGAAGACTGCGTGCGAGGCGCAGCTGCGCCACCGATTTCTGGAGCACGACGACGGCAACATCGGTGCGGGCGAGAAGCTCCTGGTGCCAGCGCGTCCACACGGGCGGCGTGTCGACGACGACCCAATCGTAGACCCGGCGCATGACGTCAAGGAGCTGGGCGACCGCATCGGGCGCGTAGTCGTCGAGAGGCCAGCGGTTGGCGCCGACGCCGAAGACGTGGATACCGCTTTTGTGTTTGGCGGCGATGCCTTCGATCAAGCCGGGCTCGATGTCGGGAAACCGCTCGAGACAGTTGACGACGCCAACGTCGCTGACGAGGTCCATGTGCAGAGCGGCCGCACCGCGCTGCAGATCGAGATCAAGCACCGCGATCCGGCTTTGCTGCGGACGGGCGGCGAGCGCGAACGCGAGATGGGTGGCGAGCGTCGTGGCGCCCGCGCCACCTGCGGCGCGCATGAAGAGTGCAACGGCGCCCTTCTTGACCGAGGCATCGTCCTGCGCCAGGCGCGCAGCGACGTTGTGCAGCGAGTGCTGAAGGTCGGCGCGCGTCACCGGTTGGGGCAGGAAGTCGCTCAGCCCCAGGCGCATCAGGCGCCGCACGTCGTCGACCTGAGCCGTGGCGGCGGTTGCGATCACCGGGCGGCGCGTGCCTCGCACCTCGAGAATGCGCGACAGCAGGACGAGCTCCTCGGCGTCGGAGAGATCGACGTCGATGATGAGAACGTCGCATTCATCGGCCCAGGCAGCGGCGGCAGCACTCGTGACGTGGCCCTTCGGAACGATCATTAGCGTGACGTCGGGCATGTCGACGGCTTCGTCGCGGATCGCTTGCTCGAGACCGAGCGTGCGGCACCAGGCGCCGACGCGAAGCGGGCGCGCGGGTCGTGTCGTTCGGGACGTCAGTTCATGGCGCGTCATGGAAAGCAGACCGGTTCGGGCTCGGGCGTACTGCCCGTCTTCAGACATGCACCACCCGTGCCGTCCTTAAGACCCTGCTCCGCGCACGTGTTGTCGCTGAGATCCTCGGACGTCATGGTTACGGTCTGCGCCGGAACGACCAGATCGTCGATGTCGACAAGGGCTGACGCAGGCATGACGATGAACGAAAATGGGACATTCTCGACCGCCACCGACACTTCGGCGACGGGCACGGGGCGGCCGATGAAGCCGATGTCGCTGGGGCGATAGGTGACGACAACGTCGGCGGCGTCGAGGCGCGGGAGGCCCTGGCGCATCCGGGCGACGATGCTGTCGAAGACCGTCTTCGAAGCTTCCGCCGTGCCCAACGCGTAGGTCGCGCCACCCGCGGTGCAGCCGGTCGAGCGGCACACGACGGTGCCGAAGTCGCATTCGGGCTTTAGCGTTCCGTCTGCTGCGCGGCACGATTGTCCGATCAGCGCAAGATTCGAAGGCGTATTGCAACGGAAGTGGTTCTTGATCGGCAACGCGACGGGATCGCGCGTGATGGCGAGAGCCGCGCCTAGTTGCGCGGCCTTGTGCGAACCGTTGATGTCGAACAAGAGCCGCCCGAAGTCGATGATCGCGAACGTCATCAGCAGCAGTACCGGCAGCACGAAGGCAAGTTCGACGGTGTTCGAACCGCGCGTGTCGTTGAGAAGTTTTCTGAGGGCCGGGCGCATCTGGTTCATGCTCCGATGTGAACCTCTTGGTGCACGCCGTTCAGCCAAAAGCCGTCCGTGTAACCGAAGAGGAAAAGTGCGCCGAAGGCGTCGTTGTATTGGTAGGAGGTGACGAACGTGATCGTTTCGCCGCTGAGCGCACCGCCCGCGCATTCCTGAACGGTGACCTGGAAGCCGCTTCCCAAGCCCGCGGCGGATGTCGGCCAATCGTGGAACAAGGGGTCGCCGGACCAATCCGTCGAGCGCGTCGCGGCGAGCCCCGCGGCGCGATCGAGCTCGGCCTGGTCGCATGGATCCTCGACGCGACTCAGATAGCGCGCGGCGGCGCGGCTGCCGTCGGTGACGGCATGATAGTAGTGCATCATCGTGCCGAGTTCGACGATGCCCGCGAACAGGATCAGCAGAATCGGAACGGCGAAGATGAACTCCACCATCGCCGCGCCGGAGCGGTCGTGCAGCGCGCGCCTGAAGGCGGATCGGATTTGCATCGCGCCCTCCTCAATACAATTGGATCACGTCGCGCAGCACGATGTTCGACGAGGAACCCTGCTCGATCGTGCGGCGAATTTCGACAAAGATCGCACCCTTGTCCTTGGTCGGACCTGAACCGTGCGTCATAGGCTCGGTCGCGAACCCCTCCGCGAACTCGCGAACCGTGACCTTTCCATGGGCGGCAATTTCGGCCGCCTGCTGCTGACAGTTTACGACCGCGATGTAGAGCAAACGCCGATCGGCCGAGCCGATGTTGTTCTTGTTGCAAACCGGCCGCCCCTCTTCCTTCGGGAGCGTGCCTTGCTTCGTCTGACTGCCGGGAATGTTCGAGGCCTTGTCGAGCTCCCAGCGATAGACGGCGTAGCGTGACACCGGCGCCGATTGCGTCGCCGTCGGCGGCAAGGGCATGCCGATCTCGTTGTTGACGGCAATCTCTTTCGCTTTCAGCTCATCGAAGATCGACGACTTGATGGAATTGCCGGTGACGTCCTTCGGATGGTTGACCTTGAAGTAGTTGAGAAGGCTAAAGCCGTTGTTCGCACCGTACAGCGCCGAGTACTTGTCGATGGTTCCGTCAAACGAGAAGCAGTTCGGCAAGTTCGGATTCGTGAAGCACGGATCTTGCGGCAGGTTTTGATATTCGAGGGGCTTGCTCTCGTACATAATGTCCGGGTCGCATTTCTGCTTGCCGTTGCCGCTGTTGTCATAACCCTTCGTTACGTTCGGCGCCGGCGGATAGGTGGCGCTGTTCGTTTCCGACTTCCAATTTCCCTTGTACATATCGAAGCGGACGTTCAAGCCCTCCGCGATCGTCGCCGCCTGACCCGTCTTGATGTCCGGATCGACCGTCGCGCCGTTTAGAGAGACGCAGAACGATGGAATGTTCAGCGCAAGTTCGTCTTCGACGCCTTTTGCACCGGGTTTTTCCGAGATCGTCGGCTCGAGCAGACCGAACGTGCCAGGCCCGAACGAAGCGCCGGGGCCGATCCACTTGATACGGAACTGCGCGCGCGTCCAACGCGGGTTGGCCCTCAGGAAGTCGCCGAACTTGTCGTAAGCGCCCAGCTTGTTTGCGATTGCCGACCCGGATTCTGCCGGGTTGCACATCATCAGCGGCAGCGTGCGGCAGGCGACGGCCGTGCGTCCGGCGACTGCAGTGCCGGTCACGATTTGGCCTGCGGAGCCTGCCGGCGCTCCGGTCCACAACGAAAGGAACGCGCTCATCAGCCAGCTCATGTGCTGGCGCGGCTCAGTGATCACGCGGATGAAACGCGTCTCGCTGGCTTTCGTCGTCGTGTAGAGGTCGTAGTTCGTCTGCGGCGCGGGCGGCAAGGCCCACAGAAACTGAACCGTTTGGATTTCAACCGCTGCGCCTGCGTCAGCCGCGAGACGCTGGGTGTTCGTGACGGCCGTTCGCGCGGCATTTTCCGCCGCGGTACGGCCTGCGTCCGTGAAGTCGAGCTCCTTCGCGCCGGCAAGTGCCGCGGCCTCTGCGGCTTGTTGCACCTCGGTGTGCAGGCCCATGAGCGACGACAGCTCGATCGCGATCGCCGCGACGGGCAGAAACATGACGGTGCCGAGCGCCACGTAGAGCGCCACCGATCCGCGCACGTCGCGAACGACGGCGCGTGCCTTCCCATGCCAATTCATCCTACCCACCCCAAATTCGGGTTCGGACGACCTGCCTGCCCTGCCGCCTTCTTGTCAGCGTGTCAGGGCTTGCCGCCGCTCGAACTCGTCGTATCGCTCGTCTTCACGTCTTTCGGTTTGATCGTGTTGCCTTTTTCGTAGCGCGTCTGCGCCGCGTTGTTGCGTTCGCCGTTCAAGGGCGGCGGTGTTTCTGTGCTCTCGGGCGTCGGGTCGACAATCTGGGCGGCCGCGTTTTGCGCGATGGCGCCGCCGAGCGGCGGCGCTTCGACCAGGCGATCCGAGCATGCCGCCAGCGAAAACGCCGCGGCAAAGACAATCGAGGAGAGTTTGAGCGTGTCCATTTTCTTTTCTCCTCAATCCAAGATGTAGCCGTGCATGCCGGCGAGCCCGCCCGGCTTGTCCGCGGTCTTGAGCGCGGTGCCGGCGTGCGCGTCCAATACGGGCAAACCGCCGCCTTCCGTGCGCCCGCCAAGGAACAGGTCGATGTCCGACGGCGGAATGAAGCGGTCGGCCGGCGTCGACAGGTTCGCCATGACGCTGGGCTTCACGAGATGGGCGGTCACGATGACGACGAGTTCGGTTTGGCGGCTCAAGAAGGACGAACTGCGGAACAGCGAGCCCAGCACCGGCACGTCTCCGATCCACGGCAATTGGTCGACGTTGTCGGTGAACGTGTCTTGATAGAGTCCGGCGATCGCGAAACTCTGTCCATCGCGCAACTCGATCGTCGTTTCGACGCGGCTCGTTTTCAGACCCGGGATCTCGAAGCCCGACAGCTGAACGGGCGCGGTCGTGTTGTCGATCGTGCTGACCTCGGGCTTGACGACGAGGTTGATGCGGCCTTCGTCGAGCACGGTCGGCGTGAACGAAAGACCGACGCCGAACTGCTTGAACTCGACCGTGATGGCTGCGCTGCCACCGCCGGAGTCCGCCGCAAAGTCTTGCGCCACGGGAATCGGGAACTCACCGCCTGCGAGGAAGCTCGCCGTGTCGCCGGAGAGCGCGACCAGGTTCGGTTCGGCGAGAGAGCGTCCCGCCCCCTTGCGCTCGATCGCTTCAAGAAACATGTCGACCGTGAATTCGCCAAGCCCGAACGTTCCGTCGGCGACGGCAAACGACGTCGCGAGTGCGTCGATCACGGTCACCGGATCGAATGTCGTGAAGTTGAATCCGTCCGTCGTCGCGTTCGTCCTGAGGCCGAGCGCGCGGCCGATCTGGCGGTTCACTTCGACGAAGCGGACGGCGAGCATCACCTGCTGGCTGCCGCTCGCGCTCATCAGGTTCGTGACTTTGCCGGGAGCGTAGCTCTGCGCAAGTTTCGCAATTTGATTGACGCGCTCGCCGCCGGAGACCGCGCCCGAGAGCACGATGCCGTCGGCGGTGGCGCGAACTTCGACTTTGTCGTTCGGGAAGAGTTCGGCGACGCGCGTCTTGAGGCCTGTGATGTCGTAGGTCACGGTGACGTCGATGACGGTCATCACGCGCTCGCGCGAGTCGAACAGCGTCAAGTTCGTGACGCCCAACTTCTTACCGAGGACGTAGAACGAGCGGCCGGTCAGCGGCAGGATGTCCGCCACGTCCGGGTTGCCGATGCTGATGCGCTTGAACGGCACGTCGACTTCGACGACGTGCGATTTGTTGAGCGGCACGGCGAGCTCGCCGGCCAACGTCGCCTGACCGACCCTAAGACCCATGGGGCCCGCCGCAAGCGCCGACGCCGCCGAAGCGGCGAAGACGCACAGAGTCAGTCCGATCCGGCAAATGGTAGTGAACATTCAGCCCCTCTCCGTCTCGGGTCCGCAACGCATCGGACACCGGACGCCACGCGTAATAGTTGCACCTCCTTCCCATGAAAAACCCCGCCGTTCGGCTTCTTCCGACCGAATCAACGCACCTGATATGAGGATGAACTCGTTCCGCGTGTAACAACAATACTGGGGCCACCAACGCCTGAGTGTACGCGGCGACGCACCGGCTTCGTGTCCGGACCAACTGCCGTGTCCCCGGAACGCAAGTCCGCGACCGTAACGGTGCGCACCGGAACCGCGTCGACGTCGAGATAGTTGCGCAGGGCAAGGCTCAATTCGCCCACTTTCGAGCCGAGGAAGAGTTTTTGCGCCTGCTCAGGACCGACTTCGAGCGTCACGGCCTTCACGACGGTCGCGCCGGAGGCGTCCTCGCTGGCGTTCTGGTCGATGCCGATGACCTTGATGTTCTGGAGCAACACGTCGGTCACATTGTTGTTTCCGGTGTCCCCGATTTGGCGCGTGACCATCACGTCGACGCGGTCGCCGGGCAGGATGAACCCCGCGACGCCTACGACGTCGTTCACGCGAACGGAGACGGCGCGCTGATCGTCGCCGATCTGCGCCGACAGCGTCGCGCGCGCGTTCGGACCGGCGAGCTTGGAGGTCAAAATCGGCTCGTTGGCGGTAAAGCGGCGCGCGACCACAGGCTCGGACGCCAGAAATTTCTCTTTGTCGGTCACGGCGCCCGCCGGAACGCTGCCGGCCGGCCAATCGACTTCCTTCACGCTATCGGCCGTGATGCGGTCGCCGAGCGACAGGTCCTTCGTTGCGACCACGACCTTGGCGAGCGCGACGTTGTTGGCACTGACGACGGTCGGCGCCTGACGCTGCGTCTGCAGCCATTGCCGGGCCAAGAACACGGCCGCAATGCCGAAAATCATCGCAACCAAGAAAAACAGTGCCGTTCTGGAACGCATGGATCACCTCTCGCCGAGATAGAAAGCAAACGGCGGGCCGATTGCGGCCCGCCGTTTCAGTGAATTCTTAGTCAGCGGGCGGAACCGGCGGGATCGCCCCCGGATTGGCGCCCTGCAGAGAGTTGGCGGTGTTGGTGAAGAAGTCGCGCAGCTCGGCGCCGAACTCGACCATGCCGAGGCCGGCCACGAGCGCGATCAGCACGATGCCGAGCGCGATTTCGGTCGCTTGCGCGCCGGCGTCGTCGCGGACAAGACGCTTCAACGCGGTAATCGTCGTCTTCATGAAGTGTATTCCCTTGTTTATGTCCCCGAGAAAGCAAGGAAGCCGGTGCGAAACCTCTTCTCCCCCACCCGCGCGAAAATCCACGCCTACACTTGACAAGTCAATATTCAACCAAAACTAACCATAATCGCGATCATATTGTATCAAA
>JAEUML010000115.1 GCA_016792785.1 Alphaproteobacteria bacterium
TTCATGAAGGGGGCGGTCATTGCGGGCTATGCCGCGATCGGCTCCGAGGCCGATCCGTTCCCGCTGATGGCGGCGCTCGCGGGCCAAGGCCATCCGCTTTGTCTTCCGCGCGTCGAGGAAAAGTCGCTCGTCTTTCGCGCCTGGAAGCCGGGTGATCCACTCGTTGTCGGCCCCATGAACATCTCCGAACCGGATGCGAAGGCGAAGGAGCGAAGGCCCGATCTGTTGCTCGTCCCCTTGCTCGCCTTCGACCGCGATGGTTACCGCCTGGGCTACGGCGCGGGCTACTATGATCGCTACTTGAGCGCGCACCGCGCCAAGCGCACCATCCGCGCCGTCGGCATCGCCTATGCGGGCCAGGCGGTTGAGCGCCTTCCGCGGGCTGCGCACGACGAACCGCTCGACGCTGTGGCGACAGAAGAAGGCGTAATGCGCTTCGAAAGGACCTGATGAGGATTCTATTCTTGGGCGATATCGTCGGCCGCGCCGGCCGCATCGCCGTCGTCGAAACCGTGCCCGTGCTGCGCCGCGACCTCGCGCTCGACTTCGTCATCGTCAACGGCGAGAACGCGGCCGGCGGTTTCGGCATCAACGAAGAAATCTGCAACGCGCTGTTCCATGCCGGCGTCGACTGCATCTCGACCGGCAACCACGCCTTCGATCAGCGCGACAAGGTCGACGTCTTCGACGCCGAGCGCCGCTTGCTGCGCCCCGTGAACTACCCGAAGGGCGTGCCTGGCCGGGGCGTCGGCCTCTACGAAACGAAGACGGGCAAGCGCGTGCTCGTGATCAACGCGATGGGCCGGACCTTCATGGACCCGATCGACGATCCGTTCGCAGCCGTCGACCGTGAGTTGGAGGATTGCCGCTTAGGCTGGGGCTGCGACGCGGCCGTCGTCGACATGCACGCCGAGGCGACGTCGGAGAAGATGTCGATGGGCCACTACTGCGACGGCCGCGCGAGCCTCGTCGTCGGAACGCACAGCCACGTGCCGACCGCGGACGCGCAAGTCCTGACCGGCGGCACCGCCTATCAAACCGACGCTGGCGCCTGCGCCGACTATGACAGCGTCATCGGCATGGAGAAGACCGAACCGATCACCCGCTTCGTGCGCAAACTCTCGACCGGCCGCATGAACCCCGCCCAAGGCCCGGCGACCGTCTGCGGCGTCTTTGTGGAAACCGACGACAACACCGGTCTCGCAAAACGCATCGACCCCGTGCGCGTTGGCGGCAGGTTGAAACCAACGCTGCCGGCGAGTTGAACGCCCTTGCCTCACGCCCCCGCTTTACGCTTTATCACCGCCCGAAATCCGAACATTCCCGCAGGGTTAGCCCATGGCCGGCCACAGTCAGTTCAAGAACATCATGTTCCGCAAGGGCGCGCAGGATGCGAAGCGCTCGAAGCTGTTCTCCAAACTCGCGCGCGAAATCACAGTGGCGGCGAAATCGGGCCTGCCCGACCCCGACAAGAACCCGAAACTGCGCGCGGCGATCATCGCGGCGCGCAAGGAAAGCATGCCGAAGGACAACATCGAGCGTGCAATCAAGAAGGCCTCGGGCCCCGACACTGAGAACTACGAAGAGGTGCGTTACGAAGGCCGCGGTCCCGGCGGCGTCGCGATGATCGTCGAGGCCCTGACCGACAACCGCAACCGCACCGCCGGCGACGTGCGCTCGCTGTTCTCCAAGCACGGCGGCCAGGCGGGCGAGACGGTCGCCTACATGTTCGACCGCCTCGGCCTCGTCCAATACCCCGCGAACGTGGCGAGCGCGAACGACATGCTGGACGCGGCGATCGAAGCCGGCGCCGACGATTGTCAGTCAACGGATCAAAACCACGAACTCTATTGCGCGACCGACAA
>JAEUML010000298.1 GCA_016792785.1 Alphaproteobacteria bacterium
CCATTCCTTCACGCCGGATTGGAAGGGCAGAAAGCGCCCCTGGCACGTCGGCGTGCTGTGGGACCGCAAGGACGCGCGCCTCGCCGCACCGCTGCTCGACGAATTGCGCAACGCAGGCGACCTCGTCGTCGGCGACAACGAGCCCTATTCCGGTGAACTCGAAGGCGACTGCATGTCCCAGCACGCGCTTACCCACGGGCTCATTCACGTGCTCATCGAAATCCGTCAGGACCTGATCGGCGACGCCGCAGGCGTCACGTGCTGGTCGGCGCGCCTCGTGCCCATCGTGCGAAGAGCGCTCGCGCGCCTAGATTCCAACGCCAAAGGAGCCACCATGAACGAATCGCAACAACGCGATATCGAAGCGGCCGTCTTCCGCCGCCTCGTCGCGCATCTGCAAAAGCGCACCGACGTGCAGAACATCGACCTGATGAACCTCGCCGGCTTCTGTCGAAATTGCCTCGGGGACTGGTTCAAGGACGCGGCCACAGAGCGCGGCATCGACATGGCCAAAGACGACGCGCGCACCCGCGTCTATGGCATGCCGCAGGCCGAATGGAAGGCGCGCTACCAGAAAGAGGCGACCGCCGAACAAAAGGCCGCCTTCGAAAAAGCCCACAAGAATCACGGCTGAGGCGAGGTTCGCCCGAATTTTCCCGCCGAACGCAATGGCGGATGCGCGCGGCCGCGAAAAAATCCCACAGAATTCGTCACGCCGCGCGATTGATCGCGCGCCCGCGGCGAACTAGGTTTCGCGCCCTTCCGTATGCGTTTGTCATTTCGAACTCGGGTGCCGTCATGGCCAAAGCCAATTTCGCCAAGGATCAATTGAAGTCTCTGGTCGAGCGTGTGGAGCGTCTCGAGGAAGAAAAGACCGCCCTCGCCGGCGACATCCGGGAAGTGTACGCGGAGGCCAAGGGCCACGGCTTCGACACCAAGATCATGCGCCAGGTCGTGCGCCTGCGGAAGTTGGAAAACCACGAACGCGAAGAGCGCGACGCGCTGCTCGACCTCTATATGTCCGCGCTCGGGATGGCGAGCTGAAGGCTCACTCGAACGATTTGAGATAGGCGATCAGGTCGTCGATCTCTTCCGGCGTCAGCACGAATTCGGGCATCTGCGCCGGACCCTTGTGGCCGACCAGAATGCCCTCGGCGAACGCTTCGGCAAGGCCTTCGACGTCATATTTCTGGTGCAACGTGCGCAAGGGCGGCGCGGGCGCATAGGGGCTCGCGCCTGTTTCGCCGACCGCATGGCAACCGCTGCACCGCGCCTCTGCGAACGCACGCCCCGCCACAGCGTCGCCGGGCTCTTCGCTTGCAGTTGCCGCGCCGGGCGCTTCACCGGATGGCGTCGTGCAGCCGGTGAGGACGCCGGCGACAATGGCGGCTAGAACGACTCTCATGACAGTGCGGCCTCCGAACGAAGAGAGCCGCACCCCTATCACGTGCAGATGATAGCTGCCAACAACGCTACTTCGGCTTCACGAACTTGAGCGCCATGCGGTCGCTCTCGCCGACCGCGTCGTAAGGCGCGCTGTCGAAGTTCGGATCGGCAGGCTGTCCCTGCGGCGCCGAGCGCCGCGTCGGCGGCAGCGTCCAAACGCCGAACGGATGATCGCGGTCGTCCTTCGCGTTCGCAAAGAGATCGGAACGCGCTTCCAACTTGAACCCCGCACGCTCCGCCGCCGCGATGACGAAGGCTTCGGTGACATAGCCGGTCGGCGCTTTTGGGTCCTGTGTCGCGCCGGGCGCGTTGCGATGCTCTTCGATGGCGAGAATCCCGCCCGGCTTCAGCACCGCGAAGGCCTCGGCCATCGTCTTGTCCGCCGTGCCCGCCGCCATCCAATTGTGGAAGTTGCGTCCGTTCAGTACGAAGTCGACGGAATTCGCAGCCCCGAGCTCCGTCGTCTTCGCGCCGAAGTTGACGTACTCGACCTTGCCGTAAAGCGACTGATCGGCAAAGCGCGCCTCGAACCGCGCGCGCCCGTCGCGCGCCGCTTGCGGCAGTTCGGGATTGTTGAGATCGGCCGCCGTCGCGATGTAGCGCCCGTTCGTCACGCGCGCGTAGGGCGCCAAGATCTCCGTCCAATACCCGCCGCCGGGCGAGAGCTCGAGCACCGTCATCCCCGGCTTCAAACCCCAGAAAGACAGCGCCTCCGCCGGCTTGCGCCATTGGTCACGCTGCACATTGGTGGGCGTCCGCCAGCTTCCCGCGACCGCATCTTTCAACGCCGCGTCCGCCTTCGGCGC
>JAEUML010000350.1 GCA_016792785.1 Alphaproteobacteria bacterium
GCGGAAGAGATCAAGCCGTTCCTGCTGCCGATCGACTTCGAAGAAACGAAAGCGGCGCTCGAGACGAACATCAAGACGCGCGCCGAAGCAAAGGCGCTGCTCGAACGCGGTGGCGCACTCATTATCTTCCCCGGCGGCACAGTTTCAACCACGCCGACCGTCCTCGCGCGCAAGGCCCGCGACCCGGAGTGGAAGACGTTCACCGCCCGCATGATCGTGCAAGGTAAGGCTCCCGTCGTGCCCGTCTTCTTCGCCGGCCAAAACTCGCGCCTATTCCAGGTCGCGAGCCACGTTTCCATGACGCTGCGCCTCTCGCTTCTGTTCAAGGAAGTGCACGACCGCATCGGCAGCGACCTGACGTTGCGCATCGGCAAGCGCATTCCCTATGAGGAGTTGAAGGCGATCAGCGACCGCAAAAAGCTGATGGAGTTTCTGCGCGACAAGACCTACGCGCTCGAGGAATTGGTCCCGAGAAAATCAAAGCGTTCCCGCCGCCGCCGTGAGCTTGTCGAGTAGCCGGTCGAACTGCGCCCGTTCGTTTGCCGACAGGCCGGCGGTGAAGCGCCGCTCGTAGTCGCGCGCGAACGGCACGATCTCGGCATAGACGCCGTGGCCCGTCTCCGTCAGGAACAAATGCCGCGCCCGCCGATCGCCTTCGACCGCACGCTGTTCGATGCGATGCGTCTTCTTCAGGCGCGCGACCGCGCGGCTCACCTGCACCTTGTCCATGGCTGTGCGCTCGGTCACTTCGGCAGCCGTCAGTCCCGGAAAGCGCCCAAGAACCGCCATCACGCGCCATTCCGGGATCGTCAGTTGAAACCGCGCCTCATAGAACTTCGCAATCCGCCCGCTGACCGTGTTCGACAGCACCGACAGCCGATACGGCAGGAAGTGCTCAAGCGCGAGCAATTCCTCCCGTCGCGCACGAGCCGGCTCAGGCCGCATCGGGCTGCTTCTCCGGCGCCGCCGCTGCGAACGCGGGCAAGGCGCGGCAGGTTTGGTCGATACGCACGAGCGTCGGGAAACGGTCGACCGGAACCTTGAAGCGATAGGCGTTTGCCATCTGCGGCACGAGACAAATGTCGGCGAGCGTCGGCGTGTCGCCGTGGCAGAAACGGCCGGTTTCCTTCGACTGGCTCAGCTGTTGCTCGAGCGCCGCGAACCCGACGGTGATCCAATGCGCGTACCACTTGCTCTGAATGTCTTCGTCCGAGTGCCCCATCTCCTTCAAGCGCTTTCGGATTCGCTGATTGTTGACCGGGTGGATGTCGCACGCGATCACGTAGGCGATCTGGCGCACGCGCGCCCGTTCCAGCGGATAACTGGGCAGAAGCGGCGGCATCGGATGCGTCTCGTCCAGATACTCGATAATGGCGAGCGACTGGCCCAGCGCCGTACCATCGACCACGAGTGTTGGAATCAACGCGTGAGGATTGATCGCCTTGTAGGCCTCCGAGTGTTGCTGCCCACCGTCCTTGATCAGGTTGACGATGGAACGCTCGAACGGAATGCCCTTCAAGTTGAGCGCAATGCGCGCCCGGTAACCGGCCGACGAATAGGCATAGTCGTAGAGCTTCATTTCGGCCCCTCATAGCGCGCGACTTTCTGATCGATCGCACCGAATATCGATTGCCCGTCGGGCAGCTTCATCTCGATGCGCACCTGATCGCCGAACGTCAGGAACGGCGTCTCGGGCTTGCCCTTCTCGATCGTCTCCAGCATCCGCCGCTCGGCGACGCACGCCGAACCGCACGAACGGTCCGAATTCGACACCGTACCCGACCCGATGATCGATCCGGCTTCGAGCTCGCGCGTCTTCGCCGCATGGGCGATCAGCTGGGGAAACGAAAACGTCATGTCGACGCCGGCATTCGGCGAACCAAACCGTGCGCCGTTCACATCGACCAGAAGCGGCAGACGAACCTTTCCGTCCTTCCAATGCGCGCCCAACTCGTCAGGCGTAACGGCGACCGGCGAGAACGCCGTCGCAGGCTTCGATTGGAAGAAGCCGAATCCCTTCTCGAGTTCGCCCGGGATCAGATTGCGAAGGCTGACATCGTTGACGAGCATGAGCAGGCGAATATGCGGCGCCGCTTGCGCCGGCGAAACGCCCATCGCGACGTCGCCCGTGATCACCGCGACCTCGCCCTCCATGTCGATGCCCCACGCATCGTCGGCGGCGAGAATATCGTCGCAAGGCCCGATGAAACTGTCCGACCCGCCTTGGTACATCAACGGATCGGTCCAGAACGTCTCCGGCATTTTTGCGCCACGCGCTTTGCGCACGAGTTCGACATGCGTGACATAGGCCGACCCGTCTGCCCACTGAAAGGCGCGCGGCAACGGCGACGCGCAGTCGCTGGGACGGAACGCAAATGATCCGATCGGCGAGCCCTCGTTCAATTCGCGATAGACCTTCTCCAGCCGCGGCGCCGACCGCTCCCAAGTGTCCAACGCCGCTTGCAGCGACGGCGCAATCCCATCCGCCGCGATCGCATGCGACAGATCGCGCGAGACGACGATCAGACGCCCATCACGGCCATGCTTTAGAGACGCGAGCTTCACCGCGCCCCCCGCCAGCTGTCGACGTAGGCGCGGTCCTCGATCCCTTCGGCCTCCGGCGCCGGATCGAGCGCATCGCGGGTGTCGATCATGACCGCGACCTCGTCCGTCTCCTTGCGCTCGAATTTAGCACCAGCCGCAAACGCCTTCGGGTGCGGCCCATGCGTAAAGCCCGCCGGATGGAACGTCACCATCCCGGCCTTGATGTTGTCGCGGCTGAAGAAATTGCCGGCGTGGTAGAAGATCACCTCGTCGTAATCGTCGTTGTTGTGGAAGAACGGCACCTTGAGCGCACCCGGATCGCTCTCGATCGGCCGCGGCACGAACGTGCAGACGACGAAGCGGTCGGCCAGGAACGTGGTGTGGACCGACGGCGGCAAATGATAGCGATGGCTCACGATCGGACGGATATCGCGCCAGTTCAGCCTCACCGGCGCGACCGTTCCCTTCCACCCTTGTGCGTCCAGCGGGTTGAACGGATAGGTGATGGTCGAAAGCTGCCCCCTGCGCTTCAGCACGACCTTCCACTCGCTGTCGCTCTGCTGCATCAAGAAGCGGTGATTGATCTTCGGCGTCTCGAGAACGGCCGGATCGAACTGTGCGTGCTCGCCCAGCATGCCGCGATCCGGAAGCTGATACGCACTGTCGGTCGCTTCGATCAGCAAGAGCGCGCAGTCCTCACGCGGCTCGATCCGCCACATCGTGTTGCGCGGGAGGACGACATAGTCGCCCTCGCCGAACGTCATGTGGCCGAAGTCGCAGAAGAGATCGCCCGACCCCGCGTGCACGAACAGAAGCTCGTCGCCGTCGCCGTTGCGCGCCAACTCGCGCATCGTCTCGCTCAAGCGCCACACGCGGATGCGCGTGCGCGCATTGCCCAGCAGCGCTTTCGCCGACCACGGACTGGGCCCAAAGCCCGAGAACTTCGTCGTGTCATAGGCGCGTGGCCGCAACGGCCCCGTGAACGACGACCACGCCGTCGGCATGTGCTTGTGATACATATGCGTCGCGGGCCCGAAAAAGCCTTCACGCCCGATTTCGCGCTCATAAGTGCCCTCGGGCAAATCGGCGTGCGCCTGACGCGACGCGTGCCCTTCGATGCGCGGAAAGCTGATCCAATTCTTGCTCATGCTTTGAGAACCCCGCGCCGGATCTGGTCGAGCTCGATCGATTCGAACAGCGCCCGGAAATTGCCCTCGCCGAACCCGTCGTTACCCTTGCGCTGAATGATCTCGAAGAAGATCGGTCCGATCGCATTCTGTGTGAAGATCTGCAGCAGAAGGCCGGACGTCGGCCCGCCGTCGATCAGAATTTGATTCTTCTTAAGCCGCGCCAAATCCTCGCCGTGGTTCGGCACTCGCTTGTCGACGCCCTCATAGTAGGTGTCGATCGTCGACTGGAACGCGACGTCGGATTTCCGCAGCCTCTCGACGGTCTCATAGATGTTGTCGGTCGACAATGCGATGTGCTGAATGCCTTCGCCCTTGTACTCGTCGAGGTACTCCGCGATCTGCGACTTGTCGTCGGAACTTTCGTTGATCGGAATGCGAATCTTGCCGCACGGGCTCGTCATGGCCCGGCTCTTCAAGCCCGTCAGCTTCCCCTCAATGTCGAAGTACTTGATCTCGCGAAAATTGAAGAGCCGCTCGTAGAATCCGGCCCACACGTTCATGTTGCCGCGATAGACATTATGCGTGACATGATCGATCTCGGCGAGACCGACGCCGTCATGCCGATAGCCCTTCGTCACGTCGGTCGGCACGAAGTCGACGTCGTAGATCGAAACTTCCCCCGGTCCGTAGCGATCGACGAAATAGATCACGCTGCCGCCGATCCCTTCGATCGCCGGGATGTTCAGTTCCATCGGTCCGACCTTGCCCGCGAACGGCTTCGCGCCTTTCTCGATCGCCTTCGCATAGGCGTTGCCCGCGTTCTTCACCCGGAACGCCATCGCGCACGCCGAGGGCCCGTGCGCCTTGGCGAAGCGCGCGCCGTGGCTGTCGGGCTCGGCGTTGACGATGAAGTTGACGTCGTTCTGCTTGTAGAGCGTCACGTTCTTCGAGCGGTGCCGCGCCACCGCGCGAAATCCCATGCTCTCGAAATAGCGCCCCAACGCGGCCGTGTCCGGCGCCGTGTACTCGACGAATTCGAACCCGTCCGTACCCAAAGGATTGTCGAACAAATCGGCCATTTTCTGTAGCTCCGCGGCGGTGAAGGCGCGCAATATAGTTTCATCTGAAACTATTATCAACCATTTCACGCCTACGCTTCACAATTGAACCAGGGTTAGGGGTCCCCACATATGCCCCCGTCATCCGTCGCATGTGGGTGATGTGCAGTTTTGATCGAGGAGAGACGATTCAAGATGTCGAACATCTTCACGCCCCGCCAAGGCAACAACCCGAACCGCACCAGCCCCGCGCTGCCCGGCGGCGGTTGGCTCAGTCTGCCGCTCGTCGCCGCCGCAATTGTCGGCCTCGTCATTTGGATGAGCTACACGCCGATCGACGAAGGCGAAGTCGGCGTGAAGCTTCGCTGGGGACAAGCAGTCGACACTCTGCACCCCGGATTCAACATCGTGATGCCGTTCATGGAGTCCGTGGTGTTGTTCCCCACGCGCACGCAAAAGTTCACACCACCGCAGGCGCTGAGCACATACTCCAAGGACGGGCAAGTCGCCGACGTCACCGTGTCGGTCAACTACCACATTGACCCGGCCAAGGCGATCGAGGTCTATTCGCGTTACGGCGCGGGCTTCGTCGATACGGTCATCAGTCCGACGCTCAACAAGCGCTTCAAGGAAGTCTTGGGTCGTTACGACTCGCGCGAGATCGTCAACAAGCGCAAGAACCTCGGCGACGAACTGGAAGCCGAGATGCGGCAAAACACGCCGCCGATCATCATCATCGAGACGGTCCAGATCGAGAACATCGACTTCTCCGACGCTTACGAGCAGGCCATTGAAGCAGCCGCCCAGGCGGAAGCGTTGGTTCGCAAAGCGCGCCAAGAACTGGAACAGAAGAAGATCGACGCCGAACGTGTCGTCGTTCAAGCAACCGCCGATGCGACCGCGCGTGTCACGGCCGCCAAGGCCGAAGCCGACGCCATCCGGCTGCGCGGCGAAGCTGAAGCTGCCGCGCTGGCGGCCAAGGCCGCCGCGTTGCGCGACAACCCGAACTACGTCGCCCTGACGGCGGCCGAGAAGTGGGACGGCAAACTGCCCACGACCTTCGTGCCGGGTTCGGCGGTGCCGTTCGTCACAGTTCCGCGAGGCGGCAACCCGTAAGCTCCACGCGCGCATCTCAATCCGCGGCCCGCCCTCACCCGGCGGGCCGTTTTCGTTTCAACGCTCTTCGTTCAAGCGCACCAATATTTCCGCAGCGCGCTGCAGCGTCGCGCGCTCTTCGCGCGGCAGGGCCTCGATCTGCGCCGTCAAAACCTCAAGCCGTCGTTCGCGGCCCGCTTCCAGCAGGCCCCGGCCCTTGGCCGTCGCCGCGATGCGCAGCACGCGCCGGTCCTTCGCGTCTTCCGTCTTCGTCGCAAGACCATCCGCCTCGAGCTCGGCGACGAGCCGCGACATCGTCGGCGCGCGCACCTGTTCGGCCGCCGCAAGGTCCTTCAGCGTCTGCGGCCCGCCGAACACGAGGACCGACAGCGCCGAGAGCTTCGGCCCCGGCAGGCCCGAGGCCACGTCCGTGTTGCGCAACCGCCGGATCAGACGGATCGCCGCCGAATGAAGCCGCTCGGCGATCGCCCCCGCCTCACCGCTCTTGCCCACCCTGCTCTGACGCACCGTCACATCGTCCCCGCTTTTGCGCTTGACATAATTAGT
>JAEUML010000358.1 GCA_016792785.1 Alphaproteobacteria bacterium
TGCCAATAGGCTTGCAGGAATTCGCGGGTGGCGTTCCCGTGTGTGCGCGCACGCTCGATCCAGCCTTTGGGCACGACGCGCTCCGCCATCTCGCGAACTTGCGTGAGTTTCATGACGCGCGCGCCGCCAAAGCGGGTTGCACACGGGGTGCGAGCTTGCCGTCGGCCATGTGGTACACGGCATCGCAGAGATTTAGATATGACGGCCGGTCGGTAACGAAGACCACCGCTCGCTTGCCCTTTTGACGGGCGAAGAACTGCAGCAGACGCTTGTCGGCGTCGAGGTCGAGCGCCGCGTTCGCCGTATCGAACAAAACGACGCGGGGATTATGCGCCAGTGCCCGCACGATCGAGATCCGCTGCGCGATGCCCATGGGCGTATCGCCAGCGCCGCTCATTGGTGTTTCGAGACCGCGGCTCAAGCCCGCCACGTAGTCTTCGAGCCCGAGCATGCGGCAGAGCGCCAACGCGCGGCGCTTCATCGCCCCATCCTCGAACATCGTCAGGTTTTCGATGAGGGTGCCGGTGTAGATCGTCGGCGAGGTCGGCATCAGGGCGATCTGGCGGCGAAGCTCGCGCGGCAGATAGAGGCTGACCGGGACGTCGTCATAGCGAACGCTGCCTTCGCTGGGCAGAATGAGACCGTTCATCAGTTTGAGCAGCGTCGAGCGACCCGACGAGGAGCTGCCGGTGATGCCGATGTATGTGTAGGGCGGGATGTCCAACGTTGCGCGGTCGACGGCGTTTCGCGTGGCACCGTCGTAGCGGAACGACACGTTCTCAAGCCGCAGCAGCGCGCGACGACGCGGCAGCGCACGATTGCCTGCGATCTGGGGGGCCAGGTCGCGCATGCGCTTGAGCTTGTCCTCGGCGAGCCGAATGAAGGGATATCGCGCCCAAAGGCCGAGCCCCTTCAACACGGGCTGCAAGAAGCGTCCGGTGAGGATCGTTGTAGCTGCGAGGCCGCCAATCGTGAGTGCCCCGTTGACGACGGCAATCGCGCCGATCGCCACGGTGAGGACAGACGCGGCCTGTGCGAGTTCGCTCGCGATCGACTGTGTCTGGGCGGTCATGCGGGCGATCGCCCCGAACGCGTCGGCGGAGTCTTCTTGCAGGCGCTCGTGACGGCGTTGCATCAGCGCTTCGAGGCCCAGCGCCTTGATCGTGGCAATGCCGCCGATGCTCTCCACGAGGAAGTTGTGGCGCTTGATGTCGGTTTGCTCGCGGCGACCCGTCTCGATCGTGAGCCGGCGCGCGAGATTCACGCCAAGCACGCAGAGCGCCAAGAACAGCAAGACCGGCAGAACCGCGAGCCAACCCGCGATCAACGCGATCATCCCGACATACAGGAACACAAACGGCAGATCGGCGAGGAGCGCGCCTGCCTGGCAATAGTAGTTGCGGACGGATGCGATGGCCTGAAAGCGTTCGGCATGCTGTCCCGGCGACACCTTGCGGAAGGCGTTGATGTCGGCGGCGAGCAAGCGATCGAGCGCGGTGCGGCTCTCCCTGTGGTCGTAGCGCGCGCCCTCGGCCGACATGATGCGCGCGCGCAGGACGCGCAGCGCGAATTCGAGACCCAGCGCCGCCAACACGCCCAACGTGAGGACAACCATCGTGCTCAGCGACTGATGGCGGATCACGCGGTCGTACATCTGCAGGATCGCAATGGGCAAAGCGAGGCCGAGCACGTTGATGGCGAGCGACGCCGCCATCACGTCCGGCCGCATCCAAATACGATGCAACGTCCTTGTGCTGTCCCCAGAAAGCATGTTCCGCCAGCCTCTTAAGAGGCGCAACCCCGCATTTGCGCCATTTAACCCCGGCAGGGCTTACGGAACGCTGAACGGCGAGCAAACCTGCACGACATGATTTTGTTCAAATGCGGGGACATCTTGTTTCGGACTTGTTAAGCGCGAAGCGAAATCGCACTCGTTAACAAGCCCCCTTAGCAATTCCCCCATTTGTCTTAAACATCATCGGACCTTGGGAAAGCCACGACCAGGGGCGGGATCCTTATGAGCGCGCAAGGCAAGAACCAGGGCGGCAACGCGTCGGCGTCGTCGGGCGCGGCCCACGACCCCGCGCTTGAACGTGCGGCCGTCGACGCGAAGGTGCCCGAGGGCAAGGGCGC
>JAEUML010000124.1 GCA_016792785.1 Alphaproteobacteria bacterium
GTCATGAAGACGGTCGGCCTGATCGGCGGGATGAGCGCGGAAAGCACGGCGATCTACTACCGCCTGATCAACGACGGCGTGCGTGCACGGCTCGGCGGCCACCACTCGGCGAAACTGATTCTCTGGTCGGTCGACTTCGCCCAGATCGAGGCGATGCAGCGCGCGGCAGCGTGGGATCGCGCCGGTGCGGAACTGGCGGCGGCTGCGCGCAAGCTCGAGGTCGCGGGCGCCGAGGCGATCCTCATTTGCGCGAACACCATGCACAAAGTCGCCGACGCCGTCGCCGCCGCCGTGCGCATACCGCTGCTCCATATCGCGGACGCAGCCGGAGCGGCGATCAAGCAATCGCGCAGCACACGACCGTTGCTGCTCGCCACCCGCTACACGATGGAGCAACCGTTCTGGCGCGACCGCGTGGGCGAACGCTTCGGTCTGTCCGTCGCGATCCCCGACGGCGCGGGACGCACGACGGTGCACGACATCATCTTCAACGAGTTGGTCCAGGGCCGCGTGCTGGACGCCTCGAAAGCGCGGGTTTTGGAGGTAATCGCGCGGGCGCGCAAGGACGGCGCCGACGGCGTTATCTTCGGCTGCACCGAAATCGGCATGCTGCTCAGCCAAGCCGACATGCCCGAACCCGTGTTCGACACGGCCGTGCTTCACGCCCACGCCGCGGTCGACTTCGCGCTCGGTTGAAAGCTTGTATCCTGGCGCTGGGCCGCGCCCGAGTCGTTTGGGCGCGGTTCCACGACAAGGAGAAACGCATGAAGAACCGTACCCTCGTCGCAGCCTCGCTGCTGGCGCTTGCTCTCGCCGTTCCCGCAAACGCCGCGACCTACACGAGCACATCGACCGTCATCGGCAACAACACGACGGTCGTCGTTTCGGGCGGCACCGCCACGGTAAAAAGCTGTTCGTCCGGCATTTCCGGCTTCTTCTACCAATCCCTGCGCCTCTTCTTCTCAAGCCCGACGACCATCGTCACGCAGCCCTGCCCCTGAGGTCGCGCCAGCCAACGTGCCGCGGTCTGTGGCCGTAGATTTCAAGTGCGGGCACAATTAGATCGTTCCAACATTTCCCTGTCATCCCGGGCGCGGTGCAGCACGAAGTGCTGCTCTGCAGACCCGGGACGACAGGTGTGCCTAGGGCCAGACACTTCTCATTCCGATGACCTCCACCCCCCGCCAAATCGCCTCCCGCCGTACGCTCGCCCTTTGGCTGTTCGCCGTGTGCGGCTTGATCGCGATCATGGTGGTCGTGGGTGGACTGACGCGCCTCACCGACTCCGGCCTCTCGATCACGTCGTGGAAGCCGATCCACGGCGCGCTGCCGCCGCTCTCCGACGCCGAATGGCAAGAGGAGTTCGACGCCTATCGCCAGATCCCGCAATACCAACTCGTCAACAAGGGCATGTCGCTCGATGAGTTCAAAGCGATCTTCTGGTGGGAGTGGTCGCACCGCAACCTCGGCCGCCTGATCGGTTTCGCCTTTCTCGTGCCGTTCCTGATCTTCCTCGCCCGCGGACAGATCGAGCGCGCGCTGATCCCGCGCTTAGCTGTGCTCTTCGTTCTCGGCGGGCTGCAAGGCGCGCTCGGTTGGTTCATGGTGGCAAGCGGGCTCACGGAACGCACGAGCGTCAGCCAATACCGCCTCGTCGCGCACCTGGGCCTGGCGCTTGTGATCTACGCGGCGATCCTATGGACCGCGCTCCCACTGTGGCGCAGCGAATGGCCGATGAGGACGGTGCAACATCCGTTGTTCCGCGCGGCCCTCGCGGTGCTTGCGCTCATCCTTTTCCAGATACTGCTCGGCGGCTTCGTCGCCGGGCTGGACGCGGGGCTCACCTACAACACCTGGCCGCTGATGGATGGGAAGTTCATCCCCGACGGCGCCTACGCCTATGCCCCGTTCTGGCTCGCGCCGTTCGAGGACGTGACGACCGTGCAATTCAATCACCGCATCGTCGCCTACATCCTCACCGCAGGCGTGATCGCACTTTGGATCGCCGGACGCAGGCAAGGCATTTCAGGCTTTGCGGCGGTCACGTCGAATGCGCTCCTCGGCGTGCTCGCCTTCCAAGTGCTGATCGGCATCTGGACGCTCCTTGAAGTCGTGCCGATTTGGCTGGCCGCGTTGCACCAATTCGGCGCGGTCGCCATTCTGACGGCGGGCGTCGTCCACGTTTTCGCTCTGCGCGCTGCACCCCTTCCAACCAAACCGATGTGAAGCCGGTCACACGCCGAGGGTGTTGACGCACCCTATTGATGTCAGTATATATGACATCAATAGGGTGCGGGTGCCATGAAGCCAGCCGTGAAGTACGAAAGCCCCCTGCGGGACGAACAAAAAGCCGAAACGCGCCGCCGCATTGTGGCGGCCGCCGAACGGCTGATGCAGGACGCGGACCTCGTCGAACTGACGTTTGCCGCCGTCGCGCGCGAGGCGGGGGTGCAGGAGCGCACGGTCTACCGTCACTTCGCAACGAAAGGCGATCTGCTCGACGCGCTGTGGGATGCGCTCGATCCCCGCATCGGCACGGCGAGCTTCCCGGATTCCGAAGCGACGCTGGTCGAGGCGCCGCGCCGCGTGTTCCCCGCCTTCGACGACAACGAGAACCTGATGCGCGCCTTCTGGTCGACGCCGCAGGGCCGCGAGTTCCGCTTGCGCGTCAATGACAAGCGTAAGGCGGCGATCCGCAAAGCCGTCGCCGATGCCGTCAAGGATCTGCCCGCGAACGAGGCCCGCTGGGTCACTGCCGCGGCACAACTGCTCTATTCGGGCGCGGCCTGGCAGACGATGAAGGACTATTGGGGCTTCTCGGGCGATGAGGCCGGCAAAGCTTCGTCCTTCATGCTGCAGCTGATTTTCGACGCGGCCCGCCGCCGCGCCAACGCGAAAGGACCAAAGTCATGATGTTCCACGCTTCCATGCCGGCACAGAATCCGGAGCACGTCGCCAAAGTGATCGCCGAACTCTGGCGCGGCGTCTCGTTTCCGTTTCCGCCGTTTCCGGATTCGTTCATCGCGCTCGCCGCCGATGAGCGCGGGACGGAGATCGAGGTCGTGCCCGCCACACAGGAAAACGTGATCGGCGAGCGCGAGGTCGGCACCCGCACGAACGCTGCGGCGACGGGCGCCTCCGCCTGCCACTTCGCAATTGCGACGCCGCTCAGCGAGGGCGAGGTGTTCGCCGTCGCCAAACGCGAAGGCTGGCACGCGGCCAAATGCGACCGCGGCGGTTGCTTCCACGTGATCGAGTTCTGGGTCGAGAACCGCTTCCTGCTCGAAGTGCTGACGCGCGAAATGCAGAGCGAATATCTCGCCTTCATGAAACCGGCCGTCTACGCAAAGACGTTCGGCTTCCCGCAAGCGGCGTGATCTTCTAAACTTCGCCCTCTCGACGAGGGCGAAGCCATGACGACCAAGCACTACTCGAACGGCGAAATCACGGTCACGTGGAAGCCCGATAAGTGCATCCACTCGGCCGTGTGCATTTCGGGCCTGCCCGGCGTCTTTGACGTCGACCGAAACCCGTGGATCGACATGAAGGTCGCGACCACCGCCGAGATTGCTGCGCAAGTCGACAAATGCCCCTCCGGCGCGCTCACCTGGCGCCGCAACGAACCAAAGTAGATCGATGAAAAAGAAGACCGCGAAGGCCAAACCCTACAAACTCTACGCCGCGAACGGCGGCGGCTCGATGATCGTCGAAGTCGCGTTTGGTTTCGCGAAGCTGCCGCTCGACATCGTAGAGGTGTCTTGGGACGACATGGGTTGGACCAGCAGGGCGCTGAAGAAACTGAACCCGCTCGGCCAAGTCCCGACGCTGATCATGCCGAACGGCAAAGTGATGACGGAGAGCGCGGCAATCATCCTCCACCTCGCCGACACCGTGCCGGACTTCGAACTCGTGCCGCCGTCCGGCCACCCGGAGCGCGCAGCGTTCCTGCGCTGGCTCGCGTTCCTGATCGCCGCCGTCTACCCGACATTCACCTACGGCGACGTGACCGAGCGTTGGGTCGGAGCGACGCACACCGAAGGCGCGGGCAAAGCGCTGCGCGAGTCGACCGACGAACACCGCAAGCAACTCTGGCGTTACGTCGAAAGCCAGATCAAAGGTCCGTGGTTCCTGGGCCGCACGATGTCCGCACTCGACGTCTACATGTGGCCCATGGGCTATTGGCGCCCGGGCCTGGACTGGTTCGCCAAAGAGTGCCCGAAGCTGCACAAGATCGCGCTCGCGATGAAGGCGCACCCCGTCGTGAAAAAAGTCGCGGCGCGCAACAAG
>JAEUML010000373.1 GCA_016792785.1 Alphaproteobacteria bacterium
GCGCCGCAGGCGCCATCTCGTCGTTCGATCGGCGCTTCGCGCCAAGGAAACGCAGAGCGTCTTTGCGTCTTGGCGTCTTGGCGTGAAACCTACTGCGGTCGGGCTGGGCTCTGCGTCCGAAATAAGTCGTGGGTGGTTCGCTTTCGCGGACCATGACACCAAGAGAGCGGAGCATCACCGCTTCGCGCGCTTCTTGGGCGCGGGGGCGGGTTTGGACGTCTTCTTCGGCTTGGCGGCTGGGGCGCCTTTGAGGCTCGCTTTGAGCGCGTCCATCAGGTTGATGACGTTCGTCGGTTCGGGTTCGTCGGCGCGGGCGATTTTCAGGCCCTTTTGCTTGCGCTCAATCAGTTCGCGCAGCGCCTCTTCGTAGCGGTCGTTGAATTGCGACGGGTCGAAGTCGGCCTCTTTTTGGGCGATGATCTTTTCGGCGATCGCGATCATTTCCGGGTCGGGGCGCGCGTCGGGGATGTCGGCGAAATAGTCCTTGGCGGCGCGCACTTCGTCGCGCGAGCGCAACATCGTGGCGACGAGGCCTTTGTCGCGCGGTTCTATCGCGACGAGACGTTCACGCGACGAGATGACGATGCGGCCGAGCGCGATCTGGCCTGCGCGCTCCATCGCCTCGCGGATCACGACGAACGGTTCGGCCGCCATCTTGCCGTCGGGCACCAGGTAGTACGGGTTGTCCCAATAGAGGCGGTCGATTTCGGCGGCCGGAACAAAGCGCTCGATCTCGATCGTCTTCGTCGACTCGAGCTTGACGGCGTCGATTTCCTCTTGGGTGACGATCACGTATTCGCCCTTGGCGATTTCGTAACCCTTGACCAGCGACTTTCGCTCGACAGGCTCCTCGGTACCTGCGTCGACCGTCACCATGCGGATGCGGTTGCCGGTCGCAGGGTTGATCATGTTGAAGTGCACGTCGCCGCGCGGGCTGACGGCGTTGTAGAGCGCGACCGGACAGGTCACGAGCGACAGTTTCAGATGTCCCTGCCAGGACGGACGAGCGGCCATAAGTCCTACCCCAATGCCCAAGCGGCAATCGTCGTTCGGGCGGGCACGCAATTCAAGCGGAAGTTGTTTAATGTCAGCGCTTACAGGCGATCTCATCGCCGTCATGGTTGAGACGGAAACCATGCGGGGCGAGCAAGTCCGACGCGGAGGGTGGCCGGCATGCTCGTCTTGCATGGCTCCTCGCATACCGGCGAGAGTGGGTTTCAACTCGGGGAGGCAGTCATGTGGCGCGCCGTGGTTTGTGGAGTGATGATCTTTTGCGGGGTGGTGGGTTCTCAGTCGACGGTGCAGGCGCATGGCGCGCTCGCGCTTGGGATCCCCGCCGATATCGGCCAGTCGGGCGTGGCGGTGGGATACGCGGCGAACTCACCGACCCCGGAGCGAGCCATGGAGCGCGCGATGGCGCGTTGCCGCGACGAGAAGAATGCGCCCGCAGACACGCGCGCACTGTGCAAGGTCTATGCTCGCTTTAGCCACAGGTGTTTCGCGATAGCGCTCGATCCGGAGAACGGCACGCCGGGATTCGGCTGGGCGGTGGAAGCAACGCTGGAGGTCGCTCGCGCTAACGCAGTCGGCGAATGCCGGCGTGTGTCGTCCGAAGACCGCAAACCGCACTGCAACGTGGCGGCAGAGTATTGCGACGAGTCGCCCTAGCAGCGTTAGTCCAACGCCACGTTGAAGCAATGCGTCTCGCCCGTCTCTGCGTCCGTGACTGCGATGTTGAGCATGTCGGCGTCGCTGGCGGCGCAGGTTTCGGCGAAGGTCAGCGCGGCTTGCAGGAAGTCGGGCGCGTCGACGGCGTCGGCGGTGCCGGGGTTCGCATCCGACAGCCGCGCGACGAAGCGGCGGGCGCGGCGCGGGTCGACGGGGCGGCCTTTGATGGGCCGCAGCGGTTCGTAGCCGGCTTGCGGTACATTCAGGCGGCGGGCGCGGGCAGTTGCGGGCATTGCGGTCGACCTTGGACTTGAGCGAGCCTTCGGGACACACGAACGGCGTTCGGCGGACCTCATGGCGGACAAGCGAATCACTTCGCGTAGGAAAGTCTACATCACGCGAATCGGGCTCACCGATTGGGTGGTGGCTGTGGACAGCCAGAAAGCTGCGCTCAAAGCGTGGGATGTTCACAGGAATCTGTTTGCGGAAGGGGCGGCGCGCGTAACGAAGGATCCCGCGCACTGGGCGCTCGCCATGCGCACGCCGGGTGTGCCCGTTGCCGCGCCTGGACGGGTCGTGCTGCCTGACGGCGACGTCCTGCCTCGCAAAGCAAAGTCGCTGGTGGTCGCGGCGGCGAAGTCTCCTCAACCCGCCAAGCCCGACCGCAGCAAGCTCGACGCCGCTGAACGCGAACTGCGCGCGTTCGAGCAGGAGGCGGCGCGGGCGCGTGTGGACATTGAACGGCGCTTGCGCGCGGCCGAGAATGAACTCGCCGCGTTCGAGGCGGAAAGTGGGCGGCGGCGTATCCGCCTTCTCGCCCGGATCAAGCGCGAGCGCGAGGCGATGAGCTGACCGTCACGCCATTCGGTCGCAGGGGCGGGCGCTTCCGAGCGGCGTGGAAAGGGATAAATTCCCCACCTCGCGTGCGGGATCGCGCGCGCTCCCAACATTCGACGAAGGGTTTTCAAATGAAGCGTTTCAATCTCGCGATCGCCGCGGTTGCAGCCGTGTGCGTCGGGTTCCTTGCCGGCTGCGGCGGAACGACGCCGGAAGCGGACAAGGCCGCCATCGAAGAAATCAACAAAGCCTGGCTTGCCGCGATCGTCGCCAAAGATGCCGGCAAGATCTCGGAGATCTACGCCGAAGATGGGCAGATGATGCCGCCGAACACGGCCAAGGCCGTGGGCCGCGAGGCGATCAAGAAGGGGTGGGAAGGGTTCCTTGGGCTTCCCGGCATGGCGCTGACGTTCGAGACCGAGTCCTTCCACGTCGCCAAGAGCGGCGATCTCGCGGTCGAGATTCAGACCTACAAGTTCACGACCGGCGAGGGTGCGGCCGCGGTGACGGACACCGGCAAAGGCACGGTCGTCTGGACGAAGCGCAACGGCAAATGGCTGGTGCTGAGCGACATGTTCTCGAGCGACCTGCCGCCACCACCGCCGGCGCCTGCCACACCTGCTGGGAGCGAGACGCCGTTGTCCGCGCCGATTGACGGCGCTGTGACGCCTGCTGAAGGCGCCGCGCCTGCCGCGCCTGCTGTTGAAGGTGCAACGCCCGCAGCGGCGCCTGCGCCCGCGACGCCCGCGCCTGCAACGCCGGCACCCGCAGCGCCTGCGCCGGCAAAGGCGCCTGGGCAATAACGTCTAGTCTTCTTGAATCAGCGAGCGGCGGCGCCGAAGGGTGCCGCCGTTCTGCTTTTCAGAGCGACTTTTGCAGGCGCAGGATCGGCGTCAGTTCCCAGGTCTCTCCGGTTTTGGTGGCGAGCGTCGATAGTGCGATGCTCGCTTGGCCTTCGAGGCTCAGCGTCAAACCGCCTCCGAAATTGTAGGCGGGCACGATGCGCAAGCTCAGCAGCGCGTCCTTGCGGTCCTGGCTCGCGAAGTCGCGGTAGTCGGAGAGTTCGAGCTTCGGCGCCAGCATCAGCGTGAAGCCGCCGCCGAGGCGCTGCAGCGCTTCCACCTCGAACTCGGCGAACGTCTTGGCGAAGAGTTCCGGCGTTGCCGCGACATATCCGGCTGCCGCGGAGGCTTGCACGAGCGCCACCGGCAGTCCGTCGAACAAGCCTGCCGTGAAGCGGTGGCGGACGCGCACGTCATAGGTGTTCAGTCCGACGAGGAAATCCGTGACGCCGGGCTCGAACACATCGCGTCCCTTCCATTCGACGAGGTAGGACCAGTCGCCGGTGTTCAGCCCAAGCTGCACTTCGCCGCGCAACACTTCGACATTGTTCGCGGAGAAATGCGCGAAGTGATCGGCAGCGAAACCGATCTCGGCCTTGCCTTCAAAGAGCCCAGCCAGAACGCGGATGTTGGCGCGGACTTCCGGGCTCACGACGTGGTCCCAAGCCTTCGGCCTATTCCCGCGGAACGCGATCTCGCTCCAATTCAAGCGCAGGCGGGCAGAGCTCTCAAAGAGCGTGACGTCCGGTTGGGCGGGCTCGGCAGGACGCGGTGGGTCGTCCGCCGACGCAGCTGCGGCGAGGACCGCGGCCGCGGCAAGTGCCGCTCCCAAACGCCCCAACATAGGAGCCCCCCAGCTCAATTCCCCGGCCCACACCTAACTGCATTTGAGGTGACACAATGAGAACAAATGCGTGCTGGTTGTGAGCACGATCGCGCACGCGATAAATTTGGCACGGCGTCGCGTAAACGCGTGTGCGCATGGTTCGTGGTTAAGGCGGCACAACCGTAAGGGGCGCGGGGCCCCTCGATGCAGGGCGGCGTGCGTGGACAAGAACTGCGGGTGAGCGCGACTGTGATCGCGCCCCCGGTCTCGCAACTCTTGGATCGTCGATGGTGAAGATACTCCCCCGCGCCGTTGTTACCGCCGTTCTGTTGTCGTTGATCGGCTGTGCCGGCGGCGCGCATCGTACGGCCGGGGCGGTGTCGGTGGTGGAGTCCTGCGAGACGGCGGTCTATCGCTCGACGGACACGGACGCGCGCGTGGCGCTGCGCTGCGGGGATGTTCTGGAGATTTGGCGCTAGGGCGTACCCTGTGCTTAGTTCCCGCGCGCTTGCCCGCAACGCCCGAGGAGCCACGACCCATGCTCGATCTGAAAATCACAGGCGGAACAATCGTTGACGGTTCGGGCGGCGGCGCGTTCACGGGTGACGTTGGCGTCAGGGATGGGCGGATTGCCGCCGTCGGCAAGGTCCTTGATCCGGCGCGGCGAACGATCGATGCGGCGGGCGCGCTGATCACGCCGGGCTTCGTCGACATTCATACCCACTACGACGGGCAGGCGGTGTGGGACGGGGCGTTGGCGCCTTCGTCGGTGCACGGCGTGACGTCGATCATGATGGGCAATTGCGGTGTCGGATTCGCACCACTCCGCCCGGGTGACGCCGACCGGCTGGTCAAGCTGATGGAGGGCGTCGAGGAGATCCCGGGGACGGTGTTGTACGAAGGGCTCGACTGGCGCTGGGAGACCTTCGGCGACTATCTCGACCGGCTCGGCGCGACGCCGCATGCGATCAATGTCGCGGCGCAGATTCCGCACGATCCCGTCCGGCTTTACGTGATGGGCGATCGCGCCGCGGCGCAGCAGCCCGCGAGCGATGACGACGTCGCCGCGATGAAGACGATCGTGCGCGAGGCGCTGAAAGCGGGTGCGTTCGGCTTTTCGACCGGGCGCTCCGACACGCACCGGACCTCGGACGGCAGGGACACGCCCGCCTGCATCGCCGAGATGCGCGAGCTTTCCGGTATCGCCTCGGTTCTTAAGGACATGCCGTACCGCGTCCTTTCGGCGGTGTCGGATTTCGACATGTTCAAGGGGCTCGACCGGTTCGATCCTGAGTTCGACGTGCTCGAGTCGATGGCGCGCGCGGCGGGGCGGCCGATGACGATCACCACGCTGGAGCGGCTGGGCAATCCCGACCAGTGGAAGCACGTGCAGCGGCGCGTCGAGAAGGCGCGTGCGGACGGGCTCGACATGCGTATGCAGATTGCGCCGCGGGGCGTCGGTATCCTGAATTCGCTGCGTACGACGATCAATATCTTCGTCGCCAAGCCCAGCTATCGCGCGATCATGCAGCTGCCGCACGACAGACTGGTCGCGGAGCTGAGAAAGCCAGACGTCAAGGCGCGCATCCTCAGCGAGCCGTTTCTCAACATGCGCGAGGTTGATCCCTCGGCGCCGCCGCAGATCGACCAGGCGATCGGGATGCTGGAGATGATCGCGTTCCGCATGTTCGAGCTTGGCGATCCGCCGAACTACGAGCCGGCGGAGTCCACGTCGATCGGCGCGCGGGCGAAGGCGCGGGGCGTGAGCGTCCTTGAAGAAATGTACGACGTGTTCCTGAAAGACGGCGGCGAGGGCGTGATCTACTTCCCGATCTTCAACTACAATTCCGGCAATCTGGATTCGACGGGCGCGATGATGCGGCACGAGGCGGCGCATCTGGGCCTCGGCGACGGCGGGGCTCATGTGGGCACGATCGCCGACGGAGCGTGGACGACGTTCTTCCTGCAGCACTGGGCGCGCGACCGGGAGCATCAGCGCCTGCCGCTCGAGAAGGCCGTGAAGATGATCACGTCGGATCACGCTTCGTTCATGGGTCTTTCCGACCGCGGGCGCATCGCCGTCGGGGCGGTTGCCGACTTGAACGTCATCGATTGGGCGGGGTTGGGCCTGCGCGCGCCGCGTATGGCCTATGACCTGCCCGCGGGCGGCAAGCGGCTGATGCAGGAGGCGCGGGGTTACATCGCCACGATCGTGGCCGGCGAGGCGATTTTGGAGCGCGACCGGCCGACCGGTGCGCTGCCCGGGCGGGTGCTGCGCGCCGCGTGATTATTATGTCCCCGAAATAGCACCCAAGCGCTGACGTTTTCGTGAGACGGTTGTGAGGGCGCGTGGTGCGTGCGTGCAGTGGCCGATTCGCATTAACAAACCGTATGATTTCCCGGCACCGCGTGTGGTTCTGCTTTCTTGTGGAGGGGGGCGCGCCTCTCTATCTTCTTGTCTGCCCCCTGCGAGCCCCCCTCGCGCCAATCCTCAAGGTCCTACGTGGTCGAAGATTTTCTGCTGTTCTTTCTTGTCGGCATGATTGCGCAGTTCGTCGACGGGTCGCTCGGCATGGCGTACGGCGTGACTGCGTCGTCGTTCCTGCTCGCGGCCGGCGTTGCGCCCGCGCACGCCTCGGCGGGGACGCATATCGCGAAGTTCTTCACGACCGCAGTGTCGGGCGCGGCGCATGCGTCCTATCGCAACGTCGAGTGGGCGCTGTTCTGGCGGCTTGCGCTGTCGGGCGCGATCGGCGGATCGCTCGGCGCCTATGTGCTGACCTCGATCCACGGGGACATCATCAAGCCTTTCATCATCCTCTATCTTGCGTTCATGGGCGTGCTGATCCTGTGGCGGACCGTGTTCAAAGTGGTCACGATCAAGTTCACCGGCCGCACCATCGCGCCCTTGGGCTTCGTCGGCGGCTTTCTGGATGCAATCGGCGGCGGAGGCTGGGGCCCCATCGTGACGACGAACCTGATCGGGCGCGGCGGCGAACCGCGCTATGTCATCGGTTCGGTGAACGCGTCGGAGTTCTTCGTGACCGTCGCCATTGGTGCGGCGTTGATCGCGGCGATCGTCACCGGGCACTGGAAAGAAGCCGCGCAGCTGCAGAACTACGCGGCTTCGATCGCGGGATTGATCTTGGGTGGGTTGGTCACGGCGCCGATCGCGGGCAAGTTCGTCTCCGTGCTGCCGCGTAGCGTGCTGGGCGTCGCCGTTGGGCTCTTGGTGCTGGCGCTCGCGGCCTATCAGGCGGCGGCGCTGTTCAAGCTGATCTAACCGAAGAACATTTTCCACGCCGCGACGACGAGCACGGCGGCGAGGGCCAGGCGGATGCCCGGGATCGGCAACACGCGCGTGCCGAGCTGCGTGCCGATGAGACCGCCCGCGACCGCGGCCGCCGCCCACCAGGGCAGGGCTTCGGGCAGCGCGCCGATCGAGAACGTCGTGCCGGCGAGGCCTGCGATCGAATTGACGAGGATGAAGCTCGCCGCGATGCCGGACGTGCGGCGCGTCGGCGCCCAATGCATCATCAGGATCAAGGGGCTCAAAAAGATGCCGCCGCCGGTGCCGCTTAAGCCTGCGAGCAAGCCCAACGCAGCGCCCGAGGGCAGGGCTGCGGCGAGCGGCGGCGGAGCGGCGCGTGCGTCGTCTTGTGGCGCTTGGGTGGCCGTGCGCACGAACTGCACCGCGGAGGCGAGCAGCACCGCGCCGACGAGCGGGCGATAAACCTCGGGCGGCACATGCAGCGTGCCGCCGATGAACGCCATCGGCACCGAGGTCAACGCGAACGGCAACAGGATGCGCCAATCGTTCTGCCCCACGCGCGTGTAGCGATAGGTCGCAATCGCGGCGACGACGATGTTCAGCGCCAACGCGCTTGGCCGCATCACCTCCGGCGCCAGACCATAGAGCGCCATCGCCGCCAAGTACCCCGACGCGCCAGCGTGTCCGACGGAGGAGTAGAGCGTGGCTGCGGCGAAGATCAGGAGGGCTAAGGCGAGGGCGGGGTCCATTGCGTCTTGCGTAGTTTAGCGGACGTGGGGACGCAATACATGTGGCCGCCTTAACCGTGCCCTAGCGCGTTCGAGCCCGGCCACTTTTCGTGCAGCATCGGCTTGGTGACTGAGTTCCGGCCAGCGGCTCTTCCAGTTTCTTCATCAGCTTTGAGCGCGTATCATTGAGAAACACTCCGACAAGGTTCTGCGCCGATGAGCTACGACCTGGAAATCTACTACAAGGTGGCGCCATCGCGCGTCCCACAGGAGCGAAGCAGCGATACCTATCACGTGGGCGCGGGTGATCTTGATACGATCGAACCCGAGGACCTCTATGATGGCATAGCCGAAGAGCTTGCCGGATATCGATATGTCTCGCACATCGTGATCGAGGGCAACTACGAGGCGGGTTATGAGGCGCTTAAGCCCGATCTGGACGCCGCCTTGGCCGTCGGCGGAGCCATCGTCGATCAGCAAGCCGGCACGATCACGACGCAAGATCGCGTCGCAGAGATGAAATGGGTCGGGCCCGAACCGGCGGTCGAGCATGCGACGTTGTCGCTCTTCTTCGAAGCCAACCCGGCGTTTGAAGCCGACCGCTTCGACGAGTTCATCGCGCTGATGCAGAAGCATTTGCCGGAAGCGTTACCGCGCCGGTATGGCCCGCATGAACCTCCGCGCTTCAAGCTCTCACACGATGGCTTGGCTCACTTCAAAGCGGCGTGGCGCAACGACCCATCGTTGGTTTGGTATGCGCACAAGCCGGTCGAGCATGTCTTCACCAACATTCCCAACTATGTCCGCGAGAAAAAATCCAACCTTGCCGGCCTCAGCGTGATGGGATTTCGCTGCTCGCACATAAGGATATCGGCGCGCGCCGAACTTGCGACAGATCGGGCGCTGAGTCAGCGCGCGGAAGAATTCCTGCGTGCCGCGGCAGACCTCGTGGAAGCCTTCTATGCCGAGATGCGTTTGGGCGATGCTGCCGTGAAGGCGTGGTGGTGGAAGGGCCTTCCGCCGGGCCCCGCCTTGTGCTTTGCGCTTGGGCCGCCTTATGTGCGTTTGTGGCCGGAGGCCGCGAGCGCCGGGGAACCGCGTAGCGGTGGGCGCGTCTGGCTATCGCGTGAGTCGCAAAAGCGACTGCGCCTCACGGCTCCGGCGCGCCTTGCTCAGCCCCCTGATCAAAAACTGCGCGGCCCGCATTCACAGCCCTATGCAGCACGCTTCCCATTCCCGCGTCCGGGTACGATCCTCGGCGATGTGCGGTTGGTGCTCCGTAGGCTCTTTGGTCGCCGGCGATAGCTGCGCGTTGACCCTTCGCCGGAGCGGCTAGGCCGCAAGCGCAGCGTCGATGGCGTCGGAGACGGACATGCGGCTGCCTTCGGCGTGGAGCTGGTGCATTCGGTCCTCTTCGAACTGAGCGCGCAGCAAGATTTCCGCCTGTGCGCGGGCGCGGGCTTCGCTCATTTCGCGGTCGAAGCCGCTCGCGCGATAGTGCGCGTCGGAGAGGGCGACGAGGTGGGCGCCTTCGGTGAACCGTCCGCGCTTGCAACACAGAAGTCCGAAATGGTCGAGAAACTGATGGACCTTGTTGATGCGTTTCAACGTAGGCGCGGCCTCACGTGCGCAGGCGAGCGCCTCATCCAACCTGTCCATTTGTGTATAGGTGGCGCTGAGGTTGGCGAGGTTTTGCGTGTCAGGCGTCTTGCGGCCCGCGCGGTCGTGCACCGCTTGGCGCATGGCGGCAGCCTCAGCGAACTTGCCTTGCACCATGAAGCTTTCGGCAAGGTCAATCATCGCCATGTCAATCTTTTCCGGATCGCCAAGCGCACGCGTGATCGCCAACATCTCGAGCATGTAGGGTTCGCCCTCTTCGGGCCGCCCCTGCAATTCCAGCAGGTACGTTTTTGCCTGCAGCACGTGCGTTTGAATCGCCGCGGGCCAAGCCGGATCGAAGATGGCCTGAGCCCCTTCGAGGGCGCGCTCTGCGCCTTCCAAATCGCGGCGCCATACGTTCTTTTTGGCCAGCACGGCGAGCGCGATGTATTGGGCCTGGCGTTGACGTTGTGAAGCGAACAGCGCGGCGGCGCGTTCCAGCGCGGCCACTTCGCGCGGCGCGTCGGCTTGGTGACTGAGCCTCGCGAACGCGACCAGCAGTTCGGCCTCCAGCGCAGGTTGGGTGTTGGCCGTCACGGCGCGCAATGCGGTTTCGCACCAGCTCATGCCCTCGGCATCGGCGCCGGCCTGGGTCCAGACCACCGAGCCGGTGCCGGCGAGCGCGATCAACAACTCGGGATCGCCGTCCTTGCTCGCCGCCCAATGTAGCGCCGCTCTCAAATTGGCGATGTCTTGAACGACCTTGTCGATCACGGTTGAGGCAAGGGGCGTCCACTGCGCCTCCTGCGCTCGCAAGAGACGCGAGCGCATCAATCCGGCATGACGCGCGCGCACGGCGCGGGCATCGTCGGACTTGGCCAGTTGTTCGACGGCGAAGGCGCGCGGCGTTTCCAACAGCCGATAGCGGGGCTGCTCCTGCGGATCGAGGGTCAAAAGCGACTTGTCGATAAGGCTGGCCGCGAGATCGACCACCTCCCAACTTTCGATCGCCGCGTCGCTGCAGACCTGCTCCAAGGCTTCGAGATCGAACCAACCGACGAACACGCCGAGCCGCGCGAACAGGGTTTGCTCGGGCGCGGTGAGCAGCGCGTGGCTCCACTCCAACGCGCCGCGCAATGTGCGCTGCCGGTTCGGCGCCGTGCGCGAGGCATTGCCTAGAACACGAAAGCGATCTTCCAGCCGCTGACGCAGGCCGTCGAGACCCAAGAGCGGCAAGCGCGCCGCCGCCAGTTCGATCGCGAGCGGCAATCCGTCGAGCTGGCGGCAGATCTGCGCCACCGCCTCGATGTTCGCCGGGCCGAGCGCAAAGCCCGGGCTGACCGCCCGTGCACGCGCGGCGAAGAGATCCAGCGCGTCCGGCCCGGCGCGTTCGGCGGTGCTTGCCGGCGTTGAGAGCGGTTGCAGGCGGTAGGTGTGCTCGAGAGCGCAGCGCAAGCGCTCCTGACTCGTCGTCAGCAAGCGCACCCGCTCGGCGCTTTGCATGATCGCTTCGCAGGCCTCTGCGGTGGCCGCGATCACGTGCTCGCAATTGTCCAGGATCAGCAGCATGTGCCGATCTCTGATCTGCTCGATGAGATCGAGCAGCCCTCCGCGTAGCGTGAGGCCCGCCGCCCGCGCGATCGCGTCGGCCACGAGCGCGCCGTCGGCGACCGGCGCCAACTCCACCCACCACACGCCGTCGGCAAAACCCGGCTTGGCGGCGGAGGCGACCGCGTGCGCCACGCTGCTCTTGCCGACGCCGCCGGGTCCCGCAATCGTCACCAAACGATGCGACGCCAGCGCGGCGCAGAGCGCTTCGATGTCGCTCGCGCGCCCGAAAAGTTCCGCGCGGCCGGCTGCGAGGTTGCTTTGGTAGGCGGTCTTTGAGGGTTCCGTTCGCCGCGCCTCGGCCGGTTTGCCTTCGCCACCGAGTTTGAGCCTTACATCCGCGACGAAGGCCCGCCAACCGGGGTCATCCGTTGCGCCGTGCCAATGGCTCAAGTCCGCTGTCTGCGTCAGCTCGAACATCATCGGGCGTTCGCATGGTTCGATCATGCAGGGGACGAGCGTCTTGTTGCGGTCGGCGAGCGTCGCTTCGGCGCGCACCCAGCGCGAGGCGACCGACGTCTTCGACCACAGGACCACCACCGCCTTGGCCGATTTCAACGCGGCTTCCATCGTCTCGTCATAAGCCTCGCCAGTGCGCAGAGCTGCGTCCCACCACACGCGCAGGCCTTCGCGTTCGAGCGTTTCGGCGAATATGCGTGCGGCCGCCTGGTCTTCGCGCGCATAGGAGAGGAACACATCGCGCGCCGCCGATGGCGCCGCGATCAGCGCATAGGCTTCGATCGTCTCGGCCATCTTGTCGAGCTTGAAGAGGCCGCGCGAGACGAGGCGTTCGCCCAACGCCCCGCGGATCGTGCGGCGGACGTCGGCGGAGACGAGTGCGCCGCCCGGGTCGCTGCGCGCCATCAGCCGCGCCGCCACGTTAACGCCGTGGCCGAGCAGGTCGCCGTTCGGCTGTACGATCACGTCGCCGAGATGCACGCCGACGCGGACTTTCGGTTCGCAGGTTTCGGCAAGTTCGAAGGCGGCCTCGACGCCTGCGAAGCTCGAACCGAACTCCAACATGAAGCCGTCGCCAGCGGTGTTGAAGACGCGGCCGGCGTG
>JAEUML010000375.1 GCA_016792785.1 Alphaproteobacteria bacterium
CTTGCACCCGGCAATGTGTCGGCGACGATGACGCGGGCGCGCGCGTTTCACCGAACGGGCGATGCGGCGCGGGCGGCGGCTGATCTGCAGGCATTGTTGCAAAACCCTTCGCTGTCGACGACCAACCGGGTGGTCGCGGAGGGGTATTTGGGCGAAGCACTGGACAAACTCGGCCGCTACGACGATGCGTTCGCCGCCTTCACGCGCGCGAACCAGCACCAACATGTGCAGAATGCGGCGGCGTTTGTGCAAGAGCAGGGGCCGCTATCGCCGGCGTCGGTCGAGCGTCTGAACGCGTTCGTCGATGCCGTCGATGTGTCGACGTGGCGTCCGGCACCGGCGGCGGGGCACCGCACGCCGGTCTTTCTGGTGGGTTTTCCGCGGTCGGGAACGACGCTGCTGGATCAGATCTTGGCGTCGCATCCGAATATCACGACGCTCGAGGAACGAGACACGCTGGTCGATGCCGCTCTCGCGCTCATCAAGCCGCAAGGCGGCTTGGATTTTTGGGCGACACTGCCGGATGCGACCATCGACCAACTGCGCGGCGCCTATTGGGCGCAGGTGCAAGCGGGCTTGGCCGGCACGCCGATGAAGCAGGTGTTCGTCGACAAGCTGCCGCTCAACGCCGTTTTTCTGCCTCTGATCTACCGGCTGTTTCCCGACGCGCAGATCGTGTTTGCGGTGCGCGATCCGCGCGACACGGTGCTGAGTTGCTATCAGCAACGGTTCGGGATGAACGAGGCGATGTTTCAACTTCTCAGGCTCGACACGGCGGCGCGCTACTACGATGCCGTCATGCGCCTTGTCCGGGCGAGCCGGGCGAAGCTGCCGCTCGCGCTGCACGAGGTTCGCTACGAGGCGGTGGTCGGCGACTTCGATGCGACGGTCGGCGCATTGCTCGCCTTTCTTGGCGTTGGTTGGGACGATGCGGTCAGAGACTATGCCGTGACCGCCAAGCAGCGGGCGATCGGGACGCCCAGCGCCTCTCAGGTCGTCCTGCCGCTTTATGCCACGGCGAGCGGAAAGTGGCGGAATTACAAGTCGTTCTTGGAGCCCGTGCTGCCCACGCTTGCGCCTTGGGTGGCCGCGTTCGGTTACGAGCCGTCATAGGTCTTGGAATGCCGGACAAAGGCCTATAAAGCCTCGGCCCGAAATGGCACGCAAATCCTCCCGCCCCGACCAATCCGGACCAAGCCAGCGACAGCTGCGCGTGGCGGAGGAGATTCGTCATATCCTGGCAGGCATTCTGATGCGCGGCGAGTTGCACGACCCGCTGGTCGTCGGCGTGTCGGTGACGGTGTCCGAAGTGCGCATCAGTCCGGACCTGAAGAACGCGACGGTGTTCGCGCTTCCGCTCGGCGGGGCGCATGTCGATGAAGTGCTCAAAGGTTTGAACCGGTCGGCGCCCTATCTGCGCGCGCAGGTCGGGCATGCGATGCAGCTGCGCTATGCGCCGACGCTGACGTTCGTCGAGGATAAGTCGTTCGATGAGGCGCATCACATCGAAGAACTTCTCAGGTCCGAGAAGGTTGCGCGCGACCTGAAGGCGAAAGCGCGATCGGACGATGGCGAAGCGTAAAGGCGATCCCGTTCACGGCTGGCTCGTGCTCAACAAGCCGCCGGGCGTGACGTCGACGAAGGCGCTCGCGATTGCGCGGCGCCTCTTGAACGCGAACAAAGCGGGCCACGCGGGCACGCTCGATCCGCTCGCCGACGGCGTGTTGCCGCTCGCGTTCGGCGAGGCGACAAAGACGGTTCCCTATCTCGTCGAGGCGCGGAAGGCCTATCGATTCACCGTGGGCTGGGGGGCGGAAACGGCGACCGACGATCGCGAAGGCGACGTCACGCGGCGAAGCGATTTGCGTCCAGCCGCCGAAGCGGTCATCCGGGCGCTGCCGCAGTTCATCGGCGTGATCCTGCAAACACCGCCCGCGTACTCGGCCGTCAAGGTCGACGGGGAGCGCGCCTACGATCTCGCGCGGGACGGGGAGGACGTTGAGTTGCAGCCGCGACGCACGCACATCCATCGCGTGGAGCTTGTCGAGGCGGGTGAGGGGCATGCCGTGTTCGAGATGACGTGCGGCAAAGGGACCTACGTACGGGCCTTTGCGCGCGATTTGGGGCGGGTTTTGGGGTGCCTCGGCCATGTGACGGCTCTGACCCGGCTCGCCGTCGGGCCTTTTTCGCTGAAATCCGCGATTTCTCTGGAAATGCTGGAGGAATCTGCTAAAGACGGCGCCGCCAAGCGCTTGCTCATGCCGCTTGCGACCGCGCTGGACGACATCCCGGCGCTGGCCGTGACGGATCAGGAAGCCTCCAGCTTAAGGCTGGGACAGGCGATTCTCGCGCGAGGCCGAGTCTCTCTCCGTGCAGAGGCTGTAGAAGGCGACGCCCCAATGGGCGTACCCGTCTATTGCCGCAGCCGCGGCGGCGATCCAGTTGCGATCGCCACGTTCGAACGGGGTGAGTTGAGGCCTTCGCGGGTGTTCAACTTCTCACACTAGAGGAACCCCGATGTCGCTGAATGCAGAACGCAAAGTCGAAGTCGTCAAACAATTCGCCATCAAGGCCGGCGATACCGGATCGCCCGAAGTTCAGATCGCCATTCTTTCCGAGCGCATCAACGGCCTGACCGACCATTTCAAGACGCATGTGAAGGACAACCATTCGCGCCGCGGCTTGCTCAAAATGGTGTCGCAGCGCCGGCGTCTGCTCGACTACCTGAAGAACACGGACAAGAAGCGTTACGACGCGATCATCAGCAAACTGGGCCTGCGCCGGTAACCCCCGCGCATGACCGGCGAGAGGCATGGCCTCACCCTCGCCAACAGCGGCAAGCGAAACGCGCGCGTGAGAACGCGCGCGGGCGCTTGGCCGCGCATGAGGCTTCACACATTTTCCTGCGCATGAAGAAGCAGCGAATGGCTGTCCGCAATCCGGCGGCGGCAAATCTGAGAAAGACAAAGCATGTTCGATATTCAACGAGAGGAATTCGATTGGGGGGGGCGTAAGCTCATCCTCGAAACGGGGCGCATTGCGCGCCAAGCCGACGGCGCCGTTCTCGCCACGATGGGCGAAACCGCCGTTCTGGCGACCGTCGTATCGGCGAAGTCGCCGCGACCCGGCATCGATTTCCTTCCTCTCACGGTCGACTATCAAGAGAAGACCTTCGCCGCGGGCCGCATTCCCGGCGGCTATTTCAAACGCGAAGGCCGCCCGACGGAGCGTGAGACGCTGATCTCGCGCCTCATCGACCGTCCGATCCGTCCCCTCTTCGTCGAGGGCTACCGCAACGAAACGCAGGTTATCGCGACGGTTCTGTCGCACGATCTGGAGAACGACCCCGACATTTTGGCGATGGTCGCCGTGTCGGCGGCGTTGACGCTGTCCGGCGTGCCGTTCCGCGGGCCGATCGGCGCTGCGCGCGTCGGCTACATCGACGGGCAATATGTGCTCAATCCGCTGATCGAGCAGTTCCCGCAATCGAGCCTCGACCTCGTCGTCGCGGGCACGGACGACGCGGTGATGATGGTGGAATCGGAGGCGAAGGAACTTCCGGAAGACGTGATGCTGGGCGCGGTGATGTTCGGTCACCGGTCGATGCAGCCGGTCATCAATGCGATCATCCGTCTGGCGGAACGCGCCGCGAAGGAGCCGCGCGATCATGTGGTGCCGGACAACGATCCGCTGCTCGCCAAGATCAGAGGCGTCGCCGAATCCGATCTGCGCGCGGCCTATCGCGAGCGTTTGAAGCAGACGCGCTACGGCAAGATCGACGCGGTGAAGAAGCGCGTCGTCGAAGAGTTCGCAGGCGAAGGCAAGGCCGATCCGCTTTTGGTCACGGGCCTTTTCAAGGAGCTCGAGGCTCACATCGTGCGCAACGATATCCTCGACACCGGCAAGCGCATCGACGGGCGCGACACGAAGACCGTGCGTCCGATCCTGAGCGAGGTGGGCATTCTGCCGCGCACGCACGGCTCGGCGCTGTTCACGCGCGGCGAGACGCAGGCGTTGGTCGTGACCACGCTCGGCACCGGCGAGGACGAGCAATACGTCGACTCGCTCGAAGGGACGTACAAGCAGCACTTCATGCTGCACTACAACTTCCCGCCGTTCTCGGTCGGCGAGACGGGCCGCGTCGGCGCGCCGAAGCGGCGCGATATCGGCCACGGCAAGCTTGCGTGGCGCGCGATCCATCCGTTGATGCCGGAGAAGGACAAGTTCCCCTACACGGTTCGCATCGTCTCGGAGATCACGGAGTCGAACGGCTCGTCGTCGATGGC
>JAEUML010000380.1 GCA_016792785.1 Alphaproteobacteria bacterium
GCGTTCTATGTCTTTGCCGGGTTCGTCGTGATGCGGGCCATGGTGCTCGACCGGTTGATGGATCATGTGCTGGCGGCGCTGAACGATCCCGGTTCGGCGAAGGAACGGATGCGCTCGAACGTGTTGAGCGTGGGTGCGTTCCTTACGATGGCTAGCGGTGTCGCGCTTGCGATCTTGAGCCCGCTTGCGGTGGTTCTGTTTGCGGTCAATGCGCTGTGGCAGGGCGGGTATCTGCTATGGGCCGAGCGTTCTCTGCCGCCGGAGGACGACGCCGACAAACGCGGACGTCAACAGACGAAGAACGCATTCGTCATCTATCTGGCGGCGACGGCGTTCGTGTTGTGGTTGGCGGGGCAGGGTTATTTGCGGCCGTGGGATGCGCCGCTTGCCTCGCATGCGATCGATGTTGCGGTCATGGCGGCCGTGATTGCGGCGGCGTGGGCGTTCATTCACTTGCCGCACCGGCAACAGAAAGACGATGCCCCGTCGCTTGCCAGCGCTCGCGATGATCGTTTGCCAACGCGCCTCAGGCTCGCGCCGGATTGGAACCGCTCGTGTTTGCGGGATGCCGATACGGGCGAGACCGTCAGCGTGTACCGGCTCGGGCTTTCGTTCGAACTCTGCGATCGCATCGAGGCCTGGGACGACAGCTGGCAGGCGACGTACAACGAGGACGATCCGATGCTCAGCGGGTTTCGGGATGAGGCCGCGTGTCAGGCGTACTTGGCCGAAGGGCACGCAATTGTGGAAGCGCTGCGCAAAGAGTGGAAGGGCGAGCTCGAGGTCGGGGACTTCGTTTGCTGACGCTACTTGATGTTCCCGGTGATGAAGTCCTGCAGGCTGTAGTGTTTTGCGGCGCTGGCGTCGATCAGGTCGACGCCGGTTGGTCCGAACACGATCATCTTGTTGACGCTTGGGAAATGGCCGATCTCTTGCGGGCTGTCGTCGCCGCCGGTGAGGTAGACGAGGTCGCTCGTGCCGGTGTTGACGATCGTGTGCGCCTTGCCGTTCAGCGGAAAGGCGATGAAATCGCCGGCGGCCACTTTGACCTTCTCATCGCCGATTTGGGCGGTGCCTTCGCCCTCGACGATGTAGCTCCATTCTTCTTGAACCGTATGACGATGGAGGATGAACGCCTCCTTGCCCGGCGGCACCCGGAGCAAATTGACGTGCGCGCGCTGCAGGCCGGTCGGACGGCTCAAGCGAAAGAAGTGCGCGTCGGAGTTCGGATTGAGCGGGTGGCGAAAGTGCATGCCGTCTTCGGGCTTGAGCTCTTTCGTACGGATGACTTGGTCGGACATGGGGTTTCTCCGCGGTGTCAACCGCCTTCGCCGAGGGGCTTCGGCGGACACTCGTTTCGCTAAGCTCGCTTCGCTCGCACAGCGAAACTGAGTGGCTCCCCGGGCCGGATTCGAACCAGCGACCAACCGGTTAACAGCCGGTTGCTCTACCACTGAGCTACCGGGGAACAATCGGTGCGAAGCTCACTACATATGCGGCAGGGGCGTCGCTATATCAGAGCGAGGTTAATCAAGAAAGCCCTTATCACCGAGACCGGAGTTCCCTTCGATGGCGCATGTTCGTGTCGGCAAATTCCGCGTGAAGGTTCCGCGTTCGCGCGCGGGACGGATGGCGTTGGGTGGCGGCTTGGTCGCGGGCAGTACGCTTTGGTTCCTGCCGGTTTTGGGGCTTTGGATGCTGCCGGCGGGGCTACTCGTTCTGTCGGTCGACTCGCCGCGCGTGAGGCGCTTTCGCCGGGTGAACGAGGTTCGGGTTGTGCGCTGGTGGCGCAGCCGGCAGACCGCCAACCCCTGACCGCCGCTTGCGGCAAATAAAAAGGGGCCTGGCGAACCAGGCCCCGAAGTTTGGGTAAATGGTGGGGTGTCTTCATGGGAAGACGGGACCAATTTGGGTTGATAAGGTTAACAAAGAGTTAACGCGATTGGTGGCTTGCAAGGTTTCGCGAACCCGCAGGACGACGGCGGCTGAGATGCGGTGTGCGCATCACGGCCTAAGCTGCTGAGCAGCGAGGGCGTAACCACCGTCGGCACCATCAACGAAGTGCACGTGACCGCCATCGTCGGTGTTGCTCACAAAGCACGTCATGAGCGCCTCCGATGCGCGATGGGTACCGAAAACGATCGCCCCGGCGGCTTTCGACTCGGCGAGAAGCGCTTCGATGGCGTCAGCTTCCGCGTGCGAACAGTCGACGACCATGCGCAGCGAGTCGGCGTATTTGCGATAATCCGAGTGCGCGGGCAGGGCGCGCGCATAGGCGCGTCCATCGAAACCGCCAATCGTCGTCCCTGTCGCCTGCGAAACGAGCGCCAACAGCGACTGGCCGTAGACCTCGAACAGCGTTCGTCCGAATGCGCGCTCGCGATTCGCGCCGCGGGGTGGCCAGCCCGCTTTCACGTTGGCGAGTGCGACGGGGCAATGGTCCTTCGAAGTTGCGGCGCGGATGCGGGTGTAGAGCTCGCGATAGATCGGCGCGAGCGCGGCGGTACCGGCGGCGCGGACGATTGCGGTGAGCATCACGCCGTTGCGTGCGCGCAGCGGCTGCCAGCGGCACGAAAGGCCCGAGAGATCGGCGTCGGCGGTGGCCTGATCCGCCGTTACGGCGAAAGCTGCGCCCTCAGCTGACTTACACAGCGTTTCGGCGTGGTCGATGCCGCCGCCTGACAGCATGGCAAGAGTTCGCCCGGCGTGGAGCGTTTGGTAGGCGAGGCTAACGTCGAAGCCGGCGCGGCGAACCGCCTCGACGGGAACCAACGCGCAGCGCATATCGAGCGCGAGTGCTGCGCGGGCGATTTTCTGGATGCCTTTGAGAGCGTTGCGCGCGGCCGTTTCGAGGTCAGGCGGCACAAGGACAATCCCGCCGTCGCCGCCGAAAGCGAAGGGCAGCGGGCGGCCAGGACAGGCATTCTGGATGCCGACGATTGTCGCTGCGCCGGCGAGGTTCACGTCTTTGTAACGGCCGGCCGCGATCGCGCCCGTCGAGCCCACCACGTCGCCGACAGCAATCAGCCAGTCGCCCGGCACGCCGACATAGTTCGAGGGTTCCAGGGCTTCGGCGAAGTCGCTGACGACGGGGGCGTCCACGAGCGGTCCGATCTCACCGGCTATTGGGATCGCTGGAGGCCACGCCCGGAATTGAACCGGGGTACGAGGTTTTGCAGACCTCTGCGTAACCACTCCGCCACGTGGCCGTCCATTCGCGAGGGGCGTCGTATAGCAGAGCGCCCGCACCGCCACAAACGCTTCGAAAAGCGCGCATTGTCAGCAGGCGGTACCGCCGATATAAGCGCGGCACTCTTCGCTTTTGCCGCCGGATTCTCACATGACAGACATGTCCGCCGCCCGCCTTTTTATGGTTGAGGGCCAGGTGCGCACGAATGACGTCACCGACAAGCGGATTACGGACATCATGGGGCGCGTCGAGCGTGAGCGCTTTGTGCCGACGGCCAAGCGGGCGCTGGCCTACGCCGACACATGCGTCGAGGTTGCCGCTGGCCGCTATCTGCTTGACCCGCGGTGTTTTGCGAAGTTGGTCCAGCTTGCCGAGATTGGCGAGAGCGAGCGCGTGCTCGATGTTGCGTGTGCGACCGGATACTCGACGGCGGTGCTGTGCGGCCTTTCGGGTGACGTCGTGGCGCTTGAAGAGGACGAGGAACTGGCGAAGTTCGCCGCGCCCTTGCTGCGCTCATGCCCCAAGCTCGGGCGGCTTTACGGCGTCGTCGGTCCTCTGAAAGACGGTGCGCCGGCACAGGCGCCGTTCGACGTCATTTTCGTCAACGGGGCGGTCGAAGAGATCCCGAAAACTTGGGTCGAACAGCTCAAAGAGGGGGGGCGGCTGGTCGCCGTTCTGAACGAGGGGCCGGTCGGCAAGGCCAACTTCTGCGTTAAGAAGGCAGGGGCACTCAGCCGCAGGTTTGCTTTTGATGCAACAGTGCCGGTCCTTCCGGGCTTCAACCGTTCACGAAGCTTTGTTTTCTAAGGCTTTGGCGTTGTTCAAACGCTTGTTTTGATCCTACATCTTAATCCGAAATTTACGATCGGTTGTTAACTCTCTCGCCTGAGGGTGAGAAGGAGTTGGTATGTTGGTTGGGGAAAACAGCGGTGTTTTCCGCAGGCAGGTTATCCGGCGTTTTCGTGCGGCCTTGCTTGCCTCGGTTTTCTTGATCCCGGGTGCGCAGGCAGCCGATTCGCTGACCGATGCGCTGGTGAAGGCCTATCAGTCGAATCCGCAGCTGTTGTCGGAGCGTGCGAACTTGCGCGCGAAGGACGAAGACGTCGCCCAAGCGATCGCGCAATGGCGTCCCCAGATATCGGTCAGCGGTCGTTACTCGTCGATCAAGACCGAGTCCAAGACCGACCCCGCGGCCGTCGGGTTGGAGGCGCGCACGCGCCCTTGGAGCGCAGAAGTCAGTGCCTCGCAAACCGTGTTCGCGGGCGGCCGCATCCTGGCGCAACGCAAGCAAGCCGACGCGTCGGTGCGCGCGGGGCGTTCGATCCTGCACGCGACGGAGCAGCAGGTCTTCATCGACACCGTCTCGGCCTACATGAACGTCGTGCGCGACGAGGCGGTGCTGAAGCTCAATCAAGGAAACCTCGAGCTGTTGAAGAAGCAGCTTGAGGCGGCGCAGGCGCGGTTCGAAGTCGGCGAAATCACGCGCACGGATGTGGCGCAAGCCGAGGCGCGCTTGTCGGCGGGGCTTGCGAGCTTGAGTGCCGCCGAAGCGAGTTTGAAGGCGAGCCGCCTGTTCTATGAGCGCACCGTGGGTGAGGCGCCCGGGACGCTCGAGGCGAAACCGGCGACGCCGACGCTGCCTGCCAGCGAAGAAGAGGCGCGCCAAGCGGCGAACAAATTGAACCCGTCGCTGAACGCGGCGCGCGAGGGGGAAAAGGCAGCCGAGGCTGGCGTCGACTTTGCGGTCGGCCAGATGCTGCCCAGCGTGTCGCTGCAGGCGAGCTATGGCCGCAGCGGCCAAGAGCGCGGGAACGAGTCGATCGGCGACGAGACGGTCGTGTCCGTCGTCGGGTCGGTGCCCATTTACCAAGGCGGCGCCGAGTGGTCGGGCATTCGCCAGGCGAAGGAGCTGAACAACCGGGCGCGGCTCGACACTGAGGACGCACGCCGTGCGACCGACCAGGGCGTTTCGAACGCCTGGGAGAGCTATCGCGCTTCCGTCGCGTCGTCGGAAGCCAACCGCCAACAGGTAAAGGCCGCCGAAATCGCGTTCGAAGGCGTGCAGCAGGAACTGGAAGTTGGCTCGCGCACGACGCTCGACGTGCTGAACCAGCAGCAGGAGTTGCTGAACGCCCGCGTCGCCCTGGTGCGCAGCGAGCGGGACGAGGTTGTGGCGAGCTATGCGCTGCTCGCCGCGGTCGGACGGTTGACGGCAAAGGAACTTCAGTTGCCGGTGCAGCTCTACGATCCGACGGATAACTATGAGATGCAGACGTGGCGGCCGTTGGGTGCGGCGACTTACGGAAACTAAGGATTTTTGCGGTATTCACCGTGTGCACGGAGGGCGGTCTGGCCCCCGGCGCGCCTACTGGCATTTGGTCTGACCTTGGCTTAGGTTGACCCCAGAGGTTGCGCGACGCCTGAAGAGGTTTACGACCGATGCCAACGCCCTCGGCTCAACAAGAACCGACGATGGAAGAGATTCTCGCTTCCATACGCCGGATCATTTCCGAGGACGCCGACCCCGCCAAAGGCACACAGCCGACGGCGAGTGCGGGCGCGCGTGACGGCGACGTGCTTGAACTCACGAACATCGTACACGACGACGGATCGGTGGGGCGTGCGCCGGAACCTGCACCTCAGCCGATGCCGGAGCCGCCGCGCCGGCGTGCCGCCGCACCGCCGCCGATGCGCGAGCCCGAACCTATGCGCGAGCCCGCGCCCGAGCCGCGCGTGTCGCGGCGCGCGCCGCCGCCTCCGCAGCCGGAACCCCGTAACATGCGCCCCCAATCGGACTTTGACATGGTCGACAAGGAAGATCGCGACAACCCCGTGCTGTCCACGCAGGCTTCGTCTGCGATCAGCAACGCGTTCGGCATGCTGACGCGGGAGCGCGAGGTCGGCGTCGGCGGCGGCACGACGCTTGAAGACATCGTCGCGCAGATGATGAAGCCCATGCTCGCCGC
>JAEUML010000018.1 GCA_016792785.1 Alphaproteobacteria bacterium
GCGGTGCTAAACGACGATCCGCTCTATGAGGCGGTGAGCGCGGGGCGCAAGCACGCGGGGATGGAGCATTGGCTGCCGCTGTTTCACGAGCGGCTGGAGACGCTGTTCGACTACGCGGGCGATGCGGCGGTGACGCTGGACCACCAGGTCGAGGAGTCGCACGCAGCGCGTTTGACGCTGATCGCGGACTACTACGACGCGCGCGTGGTGGCGCGGGGCGAGGCGAAGGCCGCGATGAAGGGCATGGCGCCGCCGTACAAGCCGTTGAAGCCTGAGACGCTTTATCTTGCGGAAAGCGATTGGACGCGGCTGCTCGGCGCGCACGACGCGAAGCAATTTTCGCCGTTCAAGCCGGTCGAGATGTCTGGGCAGATCGATGCGGGCGCCGTGCGCGGGCGCGACTTTGCGCCGGAACGTATCGCCGCGTCGAAGAACGTGTTCGACAGCGTTGCCGCGGCGATCACCGCGCTGCAAGGGCAGAAGAAGCGCGTCTTCATCGCGTGCTGGACGGCGGGGTCGGCGGACCGCATGGGTGGCGTGCTCGCGGATCACGGAGTAGCGGCGATCCGGATGCTCGACAATTGGGGGCAGCGGATCGACCTGCATCCGCAGGCCGTCGGCATCGTCGTGCTAGGGCTTGAGAACGGGTTCGAGACCGAAAAGCTCGCGATCATTTCGGAGCAGGACATTCTGGGCGACCGCCTCGTGCGCGCCCGCGGGCGGCAGAAGGGGGCGGCGAACTTCATCGTCGAGGCGGCGGCGCTCAACACGAACGATCTTGTCGTGCATGTCGATCACGGGATCGGGCGGTATCTCGGCCTGAAGACGATCGAGGTCACGGGTGCGCCGCACGACTGCCTCGAGCTGCAGTATGACGGCGGCAAGTTGTTCCTGCCGGTCGAAAACATCGAGCTGTTGTCGCGTTACGGCGCGGACGACGAGGGTGCGGTGCTCGACCGGCTCGGCGGCGCGGGCTGGCAGACGCGCAAGGCCAAGCTCAAGAACCGCATCCGCGACATGGCCGAGCAGCTGATCAAGGTCGCGGCCGCGCGGCAGTTGCGCGACGGGCCGGTGATCGATGCGCCGCACGGCGTCTATGAGGAATTCTGCGCGCGTTTCCCCTATGGCGAGACCGAGGACCAGGAAAAGGCGATCGCCGACGTGATGGAGGACCTCGCGCGCGGGCGGCCGATGGACCGGCTGATCTGCGGCGACGTCGGGTTCGGTAAGACGGAGGTGGCGCTGCGCGCCGCGTTTGTCGTCGCGATGACGGGGCGGCAGGTCGCGGTCGTGGTGCCGACGACGTTGCTTGCGCGCCAGCACTACAAGAACTTCGCGACGCGGTTTGCCGGCTTTCCCGTCAAGGTGCGCCAACTGTCGCGCATGGTGACCACGAAAGAGGCGGCGGAGACGCGCGCGGCGATCGCGTCCGGCCAGGTCGACATCGTGGTCGGCACGCATGCGCTGCTCGCGAAGTCGATCGAGTTTCGCGACCTCGGCATGATCGTCGTCGACGAGGAGCAGCATTTCGGCGTCGCGCACAAGGAGCGGCTGAAACAGCTGCGCGCAGAGGTGCATGTGCTCACCCTGACCGCGACGCCGATCCCGCGCACGCTGCAGCTGGCGCTTTCGGGCGTGAAGGAAATGTCGATCATCGCGACCCCGCCGATCGACCGCCTCGCCGTGCGCACGTCGGTCACGCCGTTCGATCCGGTGACGATCCGGGAGGCGCTGCTGCGCGAGCATTATCGCGGCGGACAGAGTTTTTATGTCTGTCCCCGCATCGCCGACCTGCCCGAGGCCGAGGAATTCCTGAAGGCCTCTGTGCCGGAGGTGAAGGTCGGCATCGCGCACGGGCAGATGGCGCCGACGCGGCTTGAGGACATCATGTCGGCGTTCTACGACGGGAAGTTCGACGTGCTGCTGTCGACGCCGATCGTGGAAAGCGGCCTCGACATCCCGACCGCGAACACGCTGATCGTGCAGCGCGCGAACATCTTTGGCCTGGCGCAGCTTTATCAATTGCGCGGGCGTATCGGGCGGTCGAAGGCGCGCGCCTATGCCTATTTCACCGTGCCCGCCGACCGCACGCTGACCGACACGGCCGACCGCCGGCTGAAGGTGCTGCAGGCGCTCGACACGCTGGGCGCGGGGTTCAGCCTCGCGAGCCACGATCTCGACATCCGCGGCGCGGGCAATTTGCTCGGCGAAGAGCAATCGGGCGAGGTGCGCGAGGTCGGCATCGAGCTTTATCAGGACATGCTGGAAGAGGCGGTGGCGAGCCTGCGCGGCACGGTGGTCGAGCGCGACGAAAGCTGGTCGCCGCAGATCAATCTGGGCTCGGCCGTGCTGATCCCCGAGGGCTATGTCGGCGACCTCAACGTGCGCCTGGCCTTGTATCGCCGCCTGTCCACGTTGGAAACCGACGACCAAATCGACGCCTTCGCCGCCGAACTGATCGACCGCTTCGGCCCGCTGCCCGCGGAAGTGAACACGCTCCTCAAAATCATGTCGATCAAACGCCTCTGCCGCATCGCCCAAGTCGAAAAAATCGACGCCGGCCCCAAAGGCGCCACGATCACCTTCCGCAACAACCAATTCCCCAACCCCGGGAAGCTGATCGACTGGATCGCCCAGAATGCCAAGACCGCGAAGGTCAGGCCCGATCAGAAGGTGGTGATCATGCGCGACTGGGTGACGGCCGAAGAACGGTTGACGGGAGCTGGTCAGGTTCTTGGTCGCCTGGCACAGTTGGCCGCCTAGACTTGTTTGATTTTGCGGCGACTTCTACTTTGAGTGCTACGCAGCATGTCTGCGGTGGGAGTGTCTCGCACATGGGGAATATTCTCTTTCGAGGTGTGGTCGGAGTTTTGACCTGGTACTCCGACCTTAGGGCTGGCGGCCCCATGGACCAAACGGAAGGTCAGCCGGATGTTGCCGCAGGGATCGACGCGCTGCGGCAAAAGGACTGGAACCGTTTTGAGGCGCTGTACGCGGCGCGATCGCCCAGCGACCGGTACCATTTCCTTCAAGGGGTTACCAACCTTAGCGAAGTCGAATGCGCCTGGCCGACGGTGACCACGCCGCAGCTTGCGACGATCACAATGGGCCTGTGCGTCGGCTGGGCGTGGCGGCATCGAGGCTATGGCGTCGGTTCGACGGTGACGGAAGCGGGCGCGCGCAGCATGTGGCGGTTGTTGGGCCGCGCTCTTGAAATTGCGGGCGATCTCGGAGCGCAGGCGGACGAAGTGGCGCTTGCGCTCGCCATTCGCGCTCAGATGGCGACGGACGGAGACCGTGGGGGACTGCAACGTCTGCTGAACGCGGCCGCAAAGCTCGACCGCCCAAACATCTTCACGCCGCGCAATCATCTGTTGTTCGTTGCGCCGAAATGGCACGGATCGTCCGAAGAAATCTATGCGGCGGCGCGAGAGTATGCCCACCGTCCCGCAAACGCGGCATGGCTAGCCCTTCCGGTCATGGCTCATATCGAAGTCATGACCTACCAGTTGCACATGAGTGACGACAAATCCGTGCAGTGGGAGGGTCGCAAGTATTTCCACAAGAGCTCGACCTATGCGAAGGAACTGGAGCATTTCGACGACGCGTTCTGGGCGGCGCGAGATCGCGCACAGGCGCAGATGGGGCACGCGGAGACGATGTTCGCTCACAATATTTTTGCGTACGCATTCTATCACGGATTGGTCTATCAACGATCGCTGCGCGATCGCCTTGCGCGCCACCTGGAGGCCATCGGACCAAACCTTCTTGTCCAGCCATGGAGCTACAACCTCCTCCAGAGGCCTTCGATCACAGCGCTACGCAGGCGCGCCGGTTTGCGGCGCCTCAGGTAGTCTACGAGGAATTGGAGATCGGCTTCTTGCCAGATATTGGCGAGTTTAATGAAGTGTAAATCGGCGCGCGGTTAATCAGTTTCTAGAGGCTAACGCTTATGCTGAGCACCCTCGCTCTGGGTGCTTGCATGTCTCACTACAACCTCATCGTCATTGGTTCTGGTCCTGCCGGTCGCCGCGCGGCTATTCAAGCGGCGAAGTTGAAGAAGTCAGTGCTGGTGGTCGAGAAGGGGCACCGGGTTGGCGGGGTTTGCGTGCATACGGGGACGATCCCGTCGAAGACGCTTCGCGAGACCGTGCTCAATCTTTCCGGCTGGCGCGAGCGTGGGTTTTATGGGCGGGCGTATCGGGTCAAGGATGACATCACCGCTGCGGATTTGAAGCGGCGGCTTTCGATTACGCTCGATCATGAGGTTGAGATTCTCGAGCATCAGTTTGCGCGCAATAAGGTGGCGAAGGTTGCGGGGGTGGCGCGGTTCGTCGAACCGCATCGCATTGCCGTGACGGGTGACCCGCCTTCGCCAGGGCTACGGCGGGCAGGACGCGGCGAGGACAATCCGGGCGGACCCATCATGGAGTTCACCGCGGATCGTTTCATCCTGGCTGTCGGCACCGAGCCGTTCCGGCCGGCCGATGTGCCGTTCGATGGTGAGGCGGTGCTGGATCCCGACGATATTCTCGATCTGCCGCGGCTGCCGCGCAGCCTGTGCGTGATCGGGGCGGGGGTGATCGGCATCGAGTATGCGACGATCTTTTCGGCGCTTGACGTGAAGGTGACGGTGATCGATCCGGCGGCGACGGTGTTTCCGTTCGTCGATCAGGAGCTCGTCGACGAGTTCATTCACGACATGCGCGATCGCGGCATGACGCTGCGTCTGAAGTCGAAGGTCGTCCGGGTCGAGCGCGTGGGCGCCGATTGTTGTTTCGTGCATTTGGAGGATGGGCGGCAGGTCGCGTCCGAGATGGTGCTCTATGCCGCCGGGCGGCAGGGGGCCACGGGGGCGTTGAACCTCGGCGCGGTGGGGCTGACCGCGGATGCGCGCGGGCGGCTTGCGGTCGACAAGGCGACGTTTCAGACCGCCGTGCCGCATATCTATGCGGTCGGCGACATCATCGGGTTTCCGAGTCTTGCCTCGACGTCGATGGAGCAGGGGCGGATCGCGGCCTGCCACGCGTTCGGCGAGACCGCGCATGCTGCGCCGGAATTCTTTCCCTACGGCATCTATTCCGTCCCCGAAATTTCGACGATCGGCATGACGGAGGAGCAGGTGCGCGAGCGCAAGATTCCCTACGAATGCGGCATCGCGCGCTTCCGCGAGACGTCGCGCGGGCACATCATGGGGCTGTCCTCGGGCTTCATGAAGATGATCTTCGCGCTCGAGACGCGGCGGCTGCTCGGCGTGCACATCGTGGGCGAGGGCGCGACGGAGTTGATCCACATCGGCCAGGCGGTGCTGAATTTGGGGGGCACGCTCGATTACTTCGTCGAGAACACGTTCAACTATCCGACGCTTGCCGAGGCGTACAAGATAGCAGCGCTCGATGCGTGGAACCGCATGCCGAAGGCGCAGCCGAGTGCGGGCGCGGTGCACGAGATGCAGAAGCGGGTTGCCAGCGCGTAGCAACATCCGTTGTCATCCTGGAAGCTAGGCGAGCCCGCTGCGCAGCAGCGGTTTGCGAGCCTGCTGTCCGGGACCCAGGGACACAGATGAGGCGTTTGCGACGTGGCCCTGGGTCCCGGACAGTAACGCTCGCGCTCCAATTGCTTCGCAATTGGGCTCGCGTAACTTCCGGGATGACAGTGCGTTGCCGCTACTTCAGCTTCACCAACTCCACGCGACGGTTCTTCGCTTTGCCTTCGTCGGTGCGGTTGTCGGCG
>JAEUML010000146.1 GCA_016792785.1 Alphaproteobacteria bacterium
GCCATTACTCGCGCCCGGGCGAAGGAGAAGGCAGACCTTCCGCGGTTCGTGGCCTACTCGATCCGTCACAAGATCGCGACCGTGCTTCGGCGCTATGCCGTGCCGGAAGATCAGATCGCCATGCAACTTGGCCACCGGCGACCCGCCCTCAGGATGACCGGTCTCTACGGCGAATATGAACCGACCTTCCTCAAAGCCGCCTCTGACGCGCTCGACGCGTTCGTGATCCGCCTGCAGAAAATGACCAAACGGAAGCTGTTTGCTCCCACATTGCTCCCACAGAACGAACGTTCCGTGTATGACCTAAATTCTAACCCATTGAAAAATAATGGTGGGCGCGACAAGGATCGAACTTGTGACCCCTACGATGTCAACGTAGTGCTCTCCCGCTGAGCTACGCGCCCACACTGCTCTCGTGCGGAAAACGTAAGGCCGCACCGGGAAGGGGCAACCCTATAGCGGCGGCTGCGAGCCAAGACAAGAGCGGTCAGGGTGCCGCGGCGGCGGTCGCCAGCGCCGGCAAATCGAGGCTGGAGATCTCGAAGCGGCGGTTGGGAAGGCAGCCCGGCCGGTAAGGGTCTTCGGCGGCCGCAGACGTCACGGCATCAGCGAGCGCCTCATAGAGATCACGGATGCGGTTGTTCGGCGCAGTGGCAAACAGCTTGAACTTCATGCTCGCGTCGTGAACCATCTCGTGGATCAGCGTCAGGTCGAGGCAGTCCTCGAGCGCATCCTCGTTGATGTAGATGCGGCCCGGCACGTAGCCGCCGTCGTTGCCTTGAAGATAGGGATGGTTTGCGGGGCTGCGTTCGACCGCGGGTGGCTCGGTTGCGGCGTAGCCAGCGACATCGACCCCGACACTCGTCAACAGCGCCTCGACGCGGGCCATCGTGGGGCGCACGTCAACGTCGGCGGCATAGGCTGCGTTTGACGAGACGAGAAGCGCCAGCAAAGTCACGCTTCTTGCAGCGAATGAACACACGGCGAATCCCTCGACAGTGTTGTCGAGGGAGCGTGGCGGGCGCGGCTAAAGAAATGATTGACGGCGCGCCCTGTCAGGCGGCGGCCATGAAGCGCTCGACCTCGTTGACGAGGTCGCGAAGGTGGAAGGGCTTGGAGAGGACCTTTGCGTCCTTCGGGGCGTTGCTCTTCGGGTTCAAGGCGACCGCGGCAAAGCCCGTGATGAACATGATCTTCATGCCTGGCGCGACGTCGGCCGCTTTGCGGGCGAGTTCGATCCCGTCCATGACCGGCATCACGATGTCGGTCAGCAGCAGGTCGAAACGGTCGCCCGCTTGGAGGCAATCGAACGCCTCGTCACCTTGGGCGAATGAGGCAACCTCGTGGCCCGCCTTTTCAAGGGCGCTGGCCAAGAAGCGGCGCATCGATTCGTCGTCTTCGGCGAGAAGAATTTTCGCCATGGTCCCTTTTGCCCCCGGTTTCGGCTCTGTCTCGCGCCCCGTGCTGCAAGGTCCGCGCCAGCAAAGCGCAGACCGCCAATTTACGGTCGAATCCCTGCAACAGCCAAGGCTTTGCCGTCGTTAGGTTATTTTTGCAACCTGCGGACGGCGCCAGCGGTCTTGATCGCGTACCGCTTCGATGCTCCACTGCAATTCCTCAAACAAAGGTTAAATCGTGCGGTTGACAGGCGGTGAAAAGCGGGGGCTGGCGATCGATCCCCCTTTTGAGGTTGTGTCGCCAAACGAACAAACGCTGCCGTTCGTCTTCGCCTCGCCCCATTCGGGACGCGTGTATCCGAAGTCATTTCTGCAGGCGACGCGCCTCGACGGGACGGTGATCCGGCGCTCGGAAGACAGTTTCGTGGACGAGATTTTCGGCTCAGCGCCGGAACTCGGCGCGCCGCTCCTGAAGGCGCATTTTCCGCGCGCTTTCGTCGATCCGAACCGCGAAGCCTATGAACTCGATCCGGCGATGTTCGAAGGGCCGTTGCCGCAGTTCGTGAACAGCCGCAGTCCGCGGGTGCTCGCCGGGCTCGGCACGATCGCACGTGTGGTGCGCGACGGTGCGGAAATCTATTCGCGCAAGATCAGCTTCCACGAGGCGCAGGGCCGGATCGAAGCCTATTACAAGCCCTATCACGCGACGCTTCGTGGGCTGCTCGAAGCAACGCATAAGCGCTTCGGATGCGCGGTGTTGGTCGACTGTCATTCGATGCCATCGGTCGGCGGCCCGCTTGACCAAGATATCGGCGCGACGCGTCCCGATATCGTGCTCGGCGACCGGTTCGGAACGTCATGCGCGCGGCGCTTGACCGACATGATGGAGCGGGCGCTCGCGATGCAGGGCTTTGCGATCGTGCGGAACAATCCTTACGCGGGCGGATTCTCGACCGAGCATTATGGGCGGCCGGCGCTGGGTCTGCATGCGCTGCAGATCGAGATCAATCGCGCGCTCTACATGGACGAAGAGCGCATCGAGCGGACGGCCGGGATCAAGCGCATCACGCAAGCGGTCACGACCTTGATGCGGGCCATCGGTGAGGTCGATTGGCGGTTCCTGCGTTCCGGCATGACCTCAAGCCAAGCCGCGCAATGACGCTGATCGTTCGCGACGCGAACGACAGCGACATGGCCGCGGTTCATGCCATCTACTCGCATCATGTTGGCCACGGCTTCGGCACGTTCGACGAAGTGCCACCGCCGCTCAGCGCTTACGAGCGCAAGTGGCGCGAGGTGGTCGACGCCGGATTGGCGTGGCTGGTCGCCGTCGAGGCAAGCGAGGTCGTTGGCTTTGCCTATGCGTCCGTGTTCCGCCCGCGCACCGGCTATCGCTATACGGTTGAGGACTCCGTCTACGTGCGCGACGATCGCCGCGGGCGTCGGGTCGGAAGCGCGCTGTTAACGCCGCTGATCGGGCGTTGCGAGGCGGCCGGCGCGCGCCAGGTCGTGGCGGTGATCGGCGATTCGAGGAACGCGGGTTCGATCGCCCTGCACGCCAAGGCCGGGTTCGTGCATTCGGGCACGATGCGCGCGGTCGGCTTCAAGCTCGGGCGCTGGGTCGACATCGTGATGATGCAGAAGGCACTGAATGGGGGCGATACGACGGTGCCACCTCCCCCCGGCGCCTGGCGGCTGCCATGAAAAATGGGCCGCGAGGCGGGTGCCAAGCGGCCCAAGTTAAGGGAGGAAACGCCCAGGAAGGGCATGCGGAACAGAGCGCTAAGCTCTATTGCGCTGCACAAATATGATTTGGCTGAGGGAATAAATCAAGTGTTAAGCGTTCAATCCGCTTCGGCCGAACGGCGCAGCACCGTTCATTTTCCGCTCTTTTCCGTGCGTTTCCGGAGCCCAACCCGGGTGCGGTGAATATCCCGAAACCTCTGTTGCAGTGCAGCACGACTGGCGATTCCGTAGGGGCCGATGTAAGCCCGTCGGAAGTGCGGCCTTATCCACAGAGAACCTCTGACCCTCCTCCGCCGATCCATGCAAAGGCCGAGGCAGACCGCGCGGCGGCGGTTGAAGGGGGCACACGAACGCTGCAAATTGCGGCGTGAACTCGACCGTCAATCGTACGCCGTCAGCCCGAGATTTGGCTGGTCGGTTCTGCGGCACACCTCCCTCATGCGCGTCCTGATCGCGACCGATGCGTGGGCGCCCCAGGTCAACGGCGTCGTGCGCACGCTCGAAACACTGGGAAGCCAACTTGAGCGGTTGGGGCACGAGGTGCAGTTCGTGACACCCGACGGCTTCCGCACGGTGCCGATGCCCACCTATCCGGAAATCAGGCTCGCGCTCTTTGCGCGGCGTGCCGTCGGCCGGGTGATCGATGCGTTCAAGCCCGACGCAATTCACATCGCGACCGAAGGGCCGCTTGGCCTTGCGACGCGGCGCAACTGCATGCGGCGCGGCGTTTCATTTACGACGTCGTTTCATACGCGGTTTCCCGAATACATCCACGCGCGCTTCGGCGTACCGACGGCGTGGTCCTATGCAGGGCTTCGATGGTTCCACGGGCCTGCGACCGCGGTCATGGTCGCAACGCGATCCCTTGAGCGGGACTTGGAGCAGCGCGGTTTCAAGAATCTGCGGCTGTGGTCGCGGGGCGTCGACACAGATCTGTTCAAGCCCGGCGCGAAGGACTGGCTCGATCTGCCGCGGCCGGTGTTTCTCTATGTCGGGCGCGTGGCGATCGAGAAGAGCGTCGAAGAGTTTCTCAAGCTCGATCTGCCCGGCTCGAAGCTTGTGGTCGGCGACGGGCCGCAATTGGCCGAGTTGCAGCAACGTTATCCGAATGTGCGCTTCACCGGCCCAAAGTTCGGGCAAGACCTCGCGCGCCTTTATGCGGCCAGCGATGTGTTCGTGTTTCCCTCGCGCACCGACACATTCGGGCTCGTCGTGCTCGAAGCGCTGGCCAGCGGCTTACCTGTCGCGGCGCATCCCGTGCAGGGGCCGATCGACATCATCGGCGGCAACGCAAAGGTCGGTGCGCTGAGCGAAAATCTGCAAGAGGCCGCACTTGCTGCGCTTCAGCTTAGTCCGACCGCCAGCCGCGCGTTCGCGATGGAGTTTTCGTGGGAAGCCTGCACACGGCAGTTCTTGACGAACCTCGCCGTGCCAGGGGATTCGACAAACGGAGCCGCTTGTTAAGGCATTCGTTTCCAAAGCCGATCATACTACATGTCCTGACCGTGATTTGATCGGATTGTTGTGGTGCCGTCCGCCCCATACTGGCGACTCTACGTCCCGAAGCTCGTAACCGTCCTGCAAGATGGCTACGGGCTCAAGCGCTTCGGCGCCGACGCGATGGCGGGTTTGACAGTGGCGATCGTCGCGCTCCCGCTCTCGATGGCGCTTGCCATAGCCAGCGGGACGTCGCCCGACCGCGGGCTCTACACCGCGATCGTGGCTGGCGCTCTCATCTCTGCGCTCGGGGGCAGCCGATTCCAAATCGGCGGTCCCACGGGCGCGTTCGTTGTGGTCGTGTTCAACGTCATCCAGACGCACGGCTACGACGGCTTGGTCATTGCGACGCTGATGGCCGGCGTGATGCTCATTCTGGCAGGCTTTGCGAAGTTCGGGACGTATGTGAAGTACGTGCCGTATCCGGTCGTCACCGGTTTCACGACCGGAATCGCGCTCATCATCTTCTCGAGCCAAGTCGCCGAAGTTCTCGGACTTCGTCTCAGCGAGAACCCGGCAGCATTCGTGGAAAAGTGGATCGCTTACGGAAGGGCGCTGGGCACATTCGAGCCCGCGACGTTTGCGATCGCGATGACGTCGCTTGCCGTTATCGTAGGCTGCAGACTCTGGCGGCCGCAGTGGCCAATGCTCTTGATCGCGGTGGTGACAGGCGCTGCGATCGTGAGTTCGTTTGGTCTTCCCGTCGCAACGATCGGAAGCAAGTTCGGCGCAATCTCAAACACGTTGCCGGCCCCCCATCTACCCGAGGTCACTCTTTCGCGGATTCGCGGGCTGCTGCCTTCCGCATTCACTATCGCGTTTCTCGCCGGGGTAGAGTCGCTCTTGTCCGCCGTCGTCGCGGATGGAATGACGGGGCGGCGGCATCGGTCGAACAGCGAACTCGTGGCCCAGGGCATCGCGAACGTCGGTTCCGCGATGTTCGGCGGCATTCCTGCCACGGGGGCAATCGCACGCACCGCAACAAACATTCGTGCGGGCGCATATTCGCCGGTCGCAGGCATCATGCACGCAGCATTCCTGCTGCTGTTCATGCTCTTCCTTTCGCCTCTGGCTAGCTTCGTTCCTTTGGCCAGTCTCGGCGCGGTGCTGATCGTGGTCGCGTGGAATATGGCGGAGCTCAAGAACTTCCGGCACCTGATGAAGGCACCGCCAGGCGATCAAGCGGTTCTGATGACGACCTTCGTGTTGACCTTGATCACGGATTTAACGACGGCGATCGAGATAGGCGTTCTTCTCGCGGCTTTGTTCTTCATGCACAGAATGGCGAACGCGTTCGAGATATCAACAAGCGCGAGGGTCATCGACGAAGACATCGACGATTTCTCGCGGCAACGGGACACGTACGAAGGGCGCGGCGACATTCCAAGCGACGTGGAGGTCTTTCAAATCAATGGACCGTTCTTCTTCGGCGCCGCGAACCGCTTGGGGGACGTGTTGGAGCGACTGAGAACGCCGCCGCGGGCGTTCATTCTGCGCATGGGAAATGTTCCACTGATCGACGCGTCCGGCGCCGCCGCACTGGAAAAGTTCGTCGACGACGCGGCAAGGCGCGGAACGCGCACGGTTCTCTCGAACGTCCAGCCGGAGGTCCTCAGCGTTATCGACGCGCTGGGTCTCACCGCAAAGCCGACAGTGAGCGTCGCGAAGAACCTGCAGAAGGCGCTGGCCACGGCGCGCGAGTAATCCTCGATTTCCCCATCGACCGCGTATGTTAGCAGTTTCCACATGCAGACTTTGTTATAAGCTCGACAGGCGCTGTTTCGCCGAGGCTTTCGCTGGCGACGGGAATACCCCTAGCAACGCTGTTGCAATTTGGCGTCGGACAGTCGTCGTCGAGCGGTCGTAGACTCACGGCATGTTGCCTGAGGTTGAAATTGTCTCCTAATCGCACGGGATAAGAACCAGGAAAGAGGCGCGCCCGATGCTGCTTTGGGGGAAGGCAAAACCCGTCGACAAGCTTGTCGACGGCTACCGCAAATTCCGCCGCACGACGTTCGCTCGCGAGCGTAGCCGTTATGAACGGCTGGCTGAGAAGGGCCAAAGGCCGAAGATCCTGATCATAGCTTGCTCCGACAGCCGCGTGTCGCCCAGCGTCATTTTCAACACGCCGCCGGGGGCGATTTTCGTGGCGCGCAACATCGCGAACATTGTTCCCCCGCACGATCCCGACGGTCGACCGCGGTCGATCGGCGCGGCGGTCGAGTATGCGATCAAGGTACTCAACGTCAGCGACATCGTGGTCAAAGGTCATGCTCGCTGCGGCGGCGTTCATGCACTCGTCAACCGGGGCGAGGGGTTGCCCGAAACCGACTACCTGAAGCCGTGGGTCGAAGTGGCGGCGCCGGCGCGCGCGTTGCTTCCCTCGAACTTCGATTCTCTAGGCGACAACGAGAAGCGCAGGGCTTCCGAGTTCGCCGTCATTCAGAACAGCGTCATGAATCTCTCCGGCTATCCTTGGGTCCGCGAACGGATGGACGCGGGAAACCTCAAGCTGCACGGCTGGCACTTCGACATGCACGACGGAAAGCTCACGCGCCTCGATCATGAGAGCGGCGAGTGGGTTGCCGTCACTTGAAACGTAAGGGTGATTTCGGCCGCATGATCGGGTTCTTTAGCCGCTTGGCGGTTCTGATTGCCTTCAGTGCTGGCGCCGCGGCCGCCATTTTCTCAACGACCGCCGCGAACGCGCCGACGCCGGCATCCCCCGCACGTTCGGAAGGGGAAGACCTCTACCGGCGCGGCCTTTATGCGGAAGCGATCGCGTGGTGGACGGAGCAAGCGGCCAAGGGCGACGTCGAATCGGCGCGGCGGCTCGGCGTCGAGTATATGGACGGCAAGGGCGGCGTCGTCGAACGCGACTATGAGAAAGCGCGAAAATTTCATCTGCAAGCGGCGATGGGCGGCGATCGGCGCTCGATGATGGATTTGGGCACGATCTACGAGCACGGTCTGGGCGTCGACGCGAGCCTGATCGAGGCGGCCCGCTGGTACGAGTGGTCGGCGAAATACGGACACGCACCGGGGCAGTACAATTTTGCGACGATGTTGGAGACGGGCGACGCTGGGCGGCAAGATGTCGTCGAAGCCTACATGTATTACGTGCTGGCTGCTGAGCAGGGCGTGGGCGGGATCGGCTACGACGCCACGACGAACCGCGTGCTGTCGGCCGATGAATCGCCGATGGGTCAATTGGGCCGGCGGCTGTCGCCTGCACAACTTGCCGAGGCCAAAGCCCGCGCGCGGGCTTTCAAGGCGCTCAGCGGGCCGCTGCCGGTTTGACGATCACGCCGCCTGGGCGGCGACGCTCTGTCCCGGAAACTCGACGATCGCCATGAGGCCGCCGGCAGGCTTGTTCTCCACCCACACTTTGCCATCGTGGAGCGCGACGAGGCCGCGCACGAGCGCCAAACCCAATCCGGTGCCGTTGGAGCTGCTGTCGTAGCGATTGTCGACCCGGGAGAACGGACGGAACAACGTCGCCACCTTGTCAGCCGGTATGCCGGGGCCGGTGTCTTCGATCACGACCCGCGCCGCCCCGTCGGGCTGCGCACGGCATGAGATCGCGACGCGTCCGCCCTCAGGCGAGAACTTCACGGCGTTCGACAGAAGGTTCAGCAGAATCTGCTTGAACGCCCGCTCGTCGGCGTGGAGCCGAACGCCGGTGTCGATTTCGACATTGATGCACTGGCCTTTGCTTTCCGCGCGATGGGCCACGATGCGGACGGCCGCATCGACTGCCTCGGCGGCGTCAAGAATCTGCGGATCGATCTCCATGCGCCCGGCCTCGATCTTCGCCACGTCCAGCATGTCGTTGATAAGGCTGAGGAGGTGCTCGCCGGATTCGCGAACGTCTCTGGCGTAGCCGCGGTATTGCGACGGCACTTCGCCGCCCACGCCCTGGCGTTCGATCAGTTCCGCAAAGCCCAGGATCGCATTCAGCGGCGTGCGCAGTTCGTGGCTCATGTTGGCAACGAACGCCGACTTCGAGGCGCTGGCGGCCTCGGCCTCTTGCGATTTCGCGACGGCTTCGCTGCGGGCGGTCTCCAACGCTTTCGCCATGTCCTCGAGATCGAAGCGCGTCTGCAGAAGCTGATTGACGCGGTCGCGCGCGGAGACGGCCATAAACCAGGCGTAAGCCGTGAAGATGGGCGTGAAGTACGCAAACACTTCAGCCGCCTCGCTGCTTCCGGTGGCGGCGCGCCACCAGAACATAACGATCATTGGGATCGTACCTGTCGCGAGCACCAACAAGTGAACCGAGCGCGTCATTGCGAGCGCCCATGTCATGCCGATGAAGAGCAACGCCAAAAACGTATTGTTTGTCGAGTTCCCCTCTTCCCACGAAAGCAACACGCCCATGCCCCACGTCATGCTGACCCAAAGCTGGAGGACGAGGAAGGCTGCGAAGACGTGCCGCACGCCGACACTCGTGCGCTTGGCCCAGAGGTAGAAAACCGTCGCGAAGACCGAATTCAGAAGGTGCAAGCCGACAACTGCGGCGAGGGTCGACAGCGGTATGACGCCGAATTCTGGAAAACCGCCACCGAGCGGAATGATCGTCAAACCCGCCCAAACCGGATTCAGCACCGCCGTGAGCGGCAGCGTCGCGACAATCAGATCGACGCGGGCTTGGAGCCAGCGGTCTTCGTCGTGTCGGGTGATTTGCTTGCTGTTGGCAGTCATGGCGCGCGAAGGAGAAACGGAAACCTGATGCTACCGTCGGGCCCATTAAGGTCGGCTGAAGCCATGCGTTTCGAAAGCGTTAAGCGCACCCTCCGCATGGGCGACGAAACGCCCCGGCCGGGCCTGCCTTGCTGCGGTGCAGCAAAGCGGCTATACCCCGCGCCAACTCAAGCGAAAATCAAATGAATCTGCGCAACATCGCCATCATCGCCCATGTCGACCATGGGAAGACAACGCTCGTCGATCAGCTGCTGAAGCAAAGCGGAACGTTCCGCGAGAACCAGCAGGTGATGGAACGCGCCATGGACTCGAACGAACTCGAGCGCGAGCGCGGGATCACGATCCTGGCCAAGTGCACGAGCGTCGAATGGAACGGCACACGCATCAACATCATCGACACGCCCGGCCACGCGGATTTCGGCGGTGAGGTCGAACGCATCTTGTCGATGGTCGACGGGGTGGTCCTTCTGGTCGACTCGGCCGAAGGCGCGATGCCGCAAACGAAGTTCGTGACGTCAAAGGCGCTGAAGCTGGGGCTGAAGCCCATCGTCGTCGTCAACAAGATAGACCGCCAGGACGCGCGGGCGCACGAGGTTCACTCGGAGGTGTTCGACTTGTTCGCCACGCTGGACGCGAACGACGAGCAGCTCGACTTCCCGACGCTCTATGCCAGCGGCCGCGCGGGCTGGGCAGTGCGCGATCTTGAGAAGGACGAGCGCAAGGATTTGACGCCGCTGTTCGAGACGATCATCTCGCATGTCCGGCCGCCGACGATCGCCTCCAAAGCAAGCTCGCAATATCCGTTTGCCATGCTGGTGCGCGTGATCCAGTCGGACCCGTATCTGGGCCGCATTCTGACCGGGCGCATCGAATCCGGCGTCGTCGAGGCGAACCGATCGATCAAAGCCTTGTCCCGCGAGGGCGAGCTGATCGAGCGCGGCCGCATCACGAAAGTGCTGGCATTTCGCGGGCTTCAGCGTGTTCCGGTCGATGAAGCCGGCGCCGGCGACATTGTCGCGATCGCGGGTCTGACGATTGCGGGCGTGGCCGACACGCTGTGCGATGCCGAGGTTTTGATCCCCATACCGGCGAACCCGATCGATCCGCCGACGATTGCGATCACAATCGGCATCAATGATTCGCCGTATGCGGGGCGCGAGGGCTCGAAAGTGCAGAGCCGCGTCATTCGGGAGCGCTTGTTCCGCGAAGCCGAAAGCAACGTCACGATCAAGGTTCGCGAAACGGAAAGCGCCGACGCCTACGAAGTCGCCGGACGCGGCGAATTGCAGCTTGGCGTGTTGATCGAGACAATGCGGCGTGAAGGGTTCGAGCTTTCGATTTCGCGTCCGCGCGTGTTGTTCCGCACCGGGGCCAACGGCGAAAAGCTCGAGCCGATCGAGGAAGTCACCATCGACGTCGACGACGCCTATAGCGGGGTCGTGATCGAGCAAATGTCGCTGCGCCGGGGCGAGATGACGGACATGCGGCCGTCGGGCGGCGGCAAGACGCGGCTCACCTTCCTCGCGCCATCGCGTGGTCTCATCGGGTATCACGGGCAATTCCTGACCGACACGCGCGGGACCGGGATCATGAACCGCGTGTTCCAGGAATTCGGACCGCATCGCGGGGCGATCGAAGGACGGCGCGTGGGTGTTCTGATCGCCGATCGCGACGGCGAAGCGCAGACTTATGCGCTTTGGTACCTCGAAGAGCGCGGGTTCATGTTCATCGAGGCCGGGACCAAGGTCTATCAGGGGATGATCATCGGCGAGCACAGCCGGGAGAACGACCTGGACGTGAACGCTCTAAAGGCCAAGCAGCTCACCAATTTCCGCGCGGCAGGCAAAGACGAGGCGGTGCGCCTGACGCCGCCGAAGCTGCTGACGCTTGAACAGGCGATCGCCTATATCGGCGACGACGAGCTGGTCGAGGTAACGCCGAAATCGATCCGGCTGCGCAAGCGTTGGCTCGATCCGAACGACCGCAAACGGTACGCGCGGGCCAGCGCTGCCGAGGGATAATCTGCCGTTTTTGCCACAGTGTGGCTTCCCAACACTCGCCAAGGCGCTCGTTTTGGTTGAGTGTCGCCTGAGCTTACGTCAGTAAGCATTTGCTTTCTCTAGGTTTTCGGGTCAAGGTGGTGTGTCTTTCCGGCACCAACCATCGGTTGCTCGCCTGGAGATAGAAGGCGTAGATTTGGTTCGTTCGTATGGGGTGTACGGATAGAACCGGGGATCGCGTGGCATTCGGGGGAGGCTCGTGAAGAACCCTATCGACTTACATATTGGGCAGCGCGTGCGTCATCGTCGCTGGCTCCTGGGAATGACTCAACAACAGCTGGCGCAAGCGGTGGGTATTCGCTTCCAGCAGATTCAGAAGTACGAGAGTGGAGCGAACAGAATTTCCGCCTCTCGCCTCTGGGATCTCGCGCGTGCGCTCGACATGCCGATTGCGTTCTTCTTTGAGGGCCTCGGCGCCGGCAAGGACGGCCAAGGGGCGACCGACGACGGCTTGTTGCAGAACAAGGAGACGATGGACCTGATCCGCGCCTATTACGGGCTGGATGAGGGGCCGCGACGTCGGCTTCTGGAACTGGCCAAAGCGCTCAGCGGAAGTGAGCCGCGGGCCTAACTCGGGTTCACATTGACAGTCAAAGCGCGGTCCGCGACGTTCTCGCATGACCGCGCTTCGTGCTGCCGACATTTCCGATCTTGCGCAGTTTGCGGAAGAACTCGCCGATCTGTCGGGTCAAACGATCCTGCCGCATTTTCGCGAGCGGATCGTTGTTCACAACAAGTTGGGAGACGCGGGTTTCGATCCGGTGACAGAGGCCGACCGCGCGGCTGAGCACGCGATCCGCGCGCACATCAAGCGGCGCTTTCCTTCGCACGGCATTCTGGGCGAAGAGCACGGCGCTGAGCGCGGATCGTCGCCGTTGACCTGGGTGATCGATCCGATCGACGGCACGCGCGCCTTCATGTGCGGCATGGCGCAATGGGGGACGCTGATCGCGCTCAACGACGGAACGAAGCCCGTCGTCGGCGTGCTCGATCAACCCTACACCGGCGAGCGGTGGGTCGCGTC
>JAEUML010000065.1 GCA_016792785.1 Alphaproteobacteria bacterium
GCGGCGCCGTCGGTCAGATCCGGGAAGGCGATCCGATCCCAAGCTTTGGCGATCGGCCGCTGCTGCGCATCGAACGCCTTCTTTTTCGCCAGGTCCTTCTGCGTCAGGAACGGCAGCATCCGCGACGACGACCGCCCGCCGCTCGTCTCCGACAACAAGGCCACAAAATCCTCGATGCTGGCCCCGGTCACGCCCAGGATCTTCGAAAGGCTCTCCGTCGACGGCCAGCGCAGCCGCCCCTGCGGGCCCAGGCGTTTGCTCTTATTAAACGTCGTGGGGTCGAGCCCCGCCGCCCGCGCCAAACCGGAGGGCGAATGCCCGTGCCGCGCCGCCAAGGCGTCGATCGCGCTCCAGATGTGTTTATGCGACAACATCGACGAACATCTCCGCCGCGCGTTTGCGAAGCTCGAGCGAAAGTGATTCTAATCCTACCACGATGAACCCGCTTCGCCTTCTCTCGACGTTCGCGGCACCGGTGTTGCGATCGCTCGATCCCGAACTTGCGCACACATTGACGGTCAAAGCGCTGAGCTTCGCCGGAGCGATCGCACGCGCCGAACCTGACGATCCGCGTCTGGCGGTACAAGCACTCGGACTCGATTTCCCCAACCCGCTCGGTCTCGCCGCGGGCTTCGACAAGAACGCCGAGACGATGCAAGCGATGCTGGGCGCCGGTTTCGGTTTCGTCGAAGCGGGAACCGTCACGCCGCGTCCTCAATCGGGCAACCCAAAGCCGCGCATCTTCCGCCTGGTTGAAGACCGCGCCGTCATCAACCGCCTCGGCTTCAACAACGAAGGCCTGGCCGCAGCGCAAGCGCGCCTGCGTGCGGTTCATCACATGCCCGGCATCCGCGGCATCAACATCGGCGCAAACAAGGACGCGACGGACCGCGTCGCCGACTACGTCACGGGGCTGAAGGAACTCGGCCCCCTCGCCAGCTACGTGACCGTCAACATCTCTTCGCCGAACACGCCGGGCCTGCGCGGCCTACAAAACAAAGCCGAACTAACGACATTGATCGCCGCCCTCAGCGACGCACGAAAGACCTTAGCGCGCCGCGTGCCGATGCTGATCAAGATCGCCCCAGACCTCGACGAACACGCCTGCGCCGACATCGCCGAACTCGTGCTGGCAAGCGACATCGACGGTCTCATCGTCTCGAACACGACGATCGCGCGTCCGACGCTGAAAAGCCGCCATGCAAACGAAACCGGCGGCCTCTCCGGCGCGCCCCTCTTCGTGCGTTCGACCGAAGTCCTGCGCACCATGCGCCGCCTCACCAAAGGCCGCATCACGCTGATCGGCGTCGGCGGCATCGCCTCCGGCGCAGACGCCTACGCCAAGATCAAAGCCGGCGCGACGCTCGTCCAACTCTACACCGCCTTCGCCTACGAAGGTCTCGCTCTGATCCCGCGCATCAAGCGCGAGTTGACGACGCTGTTGGCGCGTGACGGACATGCCGACATCGCATCGGCTGTTGGGAAAGATGCCGGCTAGAGAAGATCGACCACCCGTATCCCCGCCCACACCGTCGCCGCCGTGATCGCAAGCGACAGCAGCGCCGCGCCGAGCGCGAGACATAGCAGCACGCCGTCCTCTTCGAGATAGGCAAGCGACAGCATCCCGACCACGAGCGCCGGAATGATATGGCTGAACGGAAACGGCCAGATCAACGTCGGCGCGAGCAACAGCACGACGACGCCGACGACCCGCTTCGTCGCCTCGAACGGCGTACGCCAGCGCGGACGGATGAACCGCTCGATCCGCTTCAGCACCGCCGTCGTGCGCCGCACGACCGCAGCGATGCGTGCCGTCGACACGCGCCGCCGCGCGATGAATTCGGGCAGCGTCGGCCCCGGCCGCGCCATAATCATTTGGATCGCGGGATAGGCGAGCAGAAACCCGACAAACGTCGACCCGCCAGGGATCAGCGCCACAAGCGCCATCACCAGCATCACGAACCCGAACGACCGCTCGCGCAACTCGCCGAGTAGCCACGCGAGCGTGACGTGATCCGACGGCGCCTTGCGCAGCAAATTCTCGAGCACGATCGAGGTCGGAACGTGAGACGCCGCATCAGGGGCCATGGCATCTCCACGGATGAAAGGCTTGCCAAGTCGTCTTGCCTTACAGCGAAGGCTGGCCTGCCACCCGAAGCCGTCAGGCGTAGGGTGGAGCGGGTGAAGGGAATCGAACCCTCGTCGTAAGCTTGGGAAGCTTCTGCTCTACCATTGAGCTACACCCGCGTGGTCCCAAACACCCCGATTTGATAGCATCGTGTGCTGCCACCTGTGAAGCGCCGTCTGGTACCCTTGCGATCATGAACCAAAACGTCCCTGCGCCCCAAGCGTTCAAGCCCATCGACCCGCGAAAGTTCCTTGACCCGGATACGACCGCCAAGGGCGAGCGCCGGGCCGCGGTCGCGCTGACGCGGCTCGATACGCTCTGGTTCAACACAGGAACGCTCTGCAACATCACGTGCGCGAATTGCTACATCGAATCCTCGCCCACGAACGACCGCCTCGCCTATCTGACGCTGGGCGAGATGACGGCGTTCCTGGACGAAGCCGAGCGGCTCGGTCAGCGCCCGAAGACGGTCGCCTTCACTGGCGGGGAGCCGTTTATGAACCCGGACATGGCCGCGATGGCCGAAGCCGCGCTCTTCCGCGGCCACGATGTGCTGATCCTGACAAACGCGATGAAACCGATGATGCGTCCTCGCGTGCAAGCGGCGCTCATCGATCTGAACGCGCGCTTCGCAACGAAACTCGTGTTGCGCGTCAGCGTCGATCATTGGCGCGCCGATTTGCACGACGAAGAGCGTGGAGTCGGCGCGTTCGAGGAAACCGTCGCCGGCTTGCGTTGGCTGCGCGACCAAGGCATCGCAACAGCTGTGGCCGGCCGCCTGCGCTGGGGTGACGACGAGCACGCCATGCGCGACGGCTTCGCAACGCTTTTCGCCCATGAGGGTTTGAAGATCGACGCGACCGACCACGCTGCGCTCGTTCTCTTTCCCGAAATGGACCCGCGCGTCGACGTGCCCGAAATCACCGTCGACTGCTGGCGCATCTTGAACAAGAGCCCCACCGACATGATGTGCGCCTCGAGCCGGATGGTCGTGAAGCGCAAAGGCGCACCAGCGCCAACCGTCGTCGCGTGCACACTTCTGCCCTACCAATCGGAATTTGAACGCGGCGCGACGCTCGAAGCGGCACTCGCGCCCGTGAGGCTAAACCACCCGCACTGTGCAAAGTTCTGCGTGCTGGGCGGCGGCAGCTGCAAGGCCTGAGGCTCAGCGGGCGATCAGAAGAAGCCCGCCGCAGCACATCGCAAGACCAAGCCCCTTCACCCAACTCATCTGCTCGGCGAAGAACAAATATCCGATCGGCACGACGAGCAGCGCCACCGCGACGTTCACGATCGCGCCCGCCGAATTGAGCGGCCACCCCGCGCGGAACGCCGACACGAACCCGTACTCGAGCCCCACGATCGAAAGCCCAAGCATGACGCCGATCGCGATGTCGCGCGTCTCAAGCCGGTTCGCGCCCAATTCCTGAAAGCGAAGCCAAAGCAACCCGGCCGCAACGAACGCCGCAAGATACGCAACCGTCAGCACGCCGAGGATGTTCACCTCCGGCCGCGCCGATTTCAGCAATATCTGATAAGCGACGTACGTTACGACCGCGAGGGCCAACGGCCATACGACGAGCCCTTGCATCGCGCTCAGACCCGAAAGTGCTTCGAGAGCTTCAGCCCCTGGCCCTGATAGTTCGAGCCCAAGCCTTGGCCGTAGACGCGCTCCGGCGGCTCGGTCAGCCGCTCGAACACGAGCCGCCCGACGATCTGCCCGTGCGTCAGAATGAATGGCACCTCGTGGCTGCGCACTTCGAGCACCGCGCGCGAACCCGCACCGCCCGCACCCGAATAGCCGAAGCCCGGATCGAAGAACCCGGCGTAGTGCACACGGAACTCGCCGACGAGTGGATTGTAGGGCACCATCTCGGCTGCGTATTCCGGCGGAATGGAAACCGCCTCGCGCGACGCCAGGATGTAGAACTCGTTCGGGTCGAGCACCACCGTCGCGTCCGGCCGCGCACGGATCTGCTCCCAAAAATCGGAAACGTCGTGCACGCCCGGCTTGTCGACGTCGATCAAGCCCGCGTGTCGCTTCGCGCGATAGCCGACAAGCCCATCCCAACCCTTCAAATCGACGGTGAGCGCAATGCCGTTCGAAATATCGGCGTCACCCGCAACGATCCCCTGCTCTTCCTGAAGCCGCTTCAGTTCCGTATCGGAGAACGGCGGCGACCCGCGCCGCAAACGCAGCTGGTTCAGCCGCGACCCTTCGCGCACCAAAATCGAAAACGATCGCGGACTGACCTCCGCGTACAGCGGTCCTTCGTACCCGGGCTCGATCCGATCGAACTCCTTCGCGCGGTCCGTGATCAACCGCGTGAACACGTCGAGCCGCCCCGTCGAACTTTTCGGGTTCGCGATCCCCGACACGCGGTAAGGCAGCGCCACGCTCTCGAGCAACGGCACGATGTAAACGCACCCCGCCTCGAACACCGCGCCCTTCGTGAGATCGATCTGATGCAGTGCGAGCTGTTCGATCCGCGTCTTCACGCTGGCTTCAGGCCCCGGCAGGAAGCTCGCGCGGATACGCCACGCGACCGCACCCAGACGCAGGTCCAAACTGGCCGGCTGAATCTGCGCGTCTTCGACATCTTTCAGCGCCTGGATCCGCCCGCGCTGGATCATGCCGCGCAGATGGCTCGCCGGCAGAATGCCCGTCGAATGCCCGCGCGCGGCTTCGGCGTCGTCGGTGGGCGTGAACAGGGTCGAAGGTTGCGCCATGGCCCTTCACTTTTAGGCCAGCCTCGCGCGGGGCGAAAGCGGCGCGGCCGAATGTCCCCAGAAGCCGGATTCGATTGACCGCCAAAAGCCTCGCATCTAGGTTGCGCGCCTCGTGGTGATTTGAGCCGGTCAGCTTCGCGGCCACGTTAAACAAGCAGCTAAAAGGCCGGGTCGCGTGACCTCCGACCCCGGCTAAGGGATTGCCCCCTGGTCCGGGGCTTTTTGTTTTCGGAGTGACGACGCGATGGGAGAATTGGAACAAGGCCGCACCTATGGTCTGAAAACGCGCCTAGTGCGCGGCGGCCTGAAACGCTCAGCCAACGGCGAAACCTCGGAAGCCCTCTACCTCACCTCGGGCTACGCCTACGACAGCCCCGAACAGGCCGAAGCCCGTTTCAAGGGCGAAGAGGCGGGCTTCATGTATTCCCGCTTCGGCAACCCGACGGTTGCGATGTTCGAGGAGCGCATGGCGCTGATTGAGGGCGCGCCCGCTGCCCGCGCCACGGCAACGGGCATGGCGGCCGTAACGAGCGCGCTGCTCTGCCACCTGCGCCAAGGCGACCACGTCATCGCCTCGCGCGCTATGTTCGGCGGCTGCCGCTATGTGATCGAAGACATCCTGCCGCGTTACGGCATCCAGTCGACGTTGGTCGACGGCACAAACCCCGACGCTTGGCGCGCGGCTGTAAGGCCGACGACGAAGGTGCTGTTCCTGGAGACGCCGGCGAACCCGACGCTAGAGATCATCGACCTCAAAGCCGTCGCCGAAATCGCGCACAAAGCGGGCGCGCGCCTCATCGTCGACAACGTCTTCGCGACGCCGGTGCTGCAGCGGCCGATGGAGTACGGCGCCGACATCGTCGTCTACTCGGCAACAAAGCACATCGACGGCCAAGGCCGCTGCCTCGGTGGCGTGATCCTGAGCGACGAGAAGTTCATGCTCGAACATCTGCTTCCGTTCATCCGCAACACGGGACCGACGATCAGCCCGTTCAACGCCTGGGTTCTGCTCAAGGCGCTGGAGACGCTCGACCTGCGCGTCCGTGCCATGTGTGAACACGCGGCCGCCGTCGCCGACGCACTCGCGCGCGAGCGCAAGATCAAGCGCGTCGTCTACCCCGGCCGCCCCGACCATCCGCAAGCAGCCCTCGCCCGCGCGCAGATGGGTTTGGGCGGTTCGCTCGTCACGTTCGAGATCGACGGCGGCAAGGCGGAGGCGTTCCGATTCGCCAATGCTCTGCAACTCATCGACATCTCGAACAATCTGGGGGACGCCAAGACGTTGATAACCCACCCGGCTACAACCACACATTATCGCTTGACTCCTCAAGCGCGGGCCGAATTGGGTGTCACGGACGGCATGCTGCGCCTGTCGGTCGGTCTTGAAGACCCAGCCGATCTAGCCGAAGACCTTAAGACGGCGCTGAAAGCGCTCTAGGGCCAACCAAATGACTCATGAATACCGCGCCACCACGACATGGCGGCGCACCTCAGCCGAATTCACGTACGAGACCTACAACCGCGCCCACGAGGTAAAATTCGGCGGCGGCGAGACCGTTCCCTGGTCGGCCGCGCCCGAATTCAAAGGCGAGGCTGACCGCGTTAACCCAGAAGAGGCTTACGTCGCATCGTTGTCGACATGCCACATGCTGACGTTTCTTGCGATTGCAGCCAGAAAGCGCTTCACCGTCGATGCCTATATCGACGAAGCTGTAGGTGTCATGGAACGGAACGCGCAGGGGAAATTCTGGGTAGCGCGCGTTTCGCTCCGCCCGAAAATTGCGTTCTCGGGCGTGCGTCAACCATCAACTGGGGAGCTTTCCGAACTTCATCGCGCTGCGCACGAAAATTGCTTCGTCGCAAACTCGGTGAAATCGGAAGTAGTGGTAGACTGGCAATGAAGCGGGAAACGGGGGTTGGGGTTGGCGTTAAGGGGACGCCGATCCTGGTGTCGAGCGAACATATGTTCCAGCGTACGACACGTGAAATCAAAGTCACGGTGCGGCCGGCCTATTTGGAGGACCAGTCCGCGCCCGACAGTAATCATTTCTTCTGGGCTTACACGGTGCTGATCGAAAACGGCAGCGCCTCGACGGTCCAGCTGCGCGCGCGCTATTGGCGCATCATCGACGCGAACGGCCGCACGATCGAAGTGAAGGGTGCGGGCGTCGTCGGCCAGCAGCCGATCCTGCGTCCGGGCGAATCGTTCGAGTACAAGTCCGGCACGCCGCTGGAAACGCCGTCGGGCATGATGCTGGGCGCTTATCAGATGCAAACCGCCGACGGCGAGGCATTCCAGGTCGACATTCCGGTCTTTCCGCTCGACAGCCCGCACGAAGCACGCCGCGCGCACTGAATTCACCTTGGACGCTGTGGTTTGTCCGCGAAAGGTGCAGGAAATCGGCCTGCGCCAACTCTATTGAAATCATAGCCCGTCGTGCTTTGATCTAAGCGACGGTTTGCGGCGTAATGAACACCGCAAACCAGCGACGGAGAGCATGGGCCCATGGCATCGATCATCCGCAAGCAGCCGCTGAAGACCAAAGTGGCCGAACACATGCGTCCGTCGCGCGACGAGGCCGAAGCTGCGGTCGAAACGCTGTTGCGTTGGGCGGGCGACGATCCGGCGCGAGAGGGCCTGCGCGAAACGCCGGCCCGCGTCGCGCGCGCGTTCGAGGATTGGTTCTCCGGCTACAACGAAGACCCCGAAGACTACATGAAGCGCACCTTCGAAGAGGTCGAAGGCTACGACGAGATGATCGTGCTGCGCGACATTCGCTTCGAGTCGCATTGCGAACACCATTTGGCGCCGATCATCGGCAAGGCGCACGTAGCCTATCTCCCGACGAACAAGGTCGTCGGAATCTCGAAACTCGCCCGCGTAGTGGAAGCTTACGCCCGCCGCCTGCAGGTGCAGGAAAAGATGAACGCCCAGATCGCGAACACGATCCAAAAGATCCTCGAACCGAAGGGCGTCGCCGTCGTGATCGAAGCCCAGCACCAATGCATGACGACGCGCGGCGTCCATAAGCCCGGCGTCACGATGGTCACCTCGACGATGCTCGGCGCCTTCCGCAAAGACCCGATGACCCGCCGCGAATTCCTGACCATCATCGGCAATCCGGCATCGAGCCTCGACGGCTGATCGCCATTGCGTCTAAGTTGGCGGCGAGGGAACCCTGATGGCCGCCGCCTACACGCCCCGACAAATGCTGGAGCGCCTCGTCGCGTTCGATACGACGAGCCGCGGCTCGAATCTCGCCCTGATCGCCTTCGTCGAAGACTACGTGGCGTCGCACGGCCTGAAGGCCCGCCGCATCCCGAACGCCGAGGGCACAAAGGCGAACCTGCTGATCACGTTGGGACCCGACACGCCAGGTGGGATCATCCTCTCAGGCCACACCGACGTCGTGCCCGTCGACGACCAGGATTGGGACACCGACCCGTTCACGCCCGTCGAGAAGAACGGAAAACTCTACGGCCGCGGCACGGCGGACATGAAGGCGTTCTCCGCCGTCGCCCTCGCGCTCGTGCCCGAGTTTCTTCGCCGCGGACTGAAGACGCCGATCCACATCGCGCTGTCCTACGACGAAGAGGTCGGCTGCCTCGGCGTGCGCCCGATGCTGGCCGACATCGCACAACACCTGCCGAAACCGAAACTCGCGATCATCGGCGAGCCGACCGACATGAAGGTCGTCAACGCCCACAAAGGCATCCGCTCGTTCCGCACGACTGTCACGGGGCGCGAGGCACACTCGAGCCGCACCGACAAAGGCGTCAACGCCGTCATGGTCGCAGCTGAACTCATCGTGCACCTCGGCAAGCTCGCCGACGACATGCGCCGCCGCGGTGATCCGTCCGGCCGCTTCGAACCGCCCTACACGACCGTGCAGTCGTCCACGATCCAAGGCGGCACAGCGCTCAACATCTTGGCACACCACTGCACGTTCCAGTGGGAGTTCCGCTATCTGCCGGGCACGAGCGC
>JAEUML010000125.1 GCA_016792785.1 Alphaproteobacteria bacterium
CGACGGCACCCCGATCGACCGCGGGCTCGTGCTTTGGTTCGAGGCGCCGGGCAGCTTCACCGGCGAGGATGTGGCCGAGTTCCACACCCACGGTGGCCCGGCTGTCATCGCCGCCATCATCCGCCGCCTCGGTGAACTCGACGACCTCCGCCCCGCCGACGCCGGCGAGTTCACCCGCCGCGCCTTCGCGAACGGCAAGCTCGATCTGACAGAGGCCGAAGGCCTCGCCGACCTGATCGCAGCCGAGACCGAACAGCAGCGCCGTCTGGCGCTTCGCCAGATGCAGGGCGAACTCAAGGAGCGCTACGAACGCTGGCGCGTCGAGCTGATCAAGGCGCTGGCCTATATCGAAGCCTCGATCGACTTCGTCGAAGAAGACATCCCCGCGAACCTGACCGCTCAGATGCGCGCCAGCGCCGAACGTCTGGCGCAGGAGATTGAAGCCCACCTCGCCGACCAGCGCCGCGGCGAGATCGTGCGCGACGGCTTCACGGTCGTGATCCTGGGCGCGCCGAACGTCGGCAAGTCCTCGCTGTTGAACGCGCTCGCCCGCCGCGACGTCGCGATCGTCTCGAGCATCCCGGGCACGACGCGCGACGCGATCGAAGTCGACCTCGACCTCGGCGGTTACGCTGTGACGCTGATCGATACCGCGGGCCTGCGCGAAACGAGCGATGCGATCGAAACGGAAGGCATCAAGCGCGCGCGTGCGAAAGCGCAGACCGCCGATCTGCGGCTGGGGATCGTCGATGCGATTTCTGTGGATGATTCACGTGTGTCGCCGGAACTCGAAGCACACGACGCGATCCTCGTGAACAAGTGCGACTTGGCGCCTGCGCAAACTGTCCCCGCGATCGCGGGACGCCGCGTGATGCGCGTGTCGGCGAAGACGGGCGAGGGCATCGAAGCGCTGCTCGAATGGCTCGAAGCGCAAGTGGTGGCCCGCGTCGGCGGCGCGGAGTCGATGCCGATGACGCGCGCCCGTCACCGCGAAGCGCTTCAAGATGCGCTGGCCGCTCTGCAGCGCGCGCCGAATGCGCTGGACCAAGGCGCGCTCGATCTTGCCGCCGAAGATCTGCGCCTCGCCGCGCGCGCGCTCGGCCGCATCACCGGCCGCATCGACGTCGAGGATTTGCTCGACGTGATCTTCGCCGAATTCTGCATCGGCAAATGAGCAAGGAAAATCCTGACTCACATGAAACGTCCGTGTGCGGAGTTTTGACTCAAAGCACCGTTCGCTGTATCGCCTGCCCGCGATGGAGACCTTCGACGTCATAGTGATCGGCGGCGGCCACGCGGGATGCGAGGCAGCGACCGCGGCCGCGCGCCTGGGCGCAAAGACGGCGCTCGTCACCCACCGCGTCGAGACGATCGGCGAGATGTCGTGCAACCCGGCGTTCGGCGGCTTGGGCAAGGGTCATCTGGTCCGCGAAATCGATGCGCTCGATGGCGTGATGGGCCGCATCGCCGACAAGGCGGGGATCCAGTTCCGTCTCCTGAACCGCTCGAAGGGTCCGGCCGTGCGCGGCCCCCGCGCCCAGGCCGACCGCAAGCTCTACCGCCGGCACATGCAGGCCTGCCTCGCGAACTACCCGAACCTGACGGTCATCGCGGCCGAGGCCGACGACCTGATCATCGAGAACGGTGCGGCCCAGGGCATCGTTACCCGCGACGGTCGCCGCTTCGCCGCCGGCGCCGTCGTACTGACGACCGGAACATTCCTGCGCGGACTGATCCACATGGGCGAGCGCAAGATCCCGGCCGGCCGCGTCGGCGAGGCTCCGGCGCTCGGTCTTTCCGGAACGCTGGAGAATATTGGCCTGACCCTCGGCCGCCTCAAAACCGGAACGCCGCCTCGCCTCGACGGCAAGACGATCGATTGGGCGGCGCTGGAAATGCAGCCGGGCGACGACCCGCCGACCCCGTTCTCGTTCCTGACGGAGCGCATCGAGAACCCGCAGGTCCGCTGCGGCATCACCGGCACGACGCCCGCGACCCACGCCATCATCAAGGCGAACCTGCACCGCGCGCCGATGTACTCGGGTCAGATCGAAGGCACCGGCCCCCGCTACTGCCCCTCGATCGAGGACAAAGTCGTCCGCTTCGGCCAACGCGACCACCACCAGATATTTCTCGAACCCGAAGGCCTCGACGACGACACCGTCTATCCAAACGGCATCTCAACCTCGCTGCCGGAAGACGTGCAGCTCGCCCTGCTGGAGACGATCCCCGGCCTCGAGCGCGTCCGCATGGTGCGCCCCGGCTACGCGATCGAGTACGACTACGTCGATCCACGCGAACTCCACGCCACGCTTGAACTCAAGAAACTCCCGCGCCTGTTCCTAGCGGGCCAAATCAACGGCACCACCGGCTACGAAGAAGCGGGCGCCCAAGGCCTGGTCGCTGGCCTGAACGCGGCACGACGCGCCGGGGGCGGGCAGGGCGTCGTCTTCGACCGGGCGTCGAGCTACCTCGGCGTCATGATCGACGACTTGGTCACCCGCGGCGTCAGCGAGCCCTACCGCATGTTCACCTCGCGCGCCGAGTATCGTCTAACGCTGCGCGCCGACAACGCCGACCAACGACTGACCCCGTTGGGGCTCGAGGCCGGGTGCATCGGCCCGAAACGCCGCTTCGCCTTCGAAGCGAAGATGGATGCCCTAGAGTCAACCCGCGCGCGACTTGCGGCTCTGACCGTCACCCCCGCCGCCGCCAAGCGCGAAGGGGTCCATCTGAACCAGGATGGCCAGCGCCGCTCGGCCTTCGAACTCCTCGCCCACCCGCAAGCCGGCCGAGATGCCGTCCTCCGTCTCTGGCCCGAAGTGACGGCGGAGAACTCCGCCATCCTCGATCAGCTCGAAGCCGATGCGCTCTACGCCGGCTACCTCGACCGCCAGGCCGCCGACATCGCCGCCTTTCGCCGGGACGAATCGCTGCCGCTGCCGGAGGACCTGGACTTCGCCTCCGTCCCGGGCCTCTCGACCGAGATCGTCCAGCGCCTGTCCCGCGTGCGCCCCGCAACGCTCGGCCAAGCGGGGCGAATCGAGGGCGTAACCCCCGCGGCTCTCACGGCACTGATTCTCAAGCTCAAGACGCGCCCCGGCTCTCGGCAGGTCGCGTGAGCCACAGCGAATCAACCCCTGCGTACGGCCCCCTTGACTTTACGCGCGACTCGGGAGTCGCACGTGAAACTGTGAATCATTTGTCCACATACCTGGACCTATTGAGGGACTGGAACGAGCGGGTGAACCTGGTCGCCGAATCGACCTTGGCCGACGCCTGGCGCCGGCACATGTGGGACTCCGCCCAACTCGCCCCCCTCATCCCCCCAGGCACCAAAACCATCGTCGACCTCGGCAGCGGCGCCGGCTTTCCGGGCCTTGTTCTGGCCATTGTCCTGGGCGGGAGCGCCACGGTCCACCTCGTCGAATCGATCCAAAAAAAGTGCCGCTTCCTGGAGGCCGTCATCGCGGCCACAGGGGCCAAAGCCCAGGTCCACAACACCCGCGCCGAAGACCTGAAACGCCTCAAAGCCGATGTGATCACCGCCCGCGCCGTTGCCCCTTTGGACCGGCTTTTCCCCCTCGCGTTCCCGTTCTTTTCGGAGCGCACCGTCGCGCTTTTTCTCAAGGGAAGATCACTCAACGACGAATTGACCGTTGCAACCAAATCCTGGCACTTTGACGCCACCCCCATCCCGAGCCGGTCCGACCCCTCGGGATTCGTGTTGCGAGTGACAGGATTAACCCCTTGGCGGAAGGCCCCGAAACCGTCTTAGAGCCCCGCCGCGGTCAGCGGCCGGACAAGACGCGCGTCATCGTCATCGCCAATCAAAAGGGCGGCGTCGGAAAGACGACGACCGCGATCAATCTTGGCACCGCGCTCGCCGCCGTCGGCAAAGCGATCCTCGTCGTCGATGTCGACCCGCAAGGCAACGCGTCGACGGGCCTTGGCATCTCGAAGCATCAGCGCGGCGTGTCGATCTACGAAGTGCTGATCGGCCATGCCCAATTGCACGAAGCCATTGTCCCCACGCAGATCCCGGGTTTGCATGTTGTCCCCGCGACGTCGGAACTCGCCGGCGCCGAGATGGAACTCGTCGGCGTGCCGCGCCGCTCGTTCCGCTTGCGCGACGCGCTCGACGCTTACGTCCAAAAACTCGCCGCGCCCACCGAACGCTCGGAGTCGACGGCTGTTTCGACCGATGTGAATAAATTCACATACTATGATTATATTCTCATCGACTGTCCGCCCTCGCTGAACCTGCTCACGATCAACGCAATGACCGCGGCGCACGGTCTGCTCGTGCCGCTGCAATGCGAGTTCTTCGCGCTCGAAGGTTTGAGCCAGCTGCTGCGCACGATCGATCTCGTGCGCGGCAGTTTGAATCCGGCGCTCGAGATTCAAGGCGTCGTGCTCACGATGTTCGACAAGCGCAACAACCTGTCCGAACAGGTCGCGACCGACGTCCGCCAGCATCTCGGCGAGAAGGTCTACCAGACAATCATTCCAAGGAATGTACGCATATCGGAGGCCCCGAGTCACGGCCTGCCGGCGCTGCTCTACGATCTGAAGAGCGCGGGGAGCCAAGCTTACATCAAGCTGGCGGGTGAACTCATTCAACGCGAAAAGTCCCGTAAGGCAGCATGACACCGGTAAAGAAAACAAGCTTCTCAGGTCTCGGCCGCGGTCTCTCGGCGCTCTTGGGCGAGGTCGAAAGCGAAGTCATCGCGGCGAGCACGAACCCGAACCTTCAGCCGCAGCAGCAGGGTCACGCATCCGGCGCCCCGGCTGAGGCGCGGGCACCGCGCACCCTGCCGATCGCGCTCCTGAGGCCGAACCCGTTCCAGCCGCGCGAACACTTCGAACCCGAAGCGCTCGAGGAACTCGCGAACTCGATCCGCGACAAGGGCATCATCCAGCCGATCATCGTGCGCCCGGTCCCGGGCCAGCCGGACGAGTATCAGATCGTCGCCGGCGAACGCCGCTGGCGCGCGGCGCAAAAGGCGCGCCTGCACGAAGTGCCGGTCGTCATCCGCGCCTTCACCGACGCCGAGGCGCTCGAAGTCGCGCTCATCGAAAACATCCAGCGCGCCGATTTGAACCCGATCGAAGAGGCGCGCGGCTACCGCCAGCTGATCGAAAAATTCGACTACACACAGGAAGCCTTGGGCTCGGTCATCGGCCGCAGCCGCAGCCACATCGCCAACACCATCCGCCTGTTGCAGCTGCCGCAGACGGTTCAGGACTACATCTATTCGGGCAAACTGTCGGCCGGCCACGCGCGCACGCTCGTCGGCCAGTCAGACCCCGAAAGCATGGCGTGCGAACTCATCGAAGGCCGCCTGAACGTCCGCGAAGCGGAAGAGAAGAGCCGCAAGGCCAAGGGCAAGAAAAAGCGCCCCCACGGCAAGGACGCCGACACCCGCGCGCTCGAACAAAGCCTCGCCGGCCAACTCGGCCTCAACGTCAACATCGCCCACAAAGGCGACAAAGGCGGCGAACTCAAAATCGCCTACAAGACGCTCGAACAACTCGACGACATCTGCCGCAAGTTAGGTGCCGGCACTTGATGATGTAAGCGATTGTCTGTGTCACGCTCTTACAAGCGACATCACGAAGGCGATCTCGGTAGCGAACGCTGCCGCCAGCAGCCATGCGACAAG
>JAEUML010000154.1 GCA_016792785.1 Alphaproteobacteria bacterium
CGCCGATCTGGACGCAGTCGTGGCCGACCGGCCGGTGTTTCTGGAGCGCATCGACGGGCATGCGGCGGTCGCGAATTCGAAGGCGCTCGCGCTGGGCGGCATTACCAAGCGGACGGCGAGCCCCGCCGGCGGGCGGATCGAACGCGACGCGATGGGCGAGGCGACCGGAATGCTGATCGACGCGGCGATGGACCTCGTCGCCGACGAACTGCCTGAGCCCACGCCCGCAATGAGGCGCGAGGCGATGGCGCGTGCGGTTGCGCGTCAAGCCGCGATGGGCTGGACCGGCGTGCACAACATGAGCACGTCGGCGGATGATGTCGCGCTGCTGAGCGCGCTTGCGGCGGAGAAGAAGCTGCCGATCCGCGTCGACGCTTATATGACGCCGGAGGACAGCGCGCGCGTGTTGACATCGGGGCCCTACCAAGACGCGACGGGTCTCGTGCGCGTGCGCGGGGTGAAGCTCTACGCCGACGGTGCGCTCGGGTCGCGCGGGGCAGCGCTGCTGAAACCCTACAGCGACGCGAAAACGAACGGGCTCGTGCTGATGGGGCCGGCGAAGCTCGCACCCTTCTACAAACGCGCGAAGAAAGCCGGCGCGCAGGTCACGGTGCATGCGATCGGCGATCGCGCGAACCGGCTCGTGCTCGACAGTTACGCGAAGACGTTCGGCAAACAAGGCGGGCGCGACCTGCGCTGGCGGATCGAGCATGCGCAGGTGATCGCGCCCGCTGACATTCCGCGGTTTGCGAAGCTTGGCGTCATCGCCTCGATGCAGCCGTCGCACGCGGTCAGCGATCTCTATTTCGCGCCGGCGCGGCTTGGGCCCGAGCGGTTGAAAGGCGCCTATGCATGGGCGTCGCTGCTCAAGACCGGTGCTGCGATCGTCGGCGGCTCGGATGCGCCGGTCGAACGGGGCGTCGCGCTCGAAGAGTTCTACGCGGCCGTGCACCGGCACGACTTGAAAGGCAACGCGGGCAAGGATTGGCACCTGGACGAAGCGGTGAGCCGACCGCAAGCGCTCGCCATGTTCACAAGCGCGCCGGCGCATGCGGTGTTTCGCGAGGGCGACCTCGGCAAGCTCGCCGTCGGCATGCGCGCGGACGTGTCGGTGTTTTCGGTCGACCTTCTCAAGGCAGCGCCGGCGGAGGTCCCCGCGGGGCGGCCGCTCAAGACCATCGTCAACGGCGCCGTGGTGTATTCGGCCGGACCGTGACCGGCGTCGCTTAGCGCCAAACCTGATTTCGCTTGAGTGTGCCGGTTGTGCCTTGTATTGCACTGCCCGCGATGCGCCACATCGGCGCGGTTTGTCCTCAAACAGGAAAGGAGTGCGTCATGCGTGCAGCAACTGCCAACAGCCTCACCACTCTCAATTTCCCTGTTCAGGAACAAACATCATGGGCACTCCCTGTGAGGGCGGCTCTGGCCGTCTGAATGAATTTCGTCTGATCATCGTTGCTGCTTTCCTCAAATTCGGGGAGGCGCGGTCGTGACCAAAGCACATGTCGAGATCATCGCGTCCGATCGCAGTTGGATCGAGCAGACGGCGATCGATCAGCTTCACCAATCGGCCTTGCTTGAAGGGATCGAGCGGGTCGTCGGGTTGCCGGATCTGCACGCCGGGCGCGGCATTGCGGTCGGCGCTGCGTTCTGGTCGCGCACACACGTGTATCCGCACCTTGTCGGCAGCGACATCGGCTGCGGCATGGCGCTGTGGGCGAGCGACATGCCGGCGCGCCGGTTCAAGCCCGACGCCGCGGAGAAGCGGTTGACCGGTTTCGAGGCGCCGTGGGCGGGCGATGCGCCAGCTGCGCTGGCTGAGGCCGGGCTTGCCGTCGACCTGATGGGCGGTTCGCTGGGCAGCATCGGCGGCGGCAATCACTTTGCCGAAATCCTCTGCGTCGACGATGTCGCGGATCAGGCGGCGTTCGATGCGGCGGGGCTTAGGCCCGATTGCATCTATCTGATGGTGCATAGCGGGTCGCGCGGGCTCGGCCACATCATTCTGGAGCGGCAGCTTGAGCGGCAGAATGTTCGGCCGCTGTCCGTGGGCAGCGATGCCTGCATTGCGTATCTGAAGGAGCATGATCAGGCGGTCGCGTGGGCGGTCTTGAACCGCAAGATCATCGCGGCGCGCTTCTTCGAGCGGCTGGGCATGACGGGGGAGCGGCGGATCGACATCTGCCACAACAGTGTCACGCCGCATGACGGCGGCTGGCTGCATCGCAAGGGTGCGGCGCCGGGCGATCGCGGGCTGATCGTCGTGCCCGGCTCGCGCGGCGACGTGACGTATATCGTGCAGCCGCGGCTTGAGAAGGCGGATCGCGCGCTGCATTCGCTGGCGCATGGCGCGGGGCGGAAGTGGAGCCGCAGCGAAGCGAAGGCGAAGCTCAACCGCCGCTTCACGGTCGCCGACATGCAACGCACGAAGATCGGCAGCCGCGTCATCTGCGAAGACCGGGAGTTGATCTATGAGGAGGCGCCGCAGGC
>JAEUML010000170.1 GCA_016792785.1 Alphaproteobacteria bacterium
GACTTCGGCCGGATAAATGTTCTCGCCGCCCGAGACGATCATGTCCTTCACCCGGTCGTGGATGAAGAGGAACCCGTCCTTGTCGAAGTAACCGGCGTCGCCCGTGTAGAACCAGCCGTTCTTGATCGACTTTTCCGTCGCCTCGGGCTTGTTCCAATAGCCCTTCATGATCGTGCCGCCCTTGATCACGATCTCACCAACCGCGCCTTGCGCGACTTCCTTGCCGTGCTCGTCGATCACTTTGATGTCGAGGCCGGGATAGGGCTTGCCGCAGGACCGCAGCAGCGCGTCGCGATGGTCGCTCGGCTGAAGCGCGGTGCCCGCGCCGACCGTTTCGGTCAGGCCGTAGAGTTGGAAGAAACTGCAGGTCTTGAAGATCGCCTGCGCTGTCTTGAGCAGTTCCTCCGTGATCGGCGAGGCGCCGTAGAACATACGCTTCACGCAGGAGATGTCCGTCGTCTTGATGCGCGGGTGCTGCACCAGCATCAGGATCACGGCCGGCACCAAGAAGATGTTCTTGATGCGGAACTTGTCGATCATGTCGAACACGGCGTCGGGGGTCACCGTCTTGATGACGATGCCGAGGCTGCCTTGGGCGAGCGTGGTCAGGCCCATGTTCGCGCCCGCGACGTGGAAGTTCGGCATCGCGATCAGGTTCGGATCGCCTGGTTCAAAGTCGGCCCAGTTTGCGTCCTGGCTCGATTTGAAGAACGCCACATAGTTGCCGTTCGTGAGCTGCACGCCCTTGGGGTGGCCGGTGGTACCGGACGTATAGAGCTGGATGGCGTCGTCGTCGGACTTGATGGGGAGGTGCGGGTCCTTGTCGCTCTGCTTGTCGCGCCAGTCGGCGTAGGCGGGCCAGCTCTTGTGGCCGCCGTCGACGGCGATGATGTGTTTGAGCTTCGGGCAGTGGCCTTTGATCGCCTCGATCAGCGGCACGAATTCCGCGCCGACGAACATCGTTTCGCAGCCCGCGTCGTTCAGGACGTAGACGACTTCGGGGCCGGCGAGGCGCCAGTTGATGCCGACGAGAACCGTGTTCGCCTTGCAGGCGCCGAGCAGCACCTCGAAATAGCGGTCGGAGTTCATGCCCATGTAGCCGACGCGAGCGTGGGGCTTCTGACCCAGCGCGATCAAGCCGTTCGCGACTTGGCTGGTGTGCTTGTCGAACGCGGAAAAGGTCGTCTCGCGGCCCTCGAACCAGAACGCGGGCGAGTTGCCGCGCTTCTTCGCCTGTTGGCGCGAAATGTCGGCCAGCGTGTTCAGCCCGTTGAAGTCGTACATTCGGCACTTCCTCCCATGATCTTGGTCTTTGGGGTCAATCTAGCGCCCGGGGCCGTAGAGGCAATGCCCCCTTCCCGCTCGTCCGGCGATGGGACAGAGTGCGGGCACAACCGCCAACGAGAAGATGCGCCCCATGGCCCGTGTGCCCTACCCCGACCCGAAGACGCTTGCTCCCGAGATCCAAGAGGCATTGGGCAAGATGGCGCCGCTGAACATCTTTCGCATGCTGGCCGGCGGCGAGGGGTTGATGCCGGCGTTCCTGAGGCTTGGGAACTATATTCTCTTCAAGTCGAAGCTCGATCCGATTTTGCGCGAGATTGCGATCATTCGCGTCGGCGTGCTCTCGAAGGCCAAGTACGAGGTGCATCAGCACGAGCGGATCGGGCGCGACGTCGGCATGAGCGAGGCCTTGATCAAGGCGATGCACACGGGGCCGGACGATCCGGCGCTCTCCGAGATGCAGCGGCTCGTCATGCGTTACACCGACGATGTGGTGAAGAACGTGCGGGCGGGCGATCAGACGTTCAAGCCGCTCAGCGAACGGTTGTCGCTGCAGGAGATGGAGGAACTGACCATCACGATCGGGTTCTACATGATGGTGAGCCGGTTCCTGGAGACGTTCGA
>JAEUML010000156.1 GCA_016792785.1 Alphaproteobacteria bacterium
GAGCGAAAATGACGTCCTTGCGGGTTGGCGCGTTGATGTTGGCGGGTGCGAGCACCCTATTGCTTACTGCGGCGGCGGCCACGGTCGCCGGTGAGGCGCACGCGGCGGCACCGGCCGTTGTAACACAGCCGGCCGTGGGGCCTGCGATCGTGATCTACGACCAAGCCGACTTCAAAGGCCGCACACTGACTATCAAGGGGGCGACGCCGGACCTTGGTCCGCTCGGCTTCGACAACAAGGTGGCGAGCCTTGCCGTCCAAGGCGGCGGCGACTGGGTCTTGTGCGAGAACAAGAACTACGCCGGGCGCTGCGTGCGCGTGCAGGGTCAGGCGGGCGACCTCAGCTTGCTGCAGCTCTCTGGGCGCGTGTCGTCGCTCTATCCTGTCCCCGTAACCCCGACGCCGTAGGCGCGGGGTCGCCATCGACGGCGCGCCCTGCTAAGAGCAGGCATGAAAGCCGCCGTCTACCGCAATTATGGCCCGCCGGGCGTCGTCGCGATCGAAGAAGTCGAGACACCGTCCGCCGGTGAGAACGACGTCCTGGTCAAAGTCCGCGCGACGACGGTGACCACAGGCGATGCGCGCATGCGCGCGTTTCGTATGCCGCGCGGGTTCGGCCTGCCGGGGCGGCTGGGTCTTGGGATTTTCGCTCCGCGGAACACGGTGCTCGGCATGGACTTCGCCGGTGACGTCGCGGCGGTGGGGCGCAACGTGACGGCGTTCAAGGCGGGGGATGCCGTGTTCGGGGCGGCGGGGCGCTGTCACGCCGAATACCTGGTTGTTCGGCACACCGCCAGCATTGCGCTCAAGCCTGCAGGCGTCAGCTACGAAGAAGCGGCGGCGGCGCCGTTCGGCGGGGTCACAGCACTCATCTTTCTCAAAGATTGGGCCGGCGTGCGGTCCGGCGACAACGTGCTCGTCATCGGCCCTTCGGGCGCGGTCGGATCGGCCGCGGTTCAGATCGCGCGCGATGCCGGCGCCGAGGTGACGGGCGTGAGCAGCGCGGCGAACGCGGACTTGGTGCGCTCACTGGGCGCGCGGCACACGATCGATTACGCGCGCGAGGACTTCACGCAGAGCGGCGGGACCTACGACATCATCATGGACACGGTCGGCGCTACCTCGTTCGCGCGTGCGCAAGGCGTGCTCAGGGCGGGTGGGCGCTTTCTCGCCCTGGTGACGAGCTTGGGCGAGCTTCTGTTCCTGCCGGCGTGGACGAAGATGACGGGCACAAAGCGCGTCATCGCAGGCGTCGCGGTGGCCGGAAGCGAGAAGATACAGGCTCTCGCCCAGCTGCTCGAGACGGGCCGGTTCAAGCCCGTGATCGGCGCGCGCTATCCGCTTGAGAGGATCGCCGAGGCGCACGCCGCCGTGGACACGGGACACAAGCGGGGCAACGTGGTCGTCACCATCGGGGCGTGAGCGGCGCGGCCGGCTGGGCTTCATGGGCCCTCGGCGCCAGAGATCGTTTTGCCGGTATCGAGCGTCATCTTTTTCAGAAGCCGGAGCAATTGGGCTTTGTCCTGCTCGCTCCAGTCCCGGAAATGCTCCTCCATCAGCTTGCGGCGCGTGCGCGCGAAGCTTGCGAGCATCCGCTTGCCAGCAGCACTCGGCGCCAAGAGGCGGATGCGGCCGTCGGTTTCAGAGGGGCTGCGTTCGATAAGGCCCAACTCTTCGAGCTTTGCGGTCTGCCGGCTAATAGTCGAGTGATCGCGGCCGACCAGTGCCGCGAGTTCGACCGCGCCGATGGGGCCCGTCACCCCGATGCGGGTCAGCAGCGGAAACAGCGCACGGTCGAGTTTCACGCCAGCGCGCGCGAGGAAGCGGGCGTCGACGTCAGGGCGGGTCATCACCCCCGTCAACTGGAGAAGGATCGCGTGAAGTTCGTCGGTCCAATGGGCCATCCGTGCATAATACACGGAAATTCTTGACAAGTCATCTGCACGAGCATATCCGTGCAAAATACACGGATAAGAATGACATTGAGCACAGCTACGGAAACGATCGATGTGCTGGTGGTTGGCGCTGGGCCTTCCGGGACGGCGCTCGCCATCGACCTCGCCCGGCGCGGGCTCAAGATCAGGATCATCGACAAACAGCCTGCCGCGTTCACGGGCTCGCGGGCCAAGGGGCTGCAACCACGTTCGCTCGAAATGCTCGAGGACTTTGGTGTTCTGGAGCGCGTCGTTGCGGCCGGCGGAGACTATCCGCTGCTCGGCATTCACTTGGGTCCGTTCACACTGCCGTGGCGGATGATTAAGCGTAGCAAACCAACAGAGGATCGCCCCTACCCCAACACGTGGATGGTGCCGCAGTTCCGCACCGACAGCATTCTTCATGCGCGACTGGCGGAGCTTGGACCACGCATCGACTTCGGCACCGAACTCGCGTCCCTGCAACAGGACGACGGGACGGTCACCGCGACGGTACGGGCCGGCGGGGCCGAGCAGTCGATCACTGCGCGCTACCTTGTCGGCGCGGATGGCGGCGCGAGTCGTGTGCGATCCGCCATGGGGATCGGCTTCACCGGCGAGACCGACGACAGCGATCGGTGGATCATTGTCGATGCCGAGACGACGGGTCTCTCGCGCAGCCGATGGCATATCTGGCCCGGCAAAGGCGGAAAGATGACCGCCGCCTGTCCGCTGCCGGACACGGAACTCTTCCAATGGATGATCCGCATCGACGTCAACGATCCGGCGAAGCTCGACCCGGACGATTTACAGGCGCGTGTTCGAAGCCGCACGGGCAACGCCAACATCCGGCTCGGAAAGAACCACTGGAGCACCGTCTTCCGGCCCAACATCCGATTGGCGCAAGCCTATCGCAAAGGGCGCGTGTTCTTGACCGGCGACGCAGCTCACGTGCATACGCCTGCCGGCGGGCAAGGACTGAACACCGGAATTCAAGATTCCTACAATTTGGGTTGGAAGCTGGGCCAGGCGCTCGCTGGCGCCGGCGAGGCTTTGCTCGATACCTATCAAGCCGAACGCCAGCCTATCGCCGACGAGATGCTTGCGCGTTCGACGAAGCGCTACAAGGCGATCGGTAAACCGAGTTCGGACGCGATCCGCCGCACCGCCGACGAACGGCAGTTGGAATTGAGCTACCGCGACGGTCCTTTGGCCCCGGCATCAAGCCACCAAACGACGACGCTGTATGTCGGTGACCGCGCGCCGGACGCGAAACTGGTTGGTGCGGATGGCACAGAGGTCCGTCTGTTCGAACTCTTTCGCGGTCCGCATTTCACGGCGATCGCGTATGGACCCAAAGCCGCCGAAGCGCTTGGGCAGAGCGCTTGGCCTAGCCGCGGCGCGTCTTTGAAGCGCGTTAGTGTAAGCGCCGCCAAGCACCTCGATGTCTCGCTCAGCGACAAACAACGATCATTCCGCCGCATCTACGGCTTGCAGGGCGACACGCTGATGCTTATCCGACCAGACGGTTACATCGGCCAAATCGCGACAGAGGATTGGGGCAACCGCTTCGCGCAGGCAGTTCGGACGTTTACGGGTGCGCTCAGCGGTGAGAATAATAGGGGCGCCAGCCTTGCTTCGGCGGGCGCCCTTCTTGTTGCGTTGTAAGAGCGGAACGGCTTTCAGCGCGCGATCGCACGCTCCGGCGGGATGTATTCGCGCTTCTGGAATTCGGCGACGGCTTGGTAGGTCAGCGCGCCGCGATGGATGTTCAGACCCGCCATCAGATGCGGGTTGTCCTTGCAGGCTTTCGCGTAGCCTTTGTCGGCCAAAGCCAGCGTGAACGGCAGCGTCGCGTTGTTCAGCGCGAACGTCGACGTGCGGGCGACCGCTCCCGGCATGTTCGCGACGCAGTAGTGCACGACGTCATGGACGCGGTAGGTCGGCTGCGCGTGGGTCGTGGGTTTTGAGGTTTCGGCACAGCCGCCTTGGTCGATCGCGACGTCGACGATGACCGAGCCCTTCTTCATCTTCTTGATCATCGCTTCGGTGATCAGCTTCGGCGCGGCGGCGCCGGGCAGCAGCACCGCGCCGACGACGAGGTCGGCGGAGAGAACCGATTCCTCGATCGCATCGACCGTCGAGTAGATCGTGTTCAGCATCGCGCCGAATTGCAGGTCGAGTTCGGCGAGGCGGGGCAGGCTTTTGTCGATGATCGTCACGTGGGCTTCGAGGCCCATCGCCATGCGGGCCGCGTTCGCGCCGACGACGCCGCCGCCGATGATGACGACCTTCGCGGCCGGCACGCCCGGCACGCCGCCGAGCAACATGCCGCGGCCGCCCTGTTCCATCTCAAGACAGTGCGCGCCGGCTTGGATCGACATGCGGCCCGCAACTTCGGACATCGGCGCCAGCAACGGCAGTCCGCCGCGGGCGTCGGTCACGGTTTCATAAGCGATCGCCACGCAATCGGATTTGATCAGGCCTTCGGTTTGCTCGGGATCGGGCGCGAGGTGGAGATACGTGAACAGCAGCTGGCCGGAGCGGAGCATTTTGATTTCGGGCGCCTGCGGTTCCTTCACCTTCACGATCATGTCGGCTTTCGCGAACACGTCGGCGGCGGTGGGCAGGATCTCCGCACCCGCCGCGCGGTACATGTCGTCGGTGAGCCCGATCGCGGTGCCGGCGTTCGCCTGGACCACGACCTTGTGGCCGTGGGTGATGAGTTCGCGCACGCTCGAGGGCGTGAGGCCGACGCGGTATTCGTGAACTTTGATTTCCTTCGGAACGCCGACCAGCATGGAAGTCCCCTTTCGCGTTTTCAAGCGAGGCGGCGCAGCACGCGATCGACGCCGTCGACCAGCCTCTCGATGTGGCTCTGTTCTGCTATGAGAGCGGGGCCCAATGCAATCGTGTCGCCGCCGACGCGCAGCACTATTCCCTCGTCGAAGAAGGCGCGGCGGATCGCTTCGTGGCCGCGCTTGCCCGGCGCCCCGGTTAAGGGCTCCAGGTCGATCGCTGCTGCAGCGCCGCAATTGCGGATGTCGGCGACGAACGGCGCGCCCTTCAAGCGGTGCACCGCCTCTTCCAGCCAGCGTTCGATCAGGCGCCCGCGCTCGAACAGGTTTTCGTCGCGATAGACATTTAACGTCGCAAGTGCAGCCGCCGCCGCAACAGGATGTCCGGAATAGGTGTAGCCGTGAAAGAGTTCGATCTGCCAATCGTCCTTCTGCGCGAAGGCGTCGTAGATCGCCTTTGACGCGATGACGCCGCCCATCGGGATCGCGCCGTTCGTCACGCCCTTCGCGAACGTGATCATGTCCGGCGTGACTTGGTAGCGCTCGGCCGCGGTCGCGGTGCCCATGCGGCCGAACATCGTGATGACCTCGTCGAAGATCAGCAGGATGGCGTGCTTGTCGCAAATTTGCCGCAGGCGTTGGAGGTAGCCTTTGGGTGGGGGCAGCACGCCGGTCGAGCCCGCCATCGGCTCGACGATGACGGCGGCGATCGTGTCGCCGTGCAGCATGACGAGTTCTTCGAGCGCGTCGGCGAAGTGCGCGCCGTACTCCGGGTCGCCTTTCGTGAACGACTGTTTCGCGCGGTCGTAGGTCGTGGGCAGATGGTCGACATTGCCCAGCATCGTGCCGAATGCCTTGCGGTTGTTTGCGATACCGCCGACCGACATGCCGCCGAAATTCGTGCCGTGATAGCCGCGCACGCGGCCGACGAGGCGGGTGCGCTGGGCCTGGCCCTTCGCGCGCCAGTAGGCGAGTGCGATTTTCAGGGCGGTGTCCGCCGCTTCCGATCCCGAATTGCAGAAGAAGACGTGATCGAGATTGGCGGGCGCCATCGCCGCGAGGCGGCCGGCGAGTTCGATCACGCTCGGGTGCGCGAACTGGAACGTGGGGGCGAAGTCGAGTTCGTGGATTTGTTTCGCGACGGCTGACGAAATCTCCTTGCGCCCGTGACCGGCAAGCGAACACCAAAGGCCCGCGAGTCCGTCGAGCAGCTCGCGCCCCTGCGGGTCGTAGTAGAACATCCCCTCAGCGCGCGCGAGGATGCGAGGCTCGGGTTTGAACTGACGGTTCGGCGTGAAAGGCAACCAGAGTGCGGCAAGCGCGTCGGCATTGGTGGACATGAAAAGCCTTCGGTTGGCGAAGGGGCGCTTATAGCAAGCCTTGCGAGCGCCGGTCACGCCGGGTGCGGGTAGACGTTCCGCGATTCAATATCCCAGCCCTTTCCCCCTCAAGGGTTTCCGCTTGTACCAGTGCGCTCCAGAATTCTGGTCAGCGGTTAAGAGCCATCTTCGTGAGGCTTAGCAGAGACCAGGCCCCCAGAAGGATCAGCGCCAGGTTGGGAACGACAATGAGAACGCCCTGGATGACGGGCGCGAGGTCACTAAATGGTATTGGCGAGACGTCCTCGAATACGTGGTGTGAAATTCGGACGTAGATGTAGATGACGTCGAAGGCCCACGTTCTGTCGGCTATTGGATAGTCGCCAAAGGCAACGCGGCCGATCGCCTGGATCAGCGCCAACGCTGCAGGTACGGCAAGTGCGGTCGCGCCGAAATAGCCCAGTGCGGCCAGCATGTTGGCGATCAGGCCGCCAATTCTTGTACCAGGGGAATCCATTTCTCTGGTCATTTCCTAACCTACATGATTTTGCCGCTGTTTCGGCGTAGGAGTAGCGGCGATTTCGTTCTTGAGGGCCGTTCGATGAAGCGTGTTTTCCGCTGGGTTCTGGTCGCCGTCGTGCTGCTGGTGGCGGTCGTCGTGGCGCTGCCGTTCCTGTTGCCGACGTCGGTCTACAAGGAGCAGATCATCGAGCAAACGCGGCTTGCGACGGGGCGAGCGCTCACGATCGACGGCGATCTGCGGCTTTCGTTCTGGCCGGCGCTGGGGGTCGAGGTCGAGAAGGTGCGCTTTGCGAATGTCGCGGGTGCGGCCGAAGCCGACATGGCGACGATGGACAAGCTCGTCGTCGGGGCGGAGCTCTGGCCGCTGCTCGGCGGGGCGCTGAAGGTGACCGAGATCCGGCTCGTCAACCCGGTGATCAATCTGGAGATCGACGAGAAGGGCCGCGGCAACTGGCTGTTCGAGCCGCAAACGGCGGCGGCAGGTGCCGAGATGCCGGCGGCGGAGGCACCGCCGGCATCCTCGACCTCGTCGGCGGACTTCAGTTTTCGCGACGTGACGCTTTCGGGCGGCGTGCTGACCTACCGCGACCGGCGCAACGGCACTGCGCAGCGCGTCGAAGCCATCAACGCGAATGTGAAGCTTCCCAGCCTCGACCAGCCGATGGAGTTCGACGGCGGACTAACCTGGAACAAAGAGGCGATCACGATCGCGACCACCATCGCCAGTCCGCGCGCGCTGTCGACCGGAGGCAAGAGCGCGGTCATCGCGAAGATCGCGGGCGAAGTGCTGGCGGCGACGTTCGACGGCGACGTCAACGCGGCGAGCGGCACGACGTCGGGCGCGATCGATTTCAACACCAAGTCCGCGCGTCGACTTGCGGCGTGGTCGGGCGTCGAACTGCCGAAGGTCAAAGGCTTCGGTGCGATGAAGCTCAAAGGCGTGGTCGAGGCCTCCGCGGCGCGCGTCGCGTTCAAGGACGCGCGGCTCTCGCTCGACGGGATGAACGGGTTGGGAAATCTCGCGCTCGATACGTCGCGGGCGCGGCCTTACGTGAAGGGCGACTTCACGCTCGACCGGCTCGATCTCAATCCCTACATGAGCGGCAGCGGCGGTGCGGGCGGCGGCGCTTCGGGCGGCGGGATGCCGAAGTGGAGCGACGCGCCGATCGACGTGTCGGCGCTGCGCCTCGTGGATGCCGATTTCGATTTCGCGGTCAACGCACTCGCCGTGGGCGGCCTCAAGATCGGGCGTAGCGCGCTTTCCATCGCGCTTTCGGGCGGCAAGATGCGGGCGAACCTGAAGCAGCTTGCGCTCTACGGCGGCAACGGGTCGGGCGTGATTTCGCTCGACGGGGCGGGCGCGGTCCCGGCGCTGGGGCTCGATCTTTCGATCTCGGGCGTGAACGCGGAACCGTTCCTCAGCGATCTTGCGGGGTTCAGCCGGCTTCAAGGATCGGGTTCGATCGTGGCGAAGGTCGCCGCAACGGGCAAATCACAGCGCGCGTGGATGAAGTCGATGGGCGGGTCGGCGCGCATCCAGTTCGTCGACGGCGCGATCAAGGGCGTGAACCTCGCCGAGATCGCGCGCAGCATCCAATCGGCGCTGTCGGGATCGGCAGTCGATGGGGCGGCGAAGACCGACTTCGCGGAGCTTTCCGGTTCTTTCGCGATCCGTCAGGGCGTGGCGGCGAACAAGGACCTGAAGCTGCTCAATCCGTTCGTGCGGCTGAACGGTGCCGGGATCATCGACCTTGGCGAGCAGACGCTCGACTATCGCGTTGAGCCCAAAGCCGTGTCCTCGATCAAGGGTCAGGGCGGAAGCGGCGACATTGGCGGTATCGGTATCCCGTTCCGCATCAAGGGACCGTGGAGCAATCCGTCCTATTCGCCGGACCTTTCAGGGGTGCTGCCGGACGCGCTTGATTCGATCATCAAGGGCGATAATCCGCTCGATAAGCTTAAGGACGGCGGCGGACTCGGCGACATCCTGGGGCGCAAGCCGTCGCAACAAGAAGGTGCAGAGGACACAAAGAGCGACAAAAAGAAGAAGCCGAGCCCTGAGAATCCGCTCGGAACGCTGCAAGACCTGCTTGGCGGCAACCGCTAGTGCCACTTTCAATTAACCGCGGCGTTGCCTAGGATCGCCACCGCCTTGGGCTCTCCCCAAGGCGGGTGGGGAAACGACGGGTTCGTCCGCATTTCATGGCGGCAGACACAAGAGATGCGCCGGCCAAGGGCCCAAAGGGCTTTTCGCTTAGATCGCGCTTGCTAGGCCTTCCGACGGGCGATCAGCCATCCGCCGCGGCGTCGATCACTGCTGCCTTGCAGCCACGCGAAGAGCCGCCGCCGGCGCCCGCCGAGCCCGCGCCTGAAATCGTCGCCGTGCCCGTCGCAGAGACGAATGAGGTGAAGCCCGTCGAAACGGCCGCTGCGGCTGAGCCTGCGAAACCTCAAAAGATCGTCGTGCCGAACGACGATGACGATGAACACGACGAGAGCGAAGAGCCGCGCGTGGGTCTTGCGCTACCGCGGCGCACGTCGTTGCTCTCGGTCGCGTTCGGCTTTGGCGATCGCCGGCCTAAGATCGTTGACCCTGCGAAAGAAGAAGCCGCGCCGGTGGCTTCCGTGTCTGTGCGCATGGTTGAACCGGAAGCACGCCGCGCGCCCGAAGCGGCCCCACCGCCTGCGCCCGTGCCGGTGCCCGAGCTTGATTCCGAACCCGCAGCGCCATCCGTGATCGTCACGCCTGCGCCGCCTGTTGTTGAGGCTGCTGTCGCGCCACCGGTGGCGCGCGCGCCGACCGTCGAAGACGTGGTCCCGCCTGCGGCTCAGCCGATTGCGGAGGCGGTTCCTGTCGAAGAGCCGCAGCCCGCTGTCTATGCGCCGGCCGAGGCTGTGCCGTTCGTGCGCTTTGCCGGCGTGAAGAAGACCTATGACGGCGCGCAGCTCGTCGTGAAGGATCTCCATCTCGAAATCGCGAAGGGCGAATTCCTGACACTGCTTGGGCCTTCGGGGTCGGGCAAGACGACGACGTTGATGATGCTTGCAGGCTTCGAGACGCCGACGGCGGGCGACATTTTGCTCAACGGGCAGTCGATGACGACGCTGCCGCCGCACAAGCGCGGCCTCGGCTTCGTGTTCCAGAACTACGCGCTGTTCCCGCACATGACGGTGGCGGAAAATCTCGCGTTCCCGCTTGAGGTGCGCAAAACGGCGCGTGCGGAGATTCGCGACCGGGTGGCCAAGACGCTCGCGATGGTCGAACTCTCGGGCTTCGAGAAGCGCAAACCGCATCAATTGTCCGGCGGCCAGCAGCAGCGCGTGGCGGTCGCGCGCGCGCTCGTGTTCGATCCGGAACTCGTGCTGATGGACGAACCGCTCGGCGCGCTCGACAAGCATCTGCGTGAGCAGATGCAATACGAACTCAAGCGGCTGCACCGCGAACTCGGCGTCACTGTCGTCTATGTCACGCATGATCAGGGCGAGGCGTTGACGCTCTCCGACCGGATCGCGGTGTTCCACGACGGCGTGATCCAGCAGCTCGACACGCCGAAGACGATCTACGACGCGCCGGCGAACGCGTTCGTCGCGGGCTTCATCGGCGAGAACAACGCGCTGCCGGGCAAGGTGGTGGCGGTCAACGGGCCTGAGGTCACGGTCGAGCTCATCGGCGGGGCGCGGGTCAAGGCGCAGAACGGCAATTGCGACGCGGTCGGGCGCGCGGGCGTCGTGTGCGTGCGGCCGGAATACCTGACCGTTTCGGCCGAGACGCAGCCCGGCGGCAACCACGTCGCGGCGATGATCGAGGACTTCATCTTCCACGGCGATCATCTGCGCGTGAAATTGTCGGCGCCGGGCATGAACGAAATCATCGTCAAGGCGCCGGCGCGCGGCGCGAAATTCCCGGCCAAGGGCGTCGCCGTGACGCTCGCCTGGGATCCCGCCGCTGCACGCGCGTTCGTGTCGTAGCGCGTGATGATGACAGCTCTTGAAAGCGGGGATTGTGTGGTCGGCGTTCTCGGCCCGTGACACTTTAGAACCGAACGATTCGCATCGAGGAACACCCATGGGCCGTACGACCGGAATCATCATCGCTGCCGCCGCCGCCATCGTCATTCTGGCGGGCGTTCTTCTGTTCATGCTGGGGCGGGGATCGGAGAAAGAGGTCAACGAACTCGACAAAGAACTGAGCGACATGGAGCTGCCGTCGACGGACGGTGCAGCGCCCGCGCCGGCACCGGCCGGCGGGACCTCGCTCAGCGGGCGCTCGCTCGTCGTCGTGTCGTGGGGCGGGGCCTACACGAAGAGCCAGATCGAGGCCTATCACAAGCCGTTCGAAGCCTCGACCGGCGCCAAGATCAACTCCGTCGACTACAACGGCGGCATCGCCGAGATCAAAGCCCAGGTCGAAAGCAACAACGTGACGTGGGACGTCGTCGACATGGAGCTCGCCGACGCGCAGCGCGCCTGCGACGAAGGTCTGCTCGAGAAGATCGACGCGGGGACGTTGCCGCCCTCACCCGACGGCGTCGCCGCGGTGCAGGATTTCATCCCGAACGGCATCACGCCGTGCGCGGTAACGACGATCCTGTTCAGCCACATCGTCGCCTATGACGAGACGAAGTTTCCGGGCGCGAAGCCGTCGAAGCTCGCCGATTTCTTCGACGTGAAGAACTTCCCGGGCAAGCGCGGATTGCGCAAGACGAGCCCGAAGATCAATCTGGAGCTCGCGCTGCGCGCCGACGGCGTTGCGGGCGATAAGGTCTATGAGACGCTCGCCACCAAAGAGGGCGTCGAGCGCGCGTTCAAGAAGCTCGACACGATCAAAGACCACGTCATCTGGTGGGAGCCGGGCTCACAGCCGCCGCAATTGCTCGCCGACGGGCAGGTCACGATGACGACCGCCTATAACGGGCGCATCTTCGACGCGCAGGTCAAAGAGGGCAAACCGTTCAAGATCATCTGGGACGGGCAGCTCCAGGAACTCGACGTGCTGGCGGTCGTGAAGGGGACGAAGAACCTCGACGCGGCGATGCAGTTCATCGCCTTCGCGACCGATACGCCGCGTCTGGCCGACCAGGCGAAGTGGATCGCCTATGGCCCCGCGCGCAAGTCGTCTCTGCCGCTCGTCGGCAGCTATCACGACAAGCCGGACATCGACATGAAGGCGCACATGCCGAACGCACCCGAGAATGCGGCGAACGCGATACAGATCGACTTCCTGTGGTGGGCCGATCATCAGGAAGAGTTGAACCAAAGATGGGCCGCGTGGCTCGCTAAGTAGCGCTTAGGGTGCGGGGGCAATGGGGAGCGCGGTGACGACACAGGAAAGCTTGGCCGAGCAGTTCAAGCGCTCGGGCAAGCAGGCGCGCCGGGGGACGTTCCTTCTGGTGCTGCCGTTGCTCGCGTTTCTCACGATCACGTTCTTGCTTCCGATCGGCAGCATGCTGAACCGCTCGCTCGGTGACCCGACGGTCGCGGAAATCCTGCCGCGTGCCGCCGCCTCGCTGCGTTCGTGGAACGGCAAGGACCGGCCTCCGGCCAGCGCGTTCTCCGCACTCGCCGACGATCTCGCGCGGGCGAACCGCGAAGGCACGATCGGCAAGGTCGCGACGCGGCTGAACTTCGAGCGCGCGGGCATGCGCTCGCTTCTGATCAAGACCGCGCGGGTCGCCGACAAATTCGAGCCGCCCTATGCGCAGGCGTTCAACGCGGTCGATCTACAGTGGAGCAATCCCGAAGTCTGGGGGACGCTGCGGCACGCGAGTGCCACGACCACGATGGGCTACTACGTCGCGGCGCTCGACCAAACGCGCAGGGCCGACGGCACGTGGGTGCCGAAGCCCGAAGAAGACCAAGTCTATGTGATGCTGTTCGAGCGCACGCTGTGGGTCGCAGCCGTGGTGACGCTGCTCTGCTTCGTGCTCGGCTATCCGCTTGCCTATTTCATCTCGCAGCAGGACGAGCGCACGCGCAATCTTCTGCTCATCCTCGTGCTGCTGCCGTTCTGGACGTCGCTGCTTGTGCGCACGACGGCGTGGATCGCGCTGTTGCAGACGAACGGCGTCGTGAACGATGCCTTCGCGCTCATCGGCGGCGACG
>JAEUML010000255.1 GCA_016792785.1 Alphaproteobacteria bacterium
AGCGACCAGGCGTTCTTGGACGCGATGGCGAAGAGGTAACACCGAATCACAAGCGTCAACGCGAAAGCCGCCTGCCCTGCGCAGGCGGCTTTTGTTTTGCCCCACCCGCCGCCAAGCTTGCGGTTGAGGTGATTCGGGGGACGTGATGCGCGCAGCGATGCTGTGCCTGCTGATGGCGTGCGCGCTTGTCCGCCCCCTTGCGGCCGACGAAATCGAGATGGACCGCCTCGAAACGGAAGACCTCGACCTTCTCTATTTCGACCCGCCGCAGACCTATCTTACGCCCTACGCCGCGCGCGCGTTCCTGAACTCGATCGAGTTTCAGAAGCGCATCTTCGAGTGGCGTCCGTGGGAGAAGACGACGCTTCTGCTCAAGGACTTCACGGATTCGGGCAACGCCGCCGCCCGCGCCACGCCGAACAACGCGCTGCTCATCGACGTCGCCCCCCTGAACCAAGCGTTCGAAACGTTGACCGCGGGCGAGCGCATCTTCACGCTGATGAACCACGAACTCGTCCACGTCGCCACGATGGACGTATGGAACGACGACGACGCGTTCTGGCGCAACCTCTTCATGGGCAAGCCGATGCCGGTGGAGGAGCACCCGGAATCGATCCTCTACAACTACCTCGTCACCCCACGCGTGAACGCGCCGCGGTGGTACCTCGAAGGCTCGGCCGTCTTCATGGACACATGGATGGCCGGCGGCATCGGCCGCACGCAAGGCGCCTACGACGAGATGGTGTTCCGCGCCATGGTGCGCGACGGCGCGCATTTCTATTCGCCGCTGGGTCTCGAAGCCGAAGGCTCCTCCGTCGACTTCCAGGTCGGCGTGAACGCCTATCTCTACGGCACGCGCTTCATTAGCTTCCTGGCGCTGACCCGCTCGCCCGAGCACGTCGTCGAGTGGCTGAAGCGCGGCCCTGACAGCGAGGCATACTACGCCGATCAGTTCGAGCGCGTGTTCGGAAAGCCGCTCACCGATGTGTGGGACGATTGGATCGCCTGGGAACACGATTTCCAGAAGCGCAATCTCGACGCCGTGAAGGCGCATCCGACGACGCCGCTCACGCGGTTGACCGCGAACGGCTTGGGCTCCGTCTCGCGGCTCTACTACGACGCAAAGCGCGGCAGCTTGATCGGCGCCTTCCGCTATCCGGGCGTCATCGCGCATGTCGGCGAACTGTCACTGAAGGACGGCAGCACCCGCCGCCTCGTCGACGTGAAGGGGCCGATGCACTACCGCGTCGCATCCCTCGCTTACGACCCAAAAACCGCGACCGCCTGGTACACGACCGACAACTACGCCTTCCGCGACCTGATCGAGATCGACATTGCGACGGGTAAGACGAAGATTCGGCTCAAAGACGCGCGCATCGGTGACCTCGCGTTCAATCCGGCCGATCGCACGCTCTGGGGTCTGCGCCACTTGAACGGCTTCGTCACGCTCGTGCGCATGGACCCGCCCTACGAAGCGTGGACGCAGATCCACACCTGGCCCTACGGCGAAGTGCCGTTCGACCTCGACATCTCGCCCGACGGTGAGCTGATCGCAATGTCGCACGCGCGCGTGAACGGCGACCAAGCGTTGCGCGTCTACCGCCTGAAGGACATGAAGGACGACAAGCCGAAGGAAATCGCGAGCTACGACTTCGGCGTCGCGGTGCCCGAGAGCTTCGTCTTCGCGCCCGACGCGAAGTCGCTCTACGGCAGCTCGTACTACACCGGCGTCTCGAACATCTTCCGCTTCGACATCACGACCGGGAAAGTCACGGCCGTCTCGAACGCCGAAACCGGCCTCTTCCGCCCGATCCCCCGCGAGACCGGCAAGCTCTTGGCACTCGAGTACACCGGCCAGGGCTTCACGCCCGTCGAACTCGACCCGAAACCGCTCGAAGATTTGAGCGCCGTCAAATTCCTCGGCAACGAGGTCGCAACCAAACACCCGATCGTAAAGACCTGGGCCGTGGGCTCGCCCGCGAAAATCCCGCTGGACGAAAAGATCACGCGCCGCGGCAAGTACATCCCCTCCGACGAGATGAAGATCGGCGCCGCCTATCCGATCGTCGAAGGCTACAAGGGCTACGCCTCGTTCGGCTGGCATTTGATGCTGGAAGACGCGCTGCAATTCGCCAAGCTGTACGCAACCGCGTCCTATTCGACGACGGAGTCGCTGCGCGAGGCCGAACGCTTCCACCTCAACATCGAATACCGCACCGTCAACGGCTACATTCGCTATTGGCACAACGACGCCGACTTCTACGACCTGTTCGGTCCGACCGAACGCAGCCGCAAGGGCGATGCGGTCCTCGCCGGTTACAAATGGCCGCTGATCTACGACCCACCGATCCAGGCGAACCTCGCGATGGATGCGGGCTATTACACCGGCCTCGACACGCTGCCCGGCAATCAGAACGTGCCCGCGACGGCAGACACGGTCTATTCGCTCGACTTCAAGCTCGACTACTCCGACACCGACAAGTCGCTGGGCGCCGTCGACCATGAAAAGGGCTACCGCTGGGAAGTCGCCTGGGGCGCGGACAACGCGGGCGGCGAGATGTTCCCGAAGGCCCGCGCAGGGTTCGACTTCGGCTTCCCCATCGGGTGGGAGCATTCCTCGCTCTGGCTTTATTCGTCGGCGGGCTTGGCTGGTGGCGACCGCTTGAACCCGTTCACGCCGTTCTATTTCGGCGGCTTCAAGAACAACTACCTCGACGACAAAGAGACGAAGCGCTACCGCGAATACCACACGATGCCGGGCTTCGAGATCGACGAGGTCGCGGCGCGCAACTTCGTCAAGTCCGTCGCCGAATGGAACCTGCCGCCGGTGCGCTTCGAGAACGTCGGCACGCCGAGCCTCTATCTGGGCTCGATCCGCTCGGCGCTGTTCGCAGGCGTGCTGCACACCGACATGGACCTCGCGACCGAGCGCACCGTCGGCAACGCCGGCGCCCAGTTCGACTTCAACTTCACGCTCGCCCACCGCCTGCCCATGACGTTGTCGGTAGGCTACGCCGCCGGAATCGAGGACGGGGCCAAGCTCGACGAAGAGTGGCTGATCTCCCTCAAGATCATGTAGCCTGCGTCCACTATGTCCCTGGCGTTCACTCTCGAAGCCCCGATCGCGCTCGCACCGGCGCTCGTCTTCCTGTTCGTGCTCGACCGCTTGGACAGTTTCCGTTTGGTCAGCCTGCGCACAGCGGTGCTGACGCTCGCCGCCGGCGGCGCGCTCGCCGTCTCAGCCTACTTCGTCAACGCCGCCGCGATGACCCTGACCGGCGCGGACATCGGAACCTACACCCGCTACGGCGCGCCGATCATCGAAGAGGCGTTGAAGGCCGCGGTGATGATCTATCTCTTCGCCCGCGCGCGCATCGGCTTCTTGATCGACGCGGCGGTCGTGGGCTTTGCCGTCGGCACCGGCTTCGCGCTCGTCGAGAACCTCTACTACCTCTACACGTTCCCCGAAGCGAACGTCGGCGTCTGGATCGTGCGCGGCTTCGGCACGGCGATGATGCACGGCGGCGCAACCGCGATCTTCGGCGTGCTCGCGCAATCGTGGACCGAGCGCCACACGAAGTTCGAACCCGCGCTCTACGTCCCCGGATTAGCCGCCGCTGTCGCGATCCACAGCATGTTCAACCACCTGCTCCACGCCCCCCTTGTCGCGACAGCGGCGGTGATCTTGCTCGTGCCGGCGGTTCTCTTCCTCGTCTTCGCCAAGAGCGAACACCGCATTCACAATTGGCTGCTCAAAGACCACGCCGACCACGAACGCCTGCTCGCCACTATGAGCATCGAGTTCGCTCACAGCGAGGCCGGGCGATTCGTCTCCGAGCTCGCCGACAAGTTCGACGCCGTGACAACGGCCGACATCTACGCCTACATGCGCCTTCACGCCGAACTCGTGTTGCGCGCGGAAGACCTCCTGCTTGCGCGCGCAGGCGGCGCAAAGCCCGAGATCACCGCAGCCGACCGCGACGGATTCGATCGCCTGCACGCGCTCGAACGCAAGATCGGCAAAACCGCGCTCCTGGCCATTTGGCCGCACCTGCACTACAGCCGCGAAGAATTGGCCGAATTATACGAACTTGAGAGCCGCACGCGCAGACACGCGTGACGTACGTCACTGTACCGGGGGTACAGTTGAACGAACGCCATGGCCCGGCGTATACGCCTCGCCATCAGATAAGGATGCCTCGCATGCGCACGCTCGACCTGTCCCGCTTTTCCTCCGCGTTGTTGCTGACGACCGCGCTCGCGCTGCCGTTGGCCGCTTGCGTCGACGACGATACTGCCGGCACGCCGACGCACAGCAGCCACGGCGCGCCCGGCGGCGACGTCAAGACGCCGTTGTTCGACAATCTCGGCACGCACGAACACAAGATCACGACCGCCTCGGCCGAAGCGCAGGCCTATTTCAATCAAGGCTACCGCAAGCTCTTCAATTTCAACCACGCCGCCGCGATCGCCGCGTTCCAGGAAGCGTTGAAGCGCGACCCGAACTGCGCCATGTGCTGGTGGGGCATCGCGCTCGCGCACGGGCCAAACATCAACATGCCGATGATGCCCGAGGCGGTCGCGCCAGCGAACGAAGCGATCGCGAACGCGCAGCGCCTCGCCGCCGGCGCCAGCAACGCTGAGCAGGACTACATCTCAGCGCTCGCCAAACGCTATTCGACCGACCCGAAGGCCGAGCGCGCCCAACTCGACAAGGCGTTCGCGAGCGCGATGCGCGACGTCGCGCGCAAATACCCGAACGACCTCGACGCGCAGACGCTCTATGCCGAAGCGCTGATGGACACGTCGCCCTGGGATTATTGGAACGCCGACAACAAGACGCTGAAGGCGGGCCTCGAAGACCTCGTGCCCACGCTTGAAGCGGTGCTCGCCAAGGAGCCGAACCACGCCGGCGCGATCCACCTCTACATCCACGCCGTCGAGAAGGCCGATCCGAAGCGCGCAGAAAAGGCCGCCGACCGCCTCGCCGCGCTGATGCCGGGCGCAGGCCACATCGTCCACATGCCGACGCACATCTACAACCGCATCGGCCGCTATGAAGACGCGGTGGAACTGAACAAGAAGGCCGCGAAAGCCGACGAGACCTACTTCGCCGCCACGAACGACCGCGGCATGTACGCGGCGATGTACTACATCCACAATCTTCACTTCGTCTGGACCGCGGCGACGACCGAAGGCCGCTCCGCCACCGCTCTCGACTTCGCCAAGCAGGTCGTCGACAAGGTGCCGGTGCAGATGGCGCGCGAGGTTCCGGGCGTCGAAATCTTCGTCCCCACGCTCATCTACACACAGCTGCGCTTCGGCAAGTGGGACGACGTGCTGGCGACGCCCGCACCGGACAAGGACCTGCATCTGGCGACCGCGATGTGGCACTACGCCCGTGCCCGCGCCCTCGCGGCCAAAGGCGACGTAAAGCAGGCGAAGGCCGAACACGCGCAGATCGAAAAGTCGTTCGGCGCGGATGCGGCGACGCGGTTCTCAACGTTCGGCACGCCCGGCCAAGACCTCGTGACCATCGCGGCAAACGTCGCCGCCGCCGACATCGCCTTGGCGCAAGGCCAAGCAAAGGTCGCCGTCGCCAAACTGCAAGCCGCCGCCAAGACCCAAGACACGCTCCCCTACATGGAGCCGCC
>JAEUML010000261.1 GCA_016792785.1 Alphaproteobacteria bacterium
GCGCGTCGCGACGTCGGAATCCTGGCGCGACAAGAACTCGGGCGAGCGCAAGGAAAAGACCGAATGGCACCGCGTCGTGATCTTCAACGAGAACCTCGCGAAGGTCGCGGAGAAGTATCTGCACAAGGGCTCGAAGGTTTATCTGGAGGGCCAACTGCAGACGCGCAAGTGGACGAACAAGGACGGGCAGGATCAATACTCGACCGAGGTCGTGCTGCAGAAATTCCGCGGTGAGCTTGTGATGCTCGACGGGCGCGGCGGCGACGCGGGCGCGGCCATGGAAGGCGCTTCGATGGGTGGCGGCGGGCGTAAAGCGGTCGCGGGCGGACGCGGCGAGCAACGCGATTTCTCGGCCGACCCGGATGACGAGATTCCGTTTTGATCTTGATCTGACGAAGCCGTGCGTGGCGGGTTTGCGGTTGTGGTAGGCTCGCCCGCGCGATGGCAAATAGATGGATACCTCCGAAGGCGGACGCGGCGCGCGTGTGGCGCGCTCGAGAGGCACAAGCCAGCGCGCTATGCGTCGTGGGAAAACTGCGATCGAGCAAGAGGCGTCGCGGCGCGCTAACGAAACGATCGAGGTCTTGAAGCGTTCGCTTGATCAGCCGCTGAAGCGCTTGGACGACGAATGACAGTCTATGTTGCACTGCTGCGCGCCGTGAATGTCGGCGGGACCGGCAAGTTGCCGATGGCCGAATTGAAGGCGATGTGTGAGGCGGCGGGGTTCAGACACGTGCGCACCTATATCGCGAGCGGCAATGTCGTGTTCGAAAGCAAAGCGTCGGCGGCGCGGGTGAAGGCGGCGTTGGAAGTGCGGCTCGAGGATTATGCAGGCAAGCCGGTCGGCGTCATGGTGCGGACGGCTGAGGAGCTTGCCGCCGTGCTGAAGGCCAATCCGTTTGCGAAGGCGGCACCCAACCGCGTGCTCGTCAGTTTTCTAGATGAAGCGCCGCCGAAGGATGCGCTTGCGCACGCGACCGGCGTGCGCGGCGAAGAGATGCGCTTGGGCGCGCGTGAGCTCTACGTCCACTACGATGACGGCATTGGAACGTCGAAGCTGCGCATCCCGGCCGCCAAGGACGGCACGGCGCGCAACATCAATACGGTGGCGGCGCTGGTGAAATTGGCGGGGGCGGACTGACGCGGATCAGCCCACCCATCCGGATTCCGGCAGCCGCCAATACGAACCGTCTTTGCGCGCGAGCATCTTGTGGGCGATGAGTTCGCGGCGGAACGTTTCGCGGTCGTGATGGCGGCGTTCGATCGTCTCGTTGACCTCGGCCTCGCTGTAGGTACGGCCTTCCTCGAAGTGGCGGGCGAGCCAGCGCAGGATCGGGCGACGCTTTTTCAGCGTGGCGGGGAACGCTTTTAGGCGGCCGTCTTCGGTCAGATAGTTCTGCAGCATGCGGTCGTCGGACGAGCGCGGCGGCTTCGTCCCGGCCAGCGCTTCGAGTTGGTCGCGCGCGAGCAACGAGCGCGAGAGACGGGAAAGCGTCTTGTGTTCGAGGCCGTACCAATGCGTGTTGCCGTCCTGGCGCAAACTCACAAGACCCGCCTCGCGCAGCATCGCGAGGTGGTGAGACACGGTCGGTTCTTTCAGCGCCACGAGCGCCGCAAGTTCCTGAACGCTGTGTTCGCGCGCGGCGATGAGGCCCAACAGGCGCAGGCGGCTCTCGTGCGCGAGCGCCTTGAAGAACTGGAGCAGCATGGCGGGGTCCTGGGTCATCTTATTCGACATGTGTCTAATTAGATAGTTGTCGAATTAATGGCAAGGGGGTGCGCGCATGAATTGACAAATCGAAATGTATCGATATATTGTCCAGGTATGAGCCAGCCAGACCGCATTTTCAAAGCGTTGGGCGATCCCGCCCGCCTCAAGATCCTACAGTTCCTGCAACGGCCGGATGCGGCCTGTTGCGTTCTGGACGGGTGTGTTTGCGCCTGTGACGTTGAGCGGGTTCTCGGCGTGTCTCAGGCCACGGTCTCCCATCACATGAAGCTTCTGGTCGATGCCGGTCTCGTGCGCGCCGAAAAACGCGGGCGGTGGATGCTCTATTCGATCGAGGCTTCGGCCTTTGCGGGCGTCATGGATTGGCTGACGCCGTTTGCGAAGGCGGATGCTGCGTGCGGCACATGCACGGTGGCGGCATGAGCGTGGCGGAAGTCATCGACACCAGTGCGCCCGCTCAGCCGTCGCTGGGCGACGTCGGCGAGAAACTGGCTGCGGCGGAGATCGTCATCAACGGCGACGACGCACGGTTCATGGACGACGTGATCGCCAGCGTTCATCGCGCGGTCGCAACGCCGTTGTTCGAGCGCACCGTGCTCGCGAATGCACCGGCGATTGCTCACCTTGCACCTCAGCGCATTCGTGGGCTGTTTTCAGGGTTCGATTTTCATCTTACCGCTGCGGGGCCGCGGCTCATCGAGATCAACACGAACGCGGGCGGCGCGTTCTATGGCGCGATGATTGACGATATGCGCTGGCGCGGCGGCGATGCCGACGCCCGGCCGCTCGGGCATTGGGCGCATCTCTTCGTGCAGCATGTGCGTCAGGAGTGGAAGCTCGCGGGCCGATCGTCGCCGCTGCGCAGCGTCGCGATCGTCGACGACAAGCCCGACGAGCAATTCTTGAAGCTTGAGTTCCAGCTGGCGGCGCGGTTCCTGCGCGAAGCGGGGATCGACGCGCTAGTCGCCGACCCTCGGGAGCTCGCGTACCGCGAGGGGCAGCTTTGGCGCGACCGGACGTCGGTCGACTTCGTTTACAATCGGCTCACGAGCTTTTCGCTCGAGCGCGATGCCGACCGCGCGCTGCGCGAGGCGCTGCTCTCGGGCCATGCCGTTGTGTCGCCCGATCCGCGCACGCATGCGCTGCTCGCGTGCAAGCGGAACCTCTCGTTGCTCGGCGACGATGCGTTTCTGCGGGAGGCGGGCGTCGATCCGGCGGCGCACGGCGTGCTGATACGGGCCGTTCCGCGTACGGAAGAATTGACGCCGGCAAGCTCCGAACGGCTTTGGGATGCGCGCGCGGAGCACTATTTCAAGCCCGTGTCCGGTTTCGGTTCGCGCGCGGTCTATGACGGCGCCAAACTGACCGCGAAGACGTGGCGCGAGGTCGTGGCGGGCGGCGGCTATGTCGCGCAGCAGCGCGTCGATGCGCCGCGAACGCCGGTTTCCGGCGCACCCGACATGCGTTTCGACGTGCGCACCTTTGCGTACGGGCCTCAACCGTTCATGCGTCTGGCGCGGGTCTATCGCGGGCAGACCACGAACTTCCGCACACCCGGCGGCGGCTTTGCGCCGGTGCGCGTGCGCGGCTGAGCCTTGATTTGGCGCAAAGACTGGCTTGAGCGTTTGGGTCACGGTCACCTCGTAGGGATTGAGGTGGATTATGCTCGATCGTTGGACGATGGCGTGGCTTGCGGTTTGCGCGGCGCTCGCGTTGCACTTGGCGGATGAGGTTTTCAACGGCTCGCTTGGGCTTTACGCCGACTTCGCGCGCGTCGTCGGGTGGGTTTGGCCGTCGATCGAGATGCCGCCGTTTCAGCGCGACGTTTGGCTGATCAATCTCGCCGGTACGATCTTGGTGTTGTTCGCGCTCACTTGGCTCGTGCGCCGGCGGAGCGGTGTCATGGTCACGGCCTCTCATCTGCTTGCCGCGTTCGCCACGGCGAACGGCGTGTTGCATTTGCTTGCAGCGGCGACGTTGAAGTCCGTGATTGCGGGGTTGTGGAGCGCGCCGCTGATGATCGCGGCGGGCCTGTTCTTGTTCCTTGCGATCCCCCACAAACGGGGCGATGCGGGAGACTCTCGCGCAACGACTTAGGGGCGATTTCGGCAGGCCAAATTGCCGCGTGCAAATGGGTGCGGAAAATGGCAGTTTTCCGCCAGGGAAAAGGCTGAAAAAGCGCTGAAAAATCCTAGGCTTGGCGCATGAGAATCGCTATGGTCCGCGCTTCACAGCAAACCTGATCAAAAACCCCATTGTCCGGCTCAAAAGACGATAAGCCGGCGGCCGGTTCTCCCGGCACGCCAGGCGGCGAGATTCATCCCATCTCGATCGAAGACGAGATGAAGCGTTCGTATCTCGATTACGCGATGAGCGTGATCGTGAGCCGTGCGCTGCCCGACGCGCGCGACGGGTTAAAGCCCGTGCACCGGCGCATTCTCTATTCGATGCACGAGGCGGGCTATACGCACAACAAGCCCTATCGCAAATCGGCGCGCGTCGTCGGCGACGTGATCGGTAAGTACCACCCGCACGGCGACCAATCGGTCTACGACGCGCTGGTGCGCATGGCGCAAGACTTCTCGATGCGCGTGCCGCTGGTCGACGGGCAGGGCAATTTCGGTTCGGTCGACGGCGATCCGCCGGCGGCCATGCGGTATACCGAAGTGAAGATGACCAAAGCGGCCGAAGCGCTGCTTGAGGACATCGACCTCGACACCGTCGACTTTCAGCCGAACTACGACAACCAAGACCAAGAACCCGTCGTGCTTCCGGCGCGGTTTCCGAACCTGCTCGTCAACGGGTCGGCGGGCATCGCGGTCGGCATGGCGACGAACATCCCGCCGCACAATCTGGGCGAGGTCGTGGACGCGTGCCTTGCCTACATCGCCGATCCCGAGATCGGGGTTGAGCAACTTGTCGACATAGTGCCGGGGCCGGACTTCCCGACCGCGGCGCAGATCATGGGCCGCAACGCGGCGCGGCTTGCGCTCGTGCGCGGCCGCGGCGGCGTTGTCGTGCGCGCACGCACGCACGTGGAGGAAATCCGCAAGGACCGCGAAGCGATCATCGTCACCGAGTTGCCCTATCAGGTGAATAAGGCGCAGCTGTTGGAGCGCATGTCCGAGCTCGTCGCCGAGAAGCGCATCGAGGGCATTTCCGACGCGCGCGACGAATCCGACCGCCACGGGATGCGCATGGTGATCGAGCTGAAGCGCGACGCGATGGCCGATGTCGTGCTGAACCAGCTCTATCGCCATACGGCGCTGCAGACGTCGTTCGGGGTCAACATGCTGGCGCTTGACCGCGGCCGGCCGCAGTTGATGAACCTGAAGGACATGATTACGGCCTTCGTCAGGTTCCGCGAAGAGGTGGTCACGCGGCGCACGAAGAAGCTCTTGAACGACGCGCGCGACAAGGCGCACGTGTTGGTGGGCCTCGCGATCGCCGTCGCCAATATCGACGAGTTCATCCGCATCATCCGCTCAAGCCCCGACGCCGCGACCGCGCGCGCGCGGTTGACGGAGCGCAACTGGCCCGCACTTGACGTCGCGCCGTTGGTCGCGCTGGTCGACGATCCGCGCCATGCGATGCAGGCTGACGGCACGCTCCGCCTTTCCGACGAGCAGGCGCGCGCGATCCTCGAGTTGCGTTTGCAGCGTTTGACGGCGCTTGGCCGCGACGAGATCGGCAATGAGTTGCAGGGCCTCGGCCAGTCGATCGAGGAGTACCTCTCGATTCTGCGCTCGCGCGAGAAGCTCATGGGCGTGGTGCGCGAGGAACTTGTCGCGATCCGCGACGCCTTCGCAACGCCGCGCAAGACCGAGATCGTCGACATCGACTTCGAGGTCGAAGACGAAGACCTGATCCAGCGCGAGGACATGGTCGTTACCGTCACACATCAGGGCTACATCAAGCGCGTGCCGTTGAACGCCTATCGCGTGCAGGGCCGCGGCGGGCGCGGGCGCGCCGCTATGGCGACGAAGGATGAGGATTGGGTGACGAGCCTGTTCGTCGCCTCGACGCATGCGCCGCTGTTGTTCTTCTCGTCGACCGGCATGGCCTATGTCTTGAAGAACTGGCGCCTGCCGCTGGCGACGCCGCAAGGCAAGGGCAAGGCGCTGATCAATCTGTTGCCGCTGAAAGAGGGCGAGACGGTCACGACCGTGCTGCCACTGCCCGAAGCCGAACTCGAATGGGACAAGTTCGAGGTGATGTTCGCCACGAAGTCGGGCGACATCCGGCGCAACGCGCTTTCGGATTTCACGAACGTGAAGGCAAACGGCAAGATCGCGATGAAGATCGAGCCGGGCGATGCGATCGTCGGCGTTTCGATCTCGACGAAGAACGACGACGTGTTGCTGACCACGCGGCTCGGCAAGTGCATCCGCTTCTCGACCGAAGACGTGCGCGTGTTCAAAGGCCGCGATTCGACCGGCGTGCGCGGCATCAAGCTTGCCGAGGGCGACGAGGTCGTCTCCATGGCGATCCTGCGCCACGTCGAGGTGACGGTGGACGAAGCGCGCGCCTATCTGAAGCAGTCGGCGGCGATGCGCCGCGCGGCGGGCGAAGAGGGCGAGGCGGCGGAGGCGCCGGTCGAGGAGGGCGATGAGATCGCGGCGCCCGAAACGGCATTGACGCCGGAACGCTACGCCGAACTCGGTGCGCAGGAGCAGTTCGTTCTCACCGTCTCGGAAACAGGCTTTGGGAAACGGTCGAGCGCCTATGAGTACCGCGTCATCGGGCGCGGGGGCTCGGGCATCGTTGCGATGGCGATGGCGAAGAAGAACTCGCGCATCACCGCTTCGTTCCCTGTGGAAGACACCGACCAGCTGATGCTGATCACAGACGGGGGGCAAACGATCCGCCTCTCGGTCGCGCAGATTCGGGTCGCGGGCCGCGCGACTCAGGGCGTCATTCTGTTCCGTCTGGGCGAGGGCGAACGGGTGGTCTCGGTCGAGCGCATTCCCGAAGGCCAGGAAATCGAGGGCGACGGCGAGGAGCCTAAGGGCTAATCGTTAACGCCGGGGCCTTGTTGCAACGCACCAAGGCTGCGCTAAAGATGGGGCCGCGGCAGTTGTCGCGGCTTCAGGGGCGCTTTCATGGCCAAACGTATCGGGCTCTATCCCGGGACTTTCGACCCGATCACGAACGGGCATCTCGACATCATCCGCCGCGCGGTGAAGCTGCTCGATCACCTGGTGATCGGCGTCGCCATCAATGAGGGGAAGGGTCCGCTGTTCCCGCTCGACGAGCGCGTCGATCTCGTGAAGCACGAAGTCGCCGCAATCGCGAAAGAGGCGGGCGTCACGATCAGCGTCGAACCGTTCGACATCCTGCTCATGCACTTCGCCGAAAAGATCGGCGCGCAGTTCATTATCCGGGGCTTACGCGCGGTCAGCGACTTCGAATACGAATTCCAAATGGTCGGCATGAACATGGCGCTCAATCGCGAGATCGAGATGGTGTTCCTGATGGCCGGCGCCAAGCACCAGGCGATCGCCTCGCGCCTCGTCAAGGAAATTGCCTCGCTGGGCGGCGACATCTCGCACTTCACCTCGCCCTATGTCGCCGAGCGCGTGCGCGAGAAATTCATTGCGCGCGGCGTGAAGTTCGCGGCGCAGCCGAAAGTCGTGGCGCTCAAGCGCAACGGGGCAAAGCCCAAAGCGAAATCGTGAAGGGTGCGCGTTTCCGACTTTGATTTCGAACTACCTGAGGAGTTGATCGCACTCCGGCCGGCGAGCCCGCGGGATGAGGCGCGGCTGCTGATCGTGCACGAAGGGGCGACGACGTTCGAGGAAGCGCGCGTGCGCGAGCTGCCGTCGTTCTTGAATGCGGGCGATGTGTGCGTGTTCAACGACACGCGGGTGATCCCGGCACAGCTTTTCGGCACGCGGCCTGCGCGTGGGTTGAGCGCGGAAGCCGTGATCGAAGTGACGCTGCACAAGCGCGAGGGGGCCGACACATGGGCCGCGTTCGCGAAACCGGGGCGTAAGCTTGCTGTCGGTGACGGTCTGCGGTTTGGCGACCGGCTGGCGGCGACCGTCGAGGCGAAGAACGAGGGCGGCGAGGTGCTGTTGCGCTTCGACGTTGGAGGCGCGGCACTCGATCAAGCGGTCGCGGAAATCGGCGTGACGCCGCTGCCCCCCTATATTGCTGGCCGCCGGGCGGCTGATGCGCAGGACGCGCGCGACTATCAGACGGTTTACGCGGCGCGCGATGGTGCGGTCGCGGCGCCGACGGCGGGGCTGCACTTCACGCCGGAGCTGCTCGCGGCACTCGACGCACGCGGGGTCCGGCGGGAGACGGTGACATTGCATGTCGGGGCGGGCACGTTCCTGCCCGTGAAGACGGAGGACACAATGGATCACGTCATGCACGCAGAGTGGGGCGAGGTTTCGGCGGGCCTCGCAGCGGCGGTCAACACTGCACGTGCCAAGGGGAAGCGCACGCTCGCGGTTGGCACGACCAGCTTGCGCACGCTTGAGAGTGCGAGCAACGAGGCGGTGCACGCGTATCGCGGCGACACGCGGCTGTTCATCACGCCGGGCTATCGGTTCAAGGCGGTGGACATGCTGCTGACGAATTTCCATCTTCCGCGTTCAACGCTGTTCATGCTGGTCAGCGCGTTCTGCGGGTTGGAAACGATGCGCGCCGCCTACGCCTATGCGATCGCGCGGCGGTTTCGGTTCTATTCCTATGGCGATGCGTGTTTGCTGATGCGGAGGCATTGATGCGCAGTCTGGGAGTGCGGGCGTCCTGCCCGCTCTTTTTGAACGCTGCAAGAGCGGGCAAGATGCCCGCGCTCCCAGACTGCGCATGAGCGCTTTTTCGTTCACGATCAACATGACAGACGGCGCGGCACGCACCGGCGTCATCTCGACGGCGCGGGGCGAGATTCGGACGCCGGCGTTCATGCCGGTGGGCACCGCCGGCACGGTGAAGGCGATGCTGCCGGAGAGCGTGCGCGAGACGGGCGCCGACATCGTG
>JAEUML010000267.1 GCA_016792785.1 Alphaproteobacteria bacterium
CGGCGCTTTCTCGGGAGATTGATATGCTGTCACCCGCTTTCGAACCGACTCGACTGAGGAACACCATGCCTGATCGCGTGACCAAAGCAGCGCTTCGGACACTCGCCGCCGCCGCGCTGCTCGGCCTCGCCGCATGCGCAAGCGTGCCGGCAGAGACAACTGCGCCGCAAACGGCCGCAGCCGTTTCCGCACCGCCTGGCCCGCCACCCTGCAGGCCTCTCGCCGGCGAACCGAACCCGCCGCAAGGCTGGGGCTACCTCCAAGAAGTCGCCGCGCTTTGCAAAGCCGACATCTTCAAAGCCGCCTCCGGCAAAGGCGAACCGAACCGCCAAATCGCGATCCACACGAAGCAGGACGTCGGCATCCTCGTTCGCCCGGCCGTCGTCGTGCTCAAGCCGGCGACGACGCTGCGCTGGAGGTGGAACGTCGCAACGCTGCCTTCGAAAGTCGCCGAGGAGGTCGCCGCAAAGCACGACTACCTCTCCATCGCGGTGAAGTTCGACAACGGCCACGACCTCACCTACATGTGGAGCGCCGAGCTGCCTGAGGGCAAAGGCTTCCGCTGCCCGCTTCCCGGCTGGGATCAGCGCGAAACCCACGTCGTCGTGCGCTCCGGCGGTGGCGGCCTCGGCCGCTGGCTCAGCGAAGAACGCAACATCCTCGCCGACTACAAGAAGCACGTCGGCGGCCCGCCGCCCACGAGGGTCACCGAAGTCTGGCTGATCGCCAACTCGATCTTCCAGCAAGGCGAAGGCGCCGCCCGCATCGGTGACATTTCATTGGGAACCGCCAAGGCGCGCAAGCGCAAGCGCGTCCTCTGAGAGAAGGTAACGGGGACACGTAGCAACCCCGCCGCTGCCGCGTCCTTGCAGCCGCGATCGAAGACCACCGCCCAGACGCGGACGCGGACCCTCGATCTCCGCGCTCCACGTCCAACGCCGCCTACCGCACGACCGAGCAGTTCTCCATGTGCACGTATTGATAGTCGAAGCTCTCGACCGTGCACTTGAAACGAAACTTCGCGCCCTCGGGGATATCGCGCACCTCGTTCAGGTCGGCGAACATCAGCACCAGCGCCCGCGCCGTGAAGCCGTCGGGAATGTGAATGGCCGCACCGCCGCTGCTGAGCTCGATCAGCGCACCGCGCAACCCCTCAAGCTCGAGCGTCTGGCCGCGATAGCGCGCGAGCGCCGCGGTCTCGTCCTGCTTGAACGCGCGGTAGAGCGCGACGGCCGACAGCACCGGTCCCTCCGCGCCCGGCGCCGCGGCCGGTTTGATCTTGCCGTCCCGCGTCATGCGCGCGCGATAGAGGATCTGCTCATCGCCCTGCCACGTCTTCGGCAGGTCGATGGCGAGCTCACCGGCGCGGGGCGCCGTCCAGGTGAAGGCGCTGCGCCCGAGCTTGTCGAGCACGATCGTGCCGGTGCCGCCGGGCGCGAAGCGGCCCGACACGCGCTCGGCGCCCGTCTGTGTGCACGAATACATGCTGATCCCGTAGGCGCCCGGATAGGCCGTGCAGAAATACCGCCCCCACACGCCGCGGAAGCTGCCGTCGTTCGCCACGTCGATGTTGAGATAGAACTCCGCCCCGCCCAAGGCCGGGTTCGTGTACGTGCCGCTTGCGGGCGATTGCCAATGGCCGGTCGGAACCTGCGCCGCCGCCGCGCACGCGGCAAGCGCCACCACGGCGAGCGCCGCCAACATCGTCAAGCGCGAAAACACCCGCATGTGAACCGGCCTCCGTCGACGACGCGCACGCAGTGTAACACGCCACCCGCGCGCGCCCTGTCGTGGCCGTCACACCAACGACGCTTCAACCAGTGGTGGGCGATCGTAGCCTGGGACCGCAGGCGTCCCGCCTGCTCTGTGCGGCCCCTCCACGCGCAGTGCGGACGAGATTCAGCAAGAGCAGGCGGGACGCCTGCGCTCCCAGGGCAAGCGCGAGCATTGCGATGCCACGGGCTCTACGTTCGCCCGCGAACAAACTCCCGCCGCAGTTTGGCGGTTGGTATGGCGTCGCCAACGTCCCCAAGAGAGAGAGACAGCGCCGCCATGCCGCGCACGCTTGCCGTCCTGATCCTCATGCTCGCCGCGTTGACGCTTTCCCCCGCAAGCGGCGCGGCGAACGCAAACCCGCCGCCGCACTGCGACGCGCGCGCCGTCCGCGCTCTCGGCCCCGTCGAGCCCCGCGCGCAACAGACGCTGGTGGTCGAAAGCTTCGGCGCCTGCGCCGATCCGTTGCTCGTGATTTGGATCGACCGGCCGCCGGGCCGCGTGCAGCACCTGCACTTCGCGCGCCTTGCCGCCTACGCGCCCGGCGCCCGCACGCGGCGTGCGGCGGCGCAAGCGGTCGCGGACATCATGGCGCGCATCGAGCCGCGTCCCGCCTCCGCCATCGAGGCGTGGACAAAACTGCACGCCGAAGACGACGCCCCCGGCGGCGCCTCCTGGGCCGGCACGCGCCTCGCCAAACCCGACCACGACCGCATCCGATCGTCGGCCAAGCACATCCTCCTCATCCCCACCGACACGACGCGCGGCAAACTCACCGCCTGGGACGACGCGAACGAGGAGTGGGTGGATATGGTCTATTACGGAGATTGAGGCTGAGCCAAGCGAGAGCCCGCCAACCTATGCTAGGCTTCGTCGATGCAGCCGGCGCCCGAGGGCGAGATGAAGGAAAACCGCTTCTTCGACATCCTCTATGGGATATTGCTCATCCCGATTGTCGTGATCGCCGGCGGCACGATATGGACTTTTCTCTTCTTGGCCGTCGACTCCAGTTCGAGCGCATTCCTCGTCTATGTTGCGGCGTTGATCGTGTGGCTCGTATTCACACTTGAGTCCCTCAACAAGCTGATCTTCAACCGCCAAGCACTGCCATGGCTGCCGCTGCTGCCCGGTAGGGGAATGCCCGTCACGTATCGCTTCGCCACGCTGTTGTTCATGTACGGCATACTCGGCTTTGTCGGCTACAAGATGGCGACCGAACCTTGGTGAAGAGGTATCATGTCACCGTATCATCAGAAAGTGACATGGAGACACGGATGCCTGGGCGCTACTCGTTCGCCAAGGCGGCGTCCAGCTCGGCGAGGTCGGCGGTGTGCTTGGCAATCGCCGCCTCGGCGTCTGCGCGAGTCTTGAGCTCGAGCGCCGCGAGGTCGCGCTCGACGTCGGCAAGCGCGCTCTCGGCGCGCGCAAGCTGGTCGCGCGCGTCGAGGTGCTGCTGCCGACGGGCCGCCGCCTCGCGCTCGGCGTCGTGAAGGTGGTCGCGCGTCGTGAGCCTGTGCGCATAGAGCGCGGCGGTGCGCGCGAACGCGTCCTCGGCGATGCGCTCATCGCGGGCGAGCGCGCCGAGCTGGGAGGACAGACGTTCGACCTCCGACGCGCGCTGCAACCTTCGCGTGGTCAAAACCTCGCGTTCGCCCTCGAGCGCTACGACGCGGGCGTTGTGGCGCGACAGAAGCGCGGCCTTCTGTTTCGCAAAGCCGGTGACGACACCCTCGACGCTGGGCCGTCTGCCCTCGATCAACGCGCGCTCGCCCTCGATGCCGAGCAGATGTTCGACGCGCTTCCCCTTCAATGGTTCGAGCCGCCCCTTGGTCGTGAGTGCGGCGGTGCGCGCGCGCGCCTTCGTCACGCGCCCGGCGTCTTCCACGATCGGCGCGACGATGACGCTCTCGACGGGCGCCGCCGCGGCAGGCGCGCCGGCGTTCGCCGCGAGGTTCGCATGAGCCGGCCGCGTTGCGGCAGGTTCGACGGCCGCCGGCACGCGGGCCGGTGTGCCGGCCACGACGTCCTCGCGCTGCAGCGCCGTCCACACAAGCGCGCCGGCGACGAGAACGAAGATCGCGGAGACGAGCGTCGCCAGAGCCGTGATCGGCGGACGCTCCGCAGGTTCGCTCGCCGGAGCCGGCGGCGGCGCAGGGGGCGCGCTCGCCACGGTTTCGCCAACGCGCAGGCTCTCGGCGAACGTCGCGCGCGCGGCGGCGGCGCGAGACGGCGGGCCGAGCAGGGCCGGCGTGCGCACGATCAACGTCATGCCCTGGCCCGGCGCGTCGGAGACGATGGAGGGCCGCACGAGCGTCATCGCGTCCAAGACGACGCGCGGATAGTTTTCGCGCTGCGAAGGCAGCACGACGACGTGCGCCTTTCTCATCCAGGCGCGCGCATCGCCATCGGGGAAGTGATCGAGCCGGCCCTCGGCCACCCATGCGTCGAGCTGCGCGCGTGGCACGGCGCCCGCGCCGACCAACACAAAGCGCACGTCGCGCTGCTGCGCCCTCATCCGGCGCGCCGTCTCGGCGAATTCGAAGACGCAATTGTCGCGCATCAAAGGCGCGATCATGACGAAGGTGAGCCTTGGCCCCGCCGGCGGCGCGGGCACGACGGCCGCATGCGCCTCTTCGTCGATCGCCGCGTCGAGGACGATCTCGCCCGGCAGCGGCGGCGGTTCTGCGCGCGCCGGCAAGGCTGCGGCGTACGGCGCCGGCAACTTCGCCCAAGAGCGCTCGGCGCGAGCCGATTTTCCCATGGTTTCATCCTCCGGCGGCGTCGAA
>JAEUML010000286.1 GCA_016792785.1 Alphaproteobacteria bacterium
GAGGTCGGCGACGGCTTGCTCGATGATGGGGTGGGTGACGTTCAGGATCGCGGCTTGCCAGCTGGGTCGCGCACGCAGGCGCTCATAGTAAGTGCGCACAGCTTGCAGGTCGCCTTCGCGGATGAATGGTTTGAGGAAGCCCGTCTCGTCGACGCGGAGCAGTACGCAGGCGAGCGTGATGTCGGCCAGCGTGAACTGATCGCCTAAGATCCACGGACCGCCGCTTTCCTTCAGTGCGTGGTCGAGATGGGCCAGATGGCGTGGCATGTGTCGCCGGCCCTTGCTCAGCATCTGCTGCAGCGGCTTCTGCGCGAGCGTGGCTTTGAGACCCAAGAGCTTGCCGGCGGTGAAGAAGGCCGGGCGTTTCTTGTCGGGGTGAAAGAGGAGGCCAACGAGAATGCGGTTCAGCGGGATATATCGGATCGCGGTGATGAAGAGCGGGAGCGTGAGCGGGGGCACGCACGCGCCCATGCGGTGTTCCATGTCGCCTGTCGGATCGGCGCTCGAGAGGTTGCAGAAATCGATCCAGGTTTGCATGCGCGCGCGGGCGGCGGGCTCGTCGGGGGCGAGCTTTGCTGCGCCGGGGCCTGCGTGTGCGGCGGCGTAGGTCAGGATGTCGTCGGATTCGTAGACGGGGTGGCCGTTGTGAACCAGCGTCGGGATCAGGCCCGACGGGTTGATTTTTAGATACTCGGGCGAGAGTGTTTCGTAGCTGCCGGTTTCGATCAGGTCGATCGGTTTGTGCGTGTAGGGGATGCCAAGTTCTGCCATCACGAGGCGCGTCTTGCGCGAGCAATGCGAGAACGCATTGCCGTAGAGCTCGAAGGCTGCGGTGTGGGGCAGCGTGATGTGCGCTTGCAGGCCGCCTTTCACGGGGTGTGTTTTGCGGCGGGACTTTTCGAACAGGAACCAGAGGGCGAAGGCAGCAAGGAGCGCCCCAGTGACTAGGAGTATCGTCATGCTGTGGCGAACTTCGCATGCAGCTCGGGCAGGATGCTCGCGAGGTGGTTCATCTCCTTGGCGCAGTGGCGCAGCAAGTTCAGGCCCGCTTGATCAGGCAGGAGTTTCAAGCGCCGGTTGCGGGTGTTCAGCAGCGGTGTCAGGGCGCCGCCGATCAGCGGGATCTGCGCTTCGATGTCGCCGAGCCAGAAGCGGCTCAGCATTTCGGCGCCGGTCGCCGTGCGGCGGATCAGGTGGATGAGGCGGCCCGTGTTCAGCGGCGAGCCGCGCAAGCCGACGCGCGCGCAGATCGCGGTGCCGAGCTTGTCCAGTTTTGCTTCGTCGAGACCGAAGGTGACGGGGTGGCGGAAACTGATTGTCAGCTTCAGCACCTCGGGGCTTGCGATGCGTTCGTCGACATAGGAATCGACGCCGATGTAGCGATCGCGGAGGTTGGGTCTTGTGCGCCGATCCTCGGAGACGCCGCTCCACACGTGATCTTCGGGATGCCAGAGCTTGTAGCGCTCGCTCGAGACGCTGTGCCAGCCGAACCACCAATCCCACATCTGAGGCGTGTTGCCTGGCATTTCGGTCAGACAACAAACGACGAGCATGCCGTTGTTGTTGCGGATGACAGCGTCTGTGATGCCGTCAGCGCCGGGGTCGAGCAGCCTCGCCGCACTGGTGAAAGGGAGATCGGGGTCTTGCACGACGCCCTTTGCGATCGCCGCTTCGACGCGTGCCGGGATCGCTTGCATCGGGCGGCGGAAGGGGCTTAGGTCGAGAGGTTCGGCGATGCTGATTGCGCGGGGCATTTGCGCTAGTTCGCTGCGATGTCGCCGATGCGAACCTCGGCCGAACCGGCCGGAAGCTCGACCATCGTGCCGTCGCGGGCGACCAGCCAGTCGTGCGGTCTTACGTCGGATACGCCGCGGGTCAGGATTCTCTCGGCGATGACGTTCGGGACGGCGGGCGTGAAGTGATAGAAGATCAGCTGCTTCACGTTCGCGTCCTTCAGCAACGTCGCCGCTTCGACCGGCGAGGTGTGATAGCTCTGCGTGTCGTTCATGATCTTCGCCAGGCGGCGATTGCCCGTTTCCTCGAGCAAGGCGCGCAGGCGATCGACCACCGCTTTGCCCTGGGCTTCGTGGAAGACGACGTCGGCGTTCTTGGCGGCGACGGCGAGCGGCTGGTGAGCGGCCGTGTCGCCCGAGATGACGATCGACCGGCCTTTGTAATCGAAGCGATAGGCGTAGGCCGGTTCGACCGGCACGTGGTTCAGCTCAATGGCGGTAATCTTGAGCGTGCCGTCGTCGAGAACGACGCCGGTGCGGTTTCTTTCCGGCGTCGGTTCTCCGTTCAGTGCGACCGGGCGGGCGACCATGTTCCAGTCGTCGGGCACGGCGATGTCGGCGCCGTGGTGCGCGATGCGGTAAGTCTCGTCGAGGGCGTAAGCTTCGGCGAAGCCGGCGACGATCCGTTCAACCCCCGGTGGGCCGTAAACGTCGAGCGGCGTGGTGCGGCCTTGAATCCACGAGTTCATGTTGAGTTCGCCGAGGTCGCCGATGTGGTCGGAGTGGAAGTGGGTGTAGAGCACGCCGCCGATGGTCCAGACCGGTAGGCGCCACAGGGCGAGTTTGCCGGCCGATTGCGGGCCGGTGTCGACGACATACATCTTGCCGCCGGCAAAGACGGCGATGCAGGCTTTCGCGCGGTTCGGATCGGGCATGGGCGATGCCGAGCCGCACACGACCGCGCGCAGTGCGTCGTCTTTAAGGAGTGCGCTTCGGTCCTTGAGCAGCGTGCTGCGGATCGTGCGTTCGAGGAGTGCGTCTTGGACTGTGGGCACTTCGAAGACCGCGTAGGCGCCGCCCGCGGCGACGACAGCGACGGCGCCGAGCGCGATCAGGCCCCATTTGACGATGCGATTCATGCGGTGGCTCCTCGCCTTAGGCGCTTAGTGCGGCGGAATAGGCGCCCGACAGTTCGCGGGCGGTGCCGGTGCCGAAGACGTAACGATCGGCGCGGACCAGAACGGCATCGGCGCCATAGGCGTCGAGGTGCTGCGCGAGGGTCGACGCGAAGGGTTTCAGCGCGCCATCCTCCAACGAAACGATGCGGGCGAGGTGCCGGTTCTCCAGCCCGGCGACGTCGCTTGCACGCCGTGCGATCAGCCATGCGCCGCGGCCCAAGACATCGTCGAGGCGTGTGCTGGCGACCACGTCTTGCGGGAAGATGGTGCCGGCGCGCCGGCTATCGGCCTTGAACGCGCCCGGGCCAGCTTGCGGGTCGGGCGGCGGTACCGGTTGCTGGCCGGTCGCGCGCACGGCCAACATGCCGGCGTCGCGCTGAGCGGCCGCTTCGGGGTCGGCGATGCAGACGACGCGGCCCATCGCGATTGCCGTTTCGGTGACGGCGCGGACGTGCGGTTCGCGCTCGGTTTGGTAGGTGTCGAGCAGTTTTTCGCGCGCCTGGCCGCGTAGGACGTGGGTGAGTTTCCAGGCGAGGTTCACGGCGTCGCG
>JAEUML010000305.1 GCA_016792785.1 Alphaproteobacteria bacterium
CTGAAAACCAGCGACGAACTTCGCAACACCGTCAACGCCGAGATCAACGCCAAGAACGATGCGGCGGCCAAGCAGCTCGCCGCCGACACGGCGAAAGCCGAGGCGCGGATCGCCGAGATGCGCCGGAACGCCATGGCGCGCGTCGGCGAGGTCGCGCGCGAAACGGCGGCCGACGTCATTCAAAAGCTGTCGGGCGAAGCGGCGAACGCGGCCGATGTTGAGGCCGCCGTCAACGCCGCGCTCAAGCGCGTCTAACGGAGAGTTCGATGTTCGAAGATCCCACCTTTTGGGTTGCCGTCGGCACCGTCCTCTTCATCGCGCTCGTCGTGTGGCAAGGCGTGCCGCAAATGGTCGCCAAGATGCTCGACGACCGGGCGGCGGCGATCAAATCCGAACTCGACGAAGCCAAGCGCCTGCGCGAGGAAGCGGAAGTCCTGTTGAAGGAATATCGCGCGAAGACGGCGAATGCGGCGCAAGAGGCGCAAGCGATCGTCGATGCGGCGAAGGTTTCGGCCGAGCGCATGGCGGTCGATGCGCGCGCACAGCTTGCCGTTCAGATCGAGCGGCGCGCGAAGATGGCCGAGCAGAAGATCGCTCAGGCCGAGGCCGAGGCGATCGCCGACGTGCGCGCCGCCGCGACCCGCGTCGCCACCGCCGCGGCGTCGGAGGTCATCGGTAAGCGAATGACGGAAACGAAGGGCGATGCGCTGATCGACAGCGCGATCCGCGACCTCCGCGCGAAGCTGCACTGACGCTTCAGAGATCTATCCGCCAGCGCAGCGCTTCCTTGCCGCCATAGGCTGCCGCCTTGGTGAAGCGTTCGATCATCTTGCCGCCGTTCGACGTGATCACCTTTTGCGAGGGGATGTTGTCGGGGTCGGTGGTCAGTTCGACATAGGCAAGGCCTTGCGCACGGCATTCGGGTAGCAGCAGTTTCAAGGCTTGCGTCGCGCAGCCCCTGCCCTGCTTCCAGGGCACCACAGAGTATCCGATGTGGCCGAGCACGTGCGGCGGCAGTTCTGCACCGCCCGATTGCCATCGAAAGTTGATGCTGCCGCAAAACGCGCCGTCCCAAATCCAACGATTGAAACCCGGGAGGCGTTGGACTCGTGAGCCGTCTGGAAGCGTGACGGGCGGTCCCTTTCCGTCTGGGTCGTCGAGGCTGTTTACGAAAGCGATTGGGTCGCGCTTTATGCGTTCCAGTTGCTCGTCGGCGGACGCCTTGACGCGCGTGTTGTCGGGGCCCCAGCCTCGGTGCAAGGCATCGACATAGGCGGGCAACTCGTTGAGCGTTGGCTTTATTACTCTGACGGACATTGTTCGGCTCCGGCATAGTGGGCTTCATGATCGATCAGCCAGCGCTTCCGCTCAAGGCCGCCGCCGTAGTGGACGAGGCTACCGTCGGCACCGACTAGGCGGTGGCAGGGGACGACGATCGAGATCGGGTTGAAGCCGTTTGCGGCGCCGACGGCGCGCGGTGCGTTGGGGCGGCCGATCGCGCGGGCGTGGCCGCCGTAGGTGCGCGTGGTGCCGGGCGCCACGCGGCGAAGCGCCTTCCAGCAACGCTTCTGGAAGTCCGTACCGAAGTCCAGAACGGGAAGTCTGTCGATCGCTTGGATGTCGCCGTCGAAATAGCGCGCGAGGACGGTTGCGAAATTCGTGGGCTTCGGCGCGCGTTTGACTTCTGCATCGGGGAAGTCGCGCTCGAGTTCCTTTTCGCGCCGCTCTTGGCGATCGGCAAACGCGATGTTGGCGAGCGCTTTGCCGTCGTGCGTGATCAGCAGCGACCCGATCGGGGTTCTGATGCGTTCGACGAAGAACTGCATGTCAATCCGAGAGCGAAGCCCAGAGATGCATTGTGGCGTAGGCGCGGTAGGGTCGCCAGGCTTCCGCGCGGCGCAGCACCTCTTTGTCGCTTGTCGTGTTGAGCGCCTTGCGCACGCCGAGGTCGGAGGCGGGGAACGCGTCGGCGTGGCCCAAGCGCATCGCCATGTAGTGCGCGGTCCAGGGGCCGAAGCCCGGCAGATCGACGATACGCTCAACAAACGTGTCGAGTGTCTGATCGCTCGCGAGCAGCGCCGGATCATCTGCGACTGCGCGTGCGAACGTCGTCACGGTGCCGGCGCGCCGTGTGGTGAGGCCCATGCCGTTCAAGTTTGCATTCGCCAGGTCTTCAGGTTTCGGGAACAAGCGCGTCAGCGTGGCGTGGCCGCGCGCCGTCGTCTTCCCGAATTTCGTCGCGATGCGGCCGGCGAGCGTGGAGGCTGCGGCGACGCTGATCTGCTGCCCCAGAATCGCGCGCACGCCGAGTTCGAACGGGTCCCACACGCCGGGAACACGCAAGCCCGGGCGCTTTTTCAGCAAGGCGCCGAGTGTGGCGTCGCGCTTCAGTTGCGCGGCGATACGTTTGCCGTTGGCGTCGAGGTCGAAGAGACGGCGCAACCGCTCGGCCAGCGCGCTTTCGTCAGCGTCGGCGTTCGTTGCGATCTCGCAGGTAAGCGCGCCATTGGCGGGCGTCACCGAGAGCCAACCTTGCCCTCGGCCCGCGACGAAAGTTCGCCGGTATGTCAGCCCGTCTACCTCATCGACACCGGGGATCGCGCGCGCAGCGAAGAACCTCATGAGCGCGGGCCAGTCGTGGGGCGGCACGTACGCGAGTTCGCGCTTGAACGCCGGCACGCCTCAATCGCCGGCAATAAACGTTTGCATAACCCACTTGCCTTTGCGCTTCTCGAAGATCGCGCGGTAGTCGATGGGACTGCGGACGTCGGTTGCGAGGACGAAGCCGCGTTGCCCCGCAACGTGTTTGACCTCGACCCAGTCGTTGGGGCCGGCTTCGTGCTGTACGGAGGAGGAGGCGTTCACGACCTCGAGTATGTCATGGTCTAGCTTGCGGACGATGCGAGCGTTCGCGTTCGGCGCATCCCGCATAACAGCCTCAGAGTTCATCACGACGACGCTGGTGAAGGCGTCGAACTCCTCTGGGAACGCGGCGTAGACGTAGGGCGCGGCAAAGCCGCCGGGAACCGGAAACGTCCCGCCATTGTCGACCACGAGCGATAGCGCCTTCCAGACCTTCGTGTCCTTGTCGAACGGCTTCCACATCTTGTGGAACTCCGGCCCGCCGTAGTGACCGCCGAAGCTGAGGTGGATGTCGGAGGCGAGGTAGTGAAAGAGCTTTGCTGCATCCTTGCGCGCGATAACTTCCTTCAGTTCGTTGCGAAACCTCACGAACGACGGGTCTTTCGCGGCCTCATCCACCGGAAGCAACCGCGCAGGCGGCGTGGGCTCGGCCGCATTTGCTGCGGCGGCAAAGGCGATCAAGGCAATACTCAGCCAACGGACGATCATGCTGCTACCTCGGGTGCGAAACGGACGGCCGGCCAGTCTTGCATGTAGCGTGCGGCCTTTTCCAGGTAGCGTGGGCGCGGCGGGCCCTGCCAGAGCGGGTTTGGGCGGATCAAGCGGTCGAAAATGTCGTCGAGACCCAACGGCGCGTAGATCTCGATGCCGCCTTCAAGCATCGGCCGAATGCCGATCATGCAGGCGGGCATCAGGAACTGATCGATCCCGTCGCACGAGCAGTGGAGTTGCGGATAGGGGATGTCGAACTTCTTCGGATACCAGAGGTGGACGCGCGCTTGGTTGCGCAGTTGCACCTCACGTGGCGCGAACGCGAAGTGGGCGGCGGCGCGTTTGATCCAGCGGTCTTCGGCTTCCTCCGACGTGTCGGGGTCAAAGTAGAAAAGATCGCTGTCGAGAATGCCGTGGCCGCGTGGCTTGCCTTCGAGCACGTTCCAGACGGTTTGGAACAGCGCGCCGCTGACGAGCCAAAGGTCCGGCGCTTCGAACGTCCGCATCGCCGCGAGCAGCGCGGCGATGTCAGGGTCGGCTTCGATGATACGGCAAAGCTCGGCCTCTCGCGGCGTCCGCTCAGTCACTGTTGCGTCAGATACTGCGCGAATGCGATCCAGGCGGCAGGGCTGGTGAATGCCCATGTCACGGCGATGTCGGTCGCGACGAGTATGGCGGCTGCGTACCAATAGGCGGGGTGGATTCTCTTCGACTGCATTTGATCGTACGCCATTGCCACGACGAGCAGCAGTTCGGTGACGAACATTCCGCCTTGCGGACCCCACGCAGCCACGCCGAGGGGGACTGCGATACGGCCGGTACCCGGCCCCGTAACTGAGAACATCGCGGCAAGCATGAGGCGCTTGTGCCAGTCGCTGTGGGTCCGGTTCCACAGCGCCATCGCCACCAACAGGAGCGAGCCCGTCATCCCGATTAGCGGTAACGCCATGAAGGCGAGCGGCGGCGGCGCCTCGGGCGGTACGTGGCCGAGTTCGCCGGCCTTAATCGCGGTCCAATAGCCCAACATCGCCATGAGACCGAACAGCAATGCGCCCATCACGCCCAATTGACGGTGCAAGGCATGATTGTTGTTCGAGATCAGCGCGGCCTGCGTGACGAAGAGGGCCATCCAGAGCGTGCCGACGATGCCGTGCGCGAACGACAGAGTCGACAGCGGCGGCACAGGGGCTTGGATGATGGGCTTCAGATAGAACGACGGAGCGAAGCCTACGAACAGGATCGCGACCGAAACGATCGACATGATCAGGAAGAAGCGTGATTCCGATTGGAAACGGCTTTTGCCCGC
>JAEUML010000182.1 GCA_016792785.1 Alphaproteobacteria bacterium
AAAACGCCGACGAAGATCGAGAGCCGGAGGAGCGCCTCGCTCATCCCCGCTCAGGCGGCCGGGATACGCGCATGCCGCACGACAGCCGCCTTTTCGAGCGCCGCCGCCGTCAACCGGTCGATGTCGAGTTCGAGGCGCAACCGGTGGAGAATGCGGTTCTCCTCCGGATGCACCGGCGCATCGGCGAGCGCCACGTCGAGTGCCACCGCATAGGCCGTCTCGCGCAACTGCGGTGTCAGCGTCTCCTTCACGAGCCCGATCACCGCATCGAGCCCCTCGTGCTCCTGCAGGATCGCCGCGCACTCGCGCGCGACCGGAATGATCTTATCCTCGCTGAAGCCGCGAAACGCCGGCAGCGAGCGCACGAGATCGCCGATCGCATGCAGTTCCGCATCGCTCATTAGCGCGTCGGCCGCCGACACGACCACCATCACGTAGATCAAGGCGGCATGCGGATTCAGCGTCGGGGCGGCTTTCATGCGTTGAAGTTCCTGGGTAGCGGATGACGGGCGGCAACTTATGGGCGGGCGGCGGGACCGGCAAGCCCAGGCGCATGCAGAAAGTCCTTAACAGCAGCAATGGCATCGGCGATGCCCACGCGCTCGATCTCGACCCCGGCCGGGAGCCCCCCGAGCAGCCGTGTCGGCGTGCGTGCATCGAGAAGCACGAACACGCCCCGGTCCGAGGCGCGCCGGATCAAACGCCCGAACCCTTGCGCCAGTCGCAGCCGCGTCAGCTGATCGTCATAGCCCTTGCCGAACGCAGAACGCCGCGCCTTGTGCAAGATGTCGGGGCGTGGCCACGGCACCCGCTCGAACACGACGAGGCGGAGCGACCGCCCCGGCACGTCGACCCCGTCGCGCAACGCATCGGTGCCAAGCAGACAGGAATCCTCATCATCGCGGAACAGATCGACGAGCGACCCCGTGTCGAGCGCATCGATGTGCTGCGCGTAGAGCGGCAGCCCTTGCGCGCTGAGCGGCGCCGCGATCGACCGGTACGTCGACTTCAGCGAACGGATCGACGTGAAAAGTCCGAGTGCCCCGCCGCCCGAAGCGATGAAGAGATCGCGAAACGCGCCCGCGATCAGATCTTGGTCGCGGTTCAGATCGCGCACGACCAGCACGCGCGTCTGCCGCCCATAGTCGAACGGCGAAGCGAACGAAGCCCTGACCGGCGGCACGACGAGATGCCCGGCACCTGTGCGGATTTCCGCCGCGCGCCAGCCTTCGCCGGCTTGCTCCTCCTCGCTTCCGCGATCGCGCAGCGTCGCCGAAGTAATGAACGCGCCATGCGCGGGCTCAAGCACTTCCGCCGCGAATTGCACCGTCGGATCGACGGCATGACGATAAAAGCCGATGTCGGTATCGTGACCGTCGAACCGCTCCACGCCCAGCCAATCGACGAACCCGGAAGGCGCGGCTTCACCGACCGCGTCGAGCGCCATGATCCAATTCGGCAGCTGCAGCTTCGCCCGCCGTTCGATCCCGCGCAGCGCCGCCTCCGCACGCAGCCGATGCTGCGCCAGCTCCTCCGGCGCCTCGCGCAGCATCCGCCGTAACGCCTGCGCCACCTCTATCAGCGGTGCGACAAGCGCCTTCAACGCCCGCTTCAACTCACCCGCCGCCCCGACCAGCATGTCCGTCGCCGGCATCACTTCGCACTCAAGTCCATAGGACGATGACGCGTCTTCCGACCGCGCCCGCACCTGCGTCCGCACGGCGGAAAGGAACTGTTCCATCGCCCCGCGCGGCGCCTCGTTCGCAACGCGCGACAGCCACCCGTCGCCGGGCAGCGCGAGCGCCATCTGCGCGACATGCTGCAGCCGGTCGAGCTCGATGGGCTCGTCCTGCAGCACGGGCGTCAGCCGCTCGACCAGCCCGCGCCCACGCCGTGCGCTACGCCCCTCGGCGCCGCGCAACCAGCGGCGAAGTTCAGCCCCCTCCCAACCCGTGATGTGGATCGCGAAGAAACTGTCGGCCGCATCGAAGATGTGATGCCCCTCGTCGAACACATAGCGCAGCGTCGGCGCCACGCGCTCATCGCCATCGTTCTCGGCCGTCGCCGCTTGCCGCGCTGCCTCGACCATCGTCAGCGCATGGTTCGCCACGACGACGCGGCTCGACCGCGTCTTGCGCACGATGCGCTCGAGATGACAGCGCCGGTAGTGCGGACACGCCGCGTAGATGCACTCGCCGTGTCTGTCGGTCAGGCTCGCGGCGAACCCGGGATAGGGCCACGCCCACGCCGGAAAGTCGCCGCCCAGAAGATCGCCGTCCTTCGTCGCGCTCAGCCAGCGTGCGACAAGCCCGAGCGCCACCGTCTCGCGCTCGATCAACACCGGCAGCCGCCCCGCCGCCTCTTCGAAGTTCAAGAGGCAAACATAGTTCTCGCGCCCCTTGCGCACGGTCACCTTCTCCACGCGCTCGGCCTGATCGGGATAGACGCGCGCCAGTTCCTGCGCGATCTGGCGCTGCAGATTCTTCGTGTAGGTCGAAATCCAAACCGTGCCGTCGTTGCGCTCCGCCCACAGCGTCGCCGGCGCCAGATAACCGGCGGTCTTGCCAAGACCCGTCCCCGCCTCCGCCAGCACGACGACAGGCTCGCTCTCATGCGCGCGCGGACGAAACGCCTGCGCGGCGAGCGCCGCATAGTCGGACTGCGTGCGCCGCGTCTCGGCGCCATCGCCCACGATCGCCGCCAGATGTGCGCGCGCTTCCTCCGGTGACACCGGCATCGACCCGGGTTGGCCGAGCGGCGGCGCCTCGTCCCATTCCGGCAACTCGCGCCACACATCGATCCGCGGCGATGCCTTCGCGCGGCCCTCGGGGTCCATGCGTTCGAGCAGAAGCGGCGCCCACGCCCACTTGCTCAAGCCCATCGCCGCCGCGACGCGCGCCGCCATCGGCCGCCCCGGCAGCGCCGCCGCTTCGTCGAGCAACTGCGTCGCGGCCTGCCGCAGCACGGACGCCTGCTCCGGCAAACTCGCCGGCACATCGAGCCCGAGCGCCCGCGCCAGCGCACCGACGCTGGGCGCAATCGGCCGCGCCGGGCGCACGAACGCAAAGAGCTCGAGCACATCGAAATGCACACCCTTAGGCTCCGACCGCGCGCGCCCGAGCCGCGACAGCGTCAGCCCCGCATGCGCGACGAGATGCGGCCGCGCGTTCGCAGCGACAAGCGCTTGCTCCGCCGAAAGGTCCTGCAACCGGCCGTCGCCATGCGCGACCACCGCGCGACGGAACGTCGCGACAAGCGCCGGGATCGCGTCGAGCGAGGTCGAGAAGGTCGATTCCATGGCCCCAACTATGCCGCGCCGTTGACGCTGAACCTAGCTGCCAATATCCCTCACCCGATGACCACCCGCAGAGATCTCGCCATGGCCGCCAAGGCCTGGCCTTTCGAAGAAGCGCGCAAAGTGCTTGAGCGCGTGAAGCGCGACGAGGCCGCGGGCAAAGCAAAGCCCTACGTGCTGTTCGAAACCGGCTACGGCCCGAGCGGTTTGCCGCATATCGGCACGTTCGGCGAAGTCGCGCGCACGACCTGGGTACGCCGCGCGTTCCAGGAACTCTCCGACAAGCCGACGAAGCTAATCGCGTTTTCCGACGACATGGACGGAATGCGCAAGCTTCCCGACAACGTCCCCAACCACGAGATGCTGCGCGAGCATCTGCAGAAGCCGCTGACCTCGGTGCCCGATCCCTTCGGCACGCACGAGAGTTTTGCCCATCACAACAACGCGCGCCTGCGCTCGTTTCTCGACGGCTTCGGCTTCGACTATGAGTTCATGTCGGCGACGGACGCCTACAAGTCCGGCAAGTTCGACGCGATGCTCCTGAAGGCGCTCGCCGTCTACGACCAGATCATGGCGATCATGCTGCCGACCTTGGGCGAAGAACGCCGCAAGACCTACAGCCCGTTTCTGCCGATCTCGCCGAAGTCGGGCCGCGTGCTCTATGTGCCGTTGAAGCGCCACGACGCGAAGGCCGGCACGATCACATTCGACGACGAAGACGGCGAAGAGCTCACGCAGACCGTCACCGGCGGCCGCGCCAAGATGCAATGGAAGCCCGACTTCGGCATGCGGTGGGCGGCGCTTGGCGTCGACTTCGAGATGTTCGGCAAGGACCACCTGCCGAACCAGCCGCTCTACGCGAAGATCTGCAAGGCGCTGGGCGTCGAGCCGCCGGTCAACTACGTCTACGAACTCTTCCTCGACGAGGTCGGCGAGAAAATCTCGAAGTCGAAGGGAAACGGCATCGCGGTCGAGCAATGGCTCACCTATTCGGCACCCGAAAGCCTCGCGCTCTTCATGTATCAAAAGCCGAAATCGGCCAAGCGCCTCTACTTCGACGCGATCCCGAAGGAGGTCGACGACTACGTCGCGCACCTCGACAAGTATCAGCAACAGAACGAAGCCGAGCGTTTGGAAAACCCGGTCTGGCACATCCATGGCGGCCGCCCGCCGCAGGAATCGTGGCCGGTCTCATTCGCGCTACTCTTGAATCTCGTCTCAGCCTCCAGCGCATCGACGCCCGAAATTCTCTGGGGCTTCATCCGCCAATATGCGCCGCACGCAAACCCGAAGGACAACCCGTCGCTCGATCGCCTCGTCGGCTACGCGATCCGCTACTACGAAGACTTCGTGCGTCCGAAGAAGAAGTACCGCGCGCCGACCGACAAAGAACGCGCCGCGATGGAAGAACTGGCCGCCGTCTTCGACAAGCTCGGCAACGTCACAGACGGCGAGGCCGCCCAGTTCCAGGTCTACGAAATCGGCAAGAAGCACCAATTCGACCCGCTGCGCGACTGGTTCAAGGCGCTCTACGAGGTCCTGTTCGGCCAGGACCAAGGCCCGCGTTTCGGCTCGTTCGCCGTGCTCTACGGTGTGACGAACACCGCAAAGCTGATCCGCGACGGCCTCGCCGGCAAGTTTCTCGCCTGACACGCGGCGGACCTGCGCTTAGAATTCGCCAATGATGGCGGCCCGTATCTGCGTCCTTCTCATCGCTCAAGCCTTGGCGCTGTCGCAAGTCGCGAGCGCGGCCAATTCGGCCTATAGCGTTGACACCGAAAACTGCGAACGCCGAGGGCCTGGCGAAATTCCCGGCACCGCGAGAACAGCGTTCGAAGATGGCCGCTTCTTGCTGGCGGCGGAGATTGCGGAAAGCGAGGGCTCGCTAAAGTCCTTGGCTTTTGCAGCACGCGCACGCATAGCCGACTCGATCACGCGGACCGAGGGAATCTGCCACACTTGC
>JAEUML010000342.1 GCA_016792785.1 Alphaproteobacteria bacterium
AGCCAAAAGCGCGGCGACATCATCATGATCTCCTCCGTCGCGACGTTGAGTTGGGCCCCGCGCGGCGCGCCCTACAACATGGGCAAGGCGGCCGAAGAAGCGCTCGCCTACACGCTCGCGAAAGAGGAGCGCCCGCACAACATCTACGTCAACGTCGTGGCGCCGCCCTTGACCGACACCGACATGGGCCAGCGTCTGGCGAAGTCGCGCGGCGTGGCCGAGATCCACGACCTCGACAAGACGGCGCCCTTCGGCCACGTCTGCGCGCCCGAAGACATCGCCAACGTCGTGCGCTATCTGGTGTCGGAGAAGAACACCTACGTCTCAGGTGAGAAGATCACGGTCCACGGCGCGGCGGACAGACCCGGCTTCGCTTGAGAGAGCGACCCCTTTAGTCCATCTGGAAGTTCATGCCGATGCGCCAGACGTCGTTCGAGACTTCGGCAAGCCCGTTGCTCGTCGTCGTGCCTGTCGCGATCGGCCCGTTGGCCGCGATGTCGCCAAGGTCGTAGTGCATGTACTCGACGCGGATGCTCGCGCCCGACTCGATCAACACTTCGACACCGCCGCCCATGCTGTAGCCGCTGCGGAACTCCGAATTCTCGATTGTCTGCAGCGGAATGCCGAGCCCGAACGTGTCGCTGAACGTTTGCGTGAAGCGCATGTCCGCGCCGGCATAACCGCCCGTCGCGTAGGCCATGAACCAGCTGGTCGTGATCCCGACGCGCAGCCGCGCCGTGGCCAGCCATGTTTGCTCAAGGCTGTTCGTCACCGAGAACGTGCCCGCCGAAGCAGGGTAGGCGATGGCGGTTGCGGCGCCGGATGTATCGTTGCCGAAGCCGGAGGCGTCGATCTCCGCACCGATCAGGAAATGCTCGCCGAAGGGCCAGTTGACGCCAAGGCTGCCGCCGCCCGTGAACGTCTCCTCCTCAAGCGACATGCGGCTCGCGTTCTCGACCGCGGTCAGATTTGCTGCCGCGAAATACGTGTTGTTCGTGATCGTGCGTGTTGCGTCGGTCTCGCTTGAGCCCATGCCCGCATGCAGACCAAGGTACCAACCGCCCCAACCTTCGGCTTGAGCCGCGGCAGCGAGCCCCAACGACGCGACGGCGCCGAGCGCCAGCGAACGAACCAGCATCAGAAAAATCCCCCACCCAAAACGCACGGGACCAGCCCCCCAGCCGGTTCTCCCGCTGGCGCAAACTATCACCCTGCGGCGGGTTGGACTGTCACCGCCGCGCAACCAAGGGGAGAGAAGCGTCGCTGGACGATCGGTTGAATCCCGTGCGAAGAATTCGCGCCAGAGGCGAATCCAAGGGAAATCTGTGCCCGACCCCACATACCACCTAAACGGCGCCTTCAAGCCGACCGCCAAGCGCCGCGCCGACCTCGACGGCCCCGACTTCTTTCCGACCCCCGCTTGGGCCACCCACGCGTTGACCGACAACGAGGCCTTCGAAGGCGCGATTTGGGAATGCGCCTGCGGCGACGGGGCCATGGCCCGCGCGCTGGAGGCGGCGGGCCACCCGGTGCGCGCGACCGATCTCTACGCACGCGGTTATGGCGAGACCGGCGTCGACTTCTTGAGCGCGGACGCCGCCGTCGACAACATCGTCACGAACCCGCCCTACAACGTCGCCGAAGCGTTCGTCGCCAAAGGCCTGACGCTCGCGCGCCGAAAGCTCGCGCTCTTGCTGCGCTTGGCGTTCCTCGAAGGCGCAAACCGTGCGCGCACGATCTTTCTTGCGAACCCGCCGTCGCGCGTCTGGGTCTTCTCCGAGCGCATCACGTTCTACATGAAGGGCGCCGCGCGCGCCGGTTCGGGCACCACCGCGTACGCGTGGTTCGTCTGGGACAAGGACGCCGCGCCGGGCACCGAATTGCGCTGGCTCAAACCGGGCTACAAGTCGCAGGCCCCGGTCCAATCCGGGGACATGACGCCGCGGTCCTTAATCACGCCGCACGCTGGTTAAGGCTGCCGCGCCAAAGGCACGCCTCCTGCATCGCTGTCTGCTGACAGGGTCCGCCGCGCGCATTGCCGCGTGCCGGACCGGCACAACAGCGGAGTTTCCGGGGATGAAAAGGCTTGCACTCTTCACGATGACGGCGGCGGTGGTCGGCGCGGCGCTGGCGCCGCAGGCGGCGGCGAAGCCGGACGCGATCGTCAAGCTCGTCGCCAATTGCACGAAGGAAGCCTCCGCCAGCCACGAAGAGGCTTGGCGCATGGTGCCCGCGCTGCGCCCCGTGATCGAAGCGCACCGCGATCTCATGTTCACCGCCTGCGCCCGCTTCTTGAGCGAAGAGAAGACCGAAGTTCTGCTCGCCCAATGCGTCGCGCAAGCGGCCGCCGGCCCGCGCCACCTGCGCGACGGCCGAGACGTCGAACAGCCGCGCGTCGAACGTCAGACCGAACTCTGCCACCGCATCGCAACGCTTCGCGCCAGCGGCGGCGCCCAAGCCCGCGCCGGCGTCTACTAAGGTCGATCGGTTCGGATTGCTGCAAGCGGCCGGGTCCATCCCGGCCGTTTCGCGTTTCAGCGAACGGCCTTCAAGCTGACCGGCGGCTTCGACCAATCGGGCACGAAGAAATCGGGCATCAAATCGCGCGTGGGATCGACGCGGTACTTGTCGAAGTCGCGCACGCCCGCCTCCCACAGCAGCGTGTCGTCGATGCAGAACTGCCCCGTAAACTCGCGCGCAGGCTTCGTCAGGATCACGTGCGCCGCGTCGGCCATGATCTCGACCGTGCGGCACATCTTCATGCCCTCATCGCCTGCGAGCGCATTGCGGATGGCGGCTGTCGCGATGCCCGTGCGCGGCCACAGCGCATTGACCGCGATGCCGTCCGCGCGGAACTCGCCCGCCATGCCCAGCACGCACATGCTCATCCCGTACTTCGCCATCGTGTAGGCGACGTGGCCCGAGAACCACTTCTCACTCATGTCGAGCGGCGGCGAGAGGTTCAGGATATGCGGGTTCGCCGCGCGCTTCAGATGCGGCACGCAGTACTTCGACACCATGAACGTGCCGCGCGTGTTGATCTGATGCATCAGGTCATAGCGCTTCATGTCGGTCATGGTCGTCGGCGTCAGCTGAATCGCGCTTGCGTTGTTCACGCAAATGTCGATCCCGCCGAAGCGCGCCGCCGTCTTCTCGATCGCCTCCGCCACGTTCGCCTCGTCGCGCACGTCGACGACGAGCGGCAGCGCCTTGCCGCCGGCAGCCTCGATCTCCTTCGCGGCGGTAAAGATCGTGCCCGGCAGCTTCGGATGCGGCTCTGCCGTCTTCGCCGCAATCGCGACATTCGCCCCATCGCGCGCTGCACGCAGCGCAATGGCAAGACCGATCCCGCGCGAGGCGCCGGTGATGAACAGGGTCTTGTTCTTCAAAGACATGGGGAGCGCTCCTAAAAAGCTCACGCGCTGGGCAAGCTGGCCATCGTCGTCGTGCGCGCGGCTTTCTTCTTGATCTTCACCGCCGTGCCGAACGCCATCATTTCGGCAGCGCCTTGGCTGATCATCGAGGTGCCGAAATTGATCCCGACGATGGCGTCCGCGCCCAGCTCTTGCGCCTGCTGGACCATGCGGTCCAAGGCCTGCTCGCGGCTTTCGGCCATCAGCTTC
>JAEUML010000362.1 GCA_016792785.1 Alphaproteobacteria bacterium
GCGAACCACCCACGACTTATTTCGGACGCAGAGCCCAGCCCGACCGCAGTAGGTTTCACGCCAAGACGCCAAGACGCAAAGACGCTCTGCGTTTCCTTGGCGCGAAGCGCCGATCGAACGACGAGATGGCGCCTGCGGCGCCGAACGCGCTTCTTTGCGTCTTGGCGTCTTGGCGTGAATCTCACTGCCACCGTTGCAGCGCACTCTGTCGCCAGCAAGCCGTGGGTGGTCCGCCTTCGCGGACCATGACACTCGGTTAGCGGTGTCGCCCAAATGCGCGACACGAAAAAGAAGCTCGCCCCTTATCACGCCAAGCGCGACTTCTCGAAGACGTCCGAACCGACCGGCGAGCGCGCCGTCGCGCCGGCCAAGCGACTGCGCTTCGTTGTCCAGAAGCACGCGGCGACCCGCCTGCACTACGACTTCCGCCTCGAACTCGACGGCGTGTTCAAATCCTGGGCAGTGACGCGCGGCCCTTCGCTCGACCCCGCCGACAGGCGCCTGGCGGTGGAGGTCGAGGACCATCCGCTCGACTACGGCGACTTCGAAGGTACGATCCCCAAGGGCCAATACGGCGGCGGCACGGTGATGCTGTGGGACCGCGGCTATTGGCAGGTCGAAGGCAATCTGTCCCCACCACAGGCGCTCGCCAAAGGCGACTTCAAGTTCGCGCTCGACGGCGCAAAACTCAAAGGTTCCTGGGCGCTCGTGCGCATGAAGCGTCGCGAGAACGAGCGCCACGAAAACTGGCTTTTGATCAAGCACCGCGACGAACACGCGATCGCTGGCCGCGGCGAAAGCCTTCTCGACGACGCCACCTCCGTCGCCTCCGGCCGCACGATGGACGAGATCGCCGCCGGTAAAGGCCGCGCCCCGACGCCGTTCATGCTCAAGAAGCGCTTCGCCCGCGACGCGGTCTGGAACTCCGACGCCACGAACCGCGAGCACGCGGTCGACCGCGCCGCACCGCGCGCGCCCGCCAAGCCCGACGCGGCGGCGCGCGAGAAACGCCTCGCGCGCTTGCCGGACTTCATCCCGCCGCAACTCGCAAAGCCCGTCGATGCACCGCCCCGCGCACCCGGCTGGGGCCACGAAGTGAAGCTCGACGGTTATCGTTTGCAGCTGCGCGTCGAAGACGGGCGCGTCACGCTGCGCACCCGCAAGGGCCTCGACTGGACCGAGAAGTTCACAGCGCTCGCCCGCGCCGCCGCAAAGCTCGACGACCTGATCGTCGACGGCGAAATCTGCGCCGTCGACGAGGACGGCACGCCGAGCTTTCCCGCACTGCAGGCAGCGATCGCGAACGGCAAGACGGACGCACTCGTCTATTTCGCCTTCGACCTGTTGGCCGAAAACGAACACGACCTGCGCGATCTGCCGTTGCGCGACCGAAAGGCGCGGCTCCGCCGCCTCATCGCCAAGAGCGGTCCCGCGATCCGCTACGTCGAACACATCGAAGACGACGGCCGCGCCGTGCTCGAAGCCGCGCGCAAGATGAACCTCGAGGGCATCGTCTCCAAACGCCTCGACGCGCCCTACCGCTCACAGCGCACCGACAGCTGGCAGAAAGCGAAGATCCGCGGCGGCCAAGAGGTCGTGATTGGCGGGTGGGCCGAAGAAGGCGCGCGCTTCCGCTCGCTGCTCGTGGGCGCCTACAAGGGCGGCAGGTTCACCTATCTCGGCCGTGTGGGCACCGGCTTCGATGCGAAGACGGCGAGCCGCTTACACAAGCAGCTCGAAGCCGTCTCCGCCGACGCCAGCCCGTTCGTTGGCGCTAACGCGCCGCCCAAGACGAGCGAGATCCGTTGGACCAAACCAGCACTCGTCGCCGAGATCGAGTTCGCCGGCTGGAGCGGCGACGGAATGGTCCTGCAAGCCTCGTTCAAAGGATTGCGCGAGGACAAGCCGCCCGGCGAGGTCGTCCTCGAACACGTCCGCCCGACGGCGACGCCCCTCCCCGCCGTGATCAAGTCGCCGCAAAGCGCGAAGGACCCGCGCGTCGCGGACGTCGCGATCAGTCATCCGGACAAGGAACTCTGGCCCGCCGCTGGCGACGACAAGGCGGTGACGAAGCTCGACCTCGCGCACTACTACGAAACCGCCGGTGTGCACCTGCTCGACCACATCAAGGGCCGTCCCTGCTCGATCATCCGCGCACCCGACGGCATCACGGCGCAGCAGTTCTTCCAGCGTCACGAAATGCCCGGCCAATCGAAGGCGATCACTCTCGTGGCCGTGCGCGGCGACAAGCGCCCCTACGTTCAGTTCGACAGCTTGGAGGCGCTCATCGCCGCCGCGCAAATCGCTGCCGTCGAGTTCCACCCGACGAACTGCCTGCCCTTCGAGCCCGAGGTGCCTGGCCGCCTCGTCTTCGACCTCGACCCGGCACCCGACGTGCCGTTTGCACACGTGGTGGAGGCGGCGCACGAACTGAAAGACCGGTTGGCCAAACACGGCCTCGCCGCGTTCTGCAAGACGACCGGCGGCAAAGGCCTGCATGTTGTGACGCCGCTCGCCAAGACCAAGTCGCCGCCGACGTGGGACGAAGCCAAGGCCTTCGCGCTCGCGCTCTGCCGGGCAATGTCCGCTGACAGCCCGGCGCGCTACCTCACCACAATGGCGAAGAAAGAACGCCAGGGCCGCATTTTCCTCGATTATCTCAGGAACGACCGCCTCTCGACAGCGGTGGCTGCGTTCTCGCCCCGCACCCGCCTCGGCGCACCGGTGTCGATGCCCGTAACGTGGACGCAAGCGAAGCCGACGCTAGACCCCACCCGGTTCACGCTTCACACCGTCCCCGGATTATTGAGGAAAGCCCATCCATGGCCCGGCTACGCGGCAGCCGCAAAACCACTGCCGCGTTAGGCGATCGCCGGTCCAGGTTCCTCCTCCGGCACGACCGGAGGCGCAGACGGCAGATCCTGCTTCCACCGTTCGATCCCGAATGGCACGTCGAAGCCATATGGCTTGCCGCCGTTCATGTGCGCACTGACGAGACCACCAACGATCACCCCAGCGCCTGCGACCAGCCACACGGCCGACGCACGAGCAAAGTTCGAAGCGCTGAACGCCGACACATAGGCGCCCACAAGAAGACCCGTGATCACGATCACGAAAGGCAGCGTGAACATGGCGAACCCCATCGTCCGTTGCCGCAGCGAGGAGGGGGGAGCGCGGCGCGAACGATGAAACGCTAACGCGTCGCACGCTTGCCGCACAGCAAAGACAGCACTTCGGAAGACGCGATCGCGCACAAGTGTGATCCAACTCGCCCGCTTCGCCACGCGGCGGAAGCAACCGCTCGCGCTCCGCACGATTGCTTCATCCGTCGCGCGAAGAGCGCACACTGCACTACGCGCAGCGATTGGCCTGCCGCCAGGCGAACGACGGCGCGCCCGAAAATCGAAGGTTGTGCCGCCACCTGCGCCCAATCGTCCGCGCGCAACCGCTGGACGTATCGCGCGTGGCCTCATACCTTGCCGCACGACGAGCCTTCAAGGAACCGACACGATGGCCGAACCGGCGACGACGACGAAACACACAGCCGACCTCGACACCGGCAGCTTCAATTGGGAAGACCCGCTGCTGCTTGCCGATGCGCTGACCGAGGAAGAGCGGCTCATCCGTGAATCGACGCACGCCTATGCGCAGCAGAAATTGATGCCGCGCGTGCTCGAGGCGAACCGCAAGGAGCACTTCCACCCCGAGATCATGCGCGAGATGGGCGAGATGGGCCTTCTCGGCATCACGATCCCGGAAGCGTATGGCGGCGCGGGGCTGGGCTACGTCGCCTACGGCCTCGCGGCGCGCGAGGTCGAGCGCGTGGACTCAGGCTACCGCTCGGCAATGAGCGTGCAGTCGAGCCTCGTCATGCACCCGATCTACAAGTTCGGCTCCGAGGAACAGCGCCGCCGCTTCCTGCCGAAACTTGCGACCGGCGAAATGATCGGCTGCTTCGGCTTGACCGAACCCGATCACGGCAGCGATCCCGGCTCGATGATCACCCGCGCGAAGATCACGCCGGGCGGCTTCATCCTGAAGGGCGCGAAAAACTGGATCACGAACGCGCCGATCGCCGACATCGCCGTCGTCTGGGCGAAGACGGAGGACGACAAAATCCGCGGCTTCATCGTCGAACGCGGCTTCAAGGGTTTCTCGACGCCCAAGATCGAAGGCAAGTTTTCGCTTCGCGCCTCGATCACCGGGCAGATCGTGCTCGAAGACGTGTTTGTGCCCGCGGCGAACCAGCTGCCGAACGCGCAAGGTCTGGGCGGTCCGTTCTCGTGCCTAAACCGCGCCCGCTACGGCATTGCGTGGGGCGTGATGGGCGCCGCCGAATTTTGCTGGCATCAGGCGCGCCAATACGCGCTCGACCGCAAGCAGTTCGGCCGTCCGCTGGCTGCAACCCAACTGATTCAAAAGAAGCTCGCCGACATGCAGACCGAGATCGCACTCGGCACCGCCGCCGTGCTGCAACTCGGCCGCCTGATCGAAGCGGGCAAAGCCGCCCCGCCTGCGGTCTCGCTTCTCAAGCGCAACAATTGCGGCAAGGCGCTCGACATCGCGAGGGCCGCGCGCGACATCCACGGCGGCAACGGCATCTCCGACGAGTACCACATCATCCGCCACGTGATGAATCTGGAAACCGTCAACACCTACGAAGGCACCCACGACGTCCACGCCCTAATCCTAGGCCGCGCACAAACGGGGATACAGGCGTTCTTCTGATGGGTGCCGTGCGGACCGCAACGTGGGGCCTGATCACGCTTTGCGCTGCAGTTGGCCTCTACGTTTTTGCCTTGCCGCCGATCGGCGACGTCACGGAACGATGGCAAACGGGTAACGGAGTTTTCAATATCCGGATCGACCAACGGGCCGAAGATCTCTGGCTCTTTGGTCTCCCCGGCGCCTACTACGTATTCCAATCATCGCACAGCGAAGGACCCTGGCGCGAGGTCATGACATTTCGGCACGACGATCCCGTGCCAATCCCGCGGGAGAACATTCGCTTTGTGAACGATCGCATTGCCTTTGTGTTCATGGGCTGGATGTTTGCCATCACGACCGACGGCGGCAACAAATGGTCCACCTGGAATGCTCAGACAGACCTTCCGAAATGGGATTGCTGCAACTACCGCCTGATCAAGGACGTGAACATTTTGCCAAGCGGAACCGGAACCATGACGCTTGAGGTCATTGAGGATCGTTCGGGTGAAGAAGTTCCCTTGTTGAAGACAACCGACTTCGGTCGGCACTGGGCACCCTCTTAGCGCCACACTAGCGGCGGTCCCGGGATTGCTTACCGCCGCCGCGGCTTGTCCTCGTCGTCGGAGTCGATGCCCTCGAGGATGCCGACGCCTGCTTCGTCTTCGTCGGACTTGTCACGCCGCGACAGGCTGATCGCGCCGGTGATGAACAGGCCGATCAGCACGACGAGCGCCACGATAATCGCGATCGCGACCCACGCGTTGCCTGAGATCTCGGGCGCCTGAGCTTGCGCGAACGCCGGGCTGGCACCGAGCGCGGCCGCAATCCCCGCCGCCGCCCGGACAACGCCTTGAGTCATCTCCGCCATCGCTGCCTCCCTTCAAGCCTCATACCCCAATGCTCGCCGCCTCAGATGGCGGGATTGTGGCGGCCGTTCAAGGCGCGAGTGGCGGCAGTGTCTGCGCAGGCCCAAGCGGCACCTCGTCTTGCCGGGACCCAACAAGCCCGACATAGGCCTCCACCGTTGCCACACCCGCCTCCTTAAGCACGCC
>JAEUML010000364.1 GCA_016792785.1 Alphaproteobacteria bacterium
TTCGACGAAATCCTCTTGGTGCCACCGGCAAGGCCCGCCCAATAGGGCATTAGGGATTCCCTAACCTTCGCTGCCGCGGCGCAGCCGGGGTGGGCGGTTGTGCGCCGTTTCCCGCAATCTTAACGGACAGAAGATAGTCTAACGCTCCGTGCGACAACCGCTTGCGCTTATGAGCAACACCAAAGCCAAAACCTTGGAAGCTGCGCCAACAATCGCCGACAGCCGGCGTTTTGTCGTTTGGCTCGCCGTTCCCACCGTTCTGTTGTTCGCGGCGAGTTGCGTGTTCGTGCTCTGGGTCCTGTTCGTCTCCGCAGAGCGCCTCAACGCGGCAGCGCTTGAGGGCGAACGGCGCCTGGCCGTCTCGGCCGTCGACGCAGGTGTGCAGCGCCTGTCGAAGGCGGTCGCGGACTATTCGTTCTGGGACGATATGTACGAGCAGTTCAACGGCCACTACGACCCGCAATGGAGTCGGGACAATCTGGACGACTATGTTCTGGACGCGTTCGAAGTGGACGTGGTGATGGTCGCGGACGCGGCCGGAGATCTGAAGTACGATTACTCCCGGAAGGGGCATGGCGTATTTGCCGTCGCCGAGGGCGACCGGCAAAAGCTCGCCGAAGCAGTCCAAATAGCGCTGCGCGGTTGGAAGCCCGGTCAATCTTCGGCGGTGGCCGGTGTCCTGACGTTCAACGGCCACCCCTATGTCACTGCGATCGGACCGATCTCACTCAGCAACGAAGAGAGCATCGACCCGAACAAGCCACCGCGCCTTGCGCTGGCGTATCTTGAGGCGTTGGACGGAACTTGGACGGCGAAGATTTCGAAGACGTTCGGCTTGGAAGCCCTGAGAGTCGTGGACGCCGGGCCGGGAACGGTGGCGTTGCCGAACGCGTTCGGACCCAAGAAGGCGTTCGCCTTGGCGTGGACGCCGGCGGACTTGGGCGGACGCTTCCTCAGCGAGGTGTTTCCGATGTCGCTGGGCGCACTCAGCTTCGGCGCGGTCGTCTTTCTCGCCGCCACGCTCGGCTGGATTCGCATCGCGCGCCACCTCACACGCGCTCTCGACCTTGCAAAGGCAGGCAATGCCGCCAAGTCCGAGTTCCTGGCGCTGATGAGTCACGAAATTCGCACGCCGTTGAACGGCGTGCTCGGCATGACGAATGTGTTGCTCGACGGACGACCGGACGACGAGCAGCGGCGGGGACTTCTTACGATCCGCGATTCTGGCGAGAGCCTGATGCGCATCATCAACGACGTGCTCGATTTTTCGAAGCTCGATGCCGGCCGTATGGACATCGAAATCTCGCCGTTCGACGCGCACGACTTGATCCGCTACGCGGGCGAAATCTGTGCTCCACGGGCTGCAGCCAAGGGTATCGCACTGAACATCGACGTAGGCCAGGACGTACCTCGATTCTTGCGCGGCGACGCTGGGCGCATCCGCCAAGTCCTTTTGAACCTGCTGACAAATGCCATCAAGTTCACGCTGCACGGCAGCGTCACGCTCAAAGCGCGTGTCACAGCGTCGGGCGACGACAGCGTGATGTTGCGCGTCGAAGTGATCGACACCGGGATCGGCATTGCAGCCGAGCGGCTGCCGTCGTTGTTCACCAGTTTCAGCCAGGCGGATGCGTCGATCTCTCGCCGCTTCGGCGGCACGGGATTAGGGCTTGCGATTTCAAAGCGCTTGATCGAGCTGATGAACGGCAACATCGCGGTCGCAAGCGAGCCATCCCGCGGGTCGACGTTCTGGTTCGACTTGCCTTTGTTCCGAGCCACGCCCGAGGCTGTTGCCGTCCAGCCGAGCGCGCGCGAAGGCCTGGCAGCGGCGGCACTGCGGGAGATTGCGGGAGCCGGCCGCAGCTTGCGGCTGCTTCTCGTCGAGGACAACGCGACGAACCAACTCGTCGCGAAATCCGTTTTGAACAAGCTTGGATTCACCACGGACGTCGCCGCGAACGGGTTGGAAGCGATCGCGGCCGTCCGCCAGCACGACTACGACGTCGTTCTGATGGATGTCCATATGCCGGAGATGGACGGCATCGAGGCGACGCATGCCATTCGCGCACTGGACGCAGCAAAGCGCGGCGTACCCATCGTCGCACTGACGGCGAACGCTTTCGACACCGACATCGATCGCTGCCTTGCTGCGGGCATGAACGGGCATGTCGGCAAGCCGTTCCACAAGGACGACCTCGTCATCGCGATCGCCGCCGCGCTCAAAGGGCATGCGTCGTCAATGGCGGCGCCCAAAGCCTCCGCGCCGGTCAGCAACGACGCTGTGGACCTCGGCGTGCTGGAGCGGTTCCGCGAAGAGAACGGCGATGAACTGCTCAAGTTGCTCATCGACACTTATCTTGCCGAGGCCGCGGAACGGCTCAACCGCCTCGGTGCGCTGCTGGCTCAGGGCCAGAGCGGCGAGGAAGCGGCCCGCATCGCGCATTCGTTGAAGAGTTCCAGCGCGATGGCCGGTGCAACGGCACTCTCACGACGGGCCGCGGAGCTCGAGGTTCTGCTCCGGTCGCAAGATGGCGCAGCCCGGCCGATCGATCCGGACGAGCTGCACCAACTGTTCGCCGCGTATCGCGCGGCGTTGAAGGCAAAAGGCTTGGCGACCGCGGCTTAAGCCTTTCAGTTCTCGACCTTGATCAACTCGACCTGGAAGACGAGCGTCTGGTACGGCGGGATCGCGCCGGAGGAGCCGCGCGCGCCGTAACCCAAATCTTGCGGGATGACGAGTTCGGCCTTTTCGCCTTCGCTCATCAGCTGCAAGCCTTCGGTCCAGCCTGGGATCACTTGGTTCAAGCCGAAGCTGATCGGCTCACCGCGTTTGACGGAGGAGTCGAAGACTTTTCCGTTGATGAGCGCGCCGGTGTAGTGGACCGTCACGACGCTCTTCGGACCGGGCTTCTTGCCCTTGCCGGCGGCGAGCGAGCGGAATTGAAGGCCGGTCTTCGTGGTTTCCACGCCGGCCTTCTTCGCGTTCTCGGCCAGGAAGGCCTCGTTCTTTTCTGGGGTGAGATCTGCGGACACTTCTGGCTCCTCTTCTTCGGTGATCAATTCAGACGGTATGACGGTTTCCTGCGGCGCCGTCAGCGAGTCCAGGAAGCCACCGGGTGCAAAAATCCAAACGGTGAACACGAAGCAGAGCGCGGCGCCGCCGATGCCGGCAAGCACAGGGGGCGAGGGTACTTTGCTCCAAACGTCCTTCGCGGGCGTCTTCGTCATGGTCGTGCTCTTTGCGATGTCACACTTTTTGGGCGGGCACCGGGTCGCCCGCGATGACCGCGAATAGCAGATGATCCTGCCATTCGCCATTGATCTTTAGGTACTTGCGCGCGGTGCCTTCGGCGGTGAAACCGACCTTCGTCAGCACCCGGCGCGAGGCGACGTTCGTGGGCAGGCACGCGGCCTCGATGCGGTGGAAACCCATGCGATCAAATGCGTGACGCACCAGCGTGATGACCGCGTCCGTCATAAGGCCTTTGCCGGCGTGATACCTGCCCATCCAGTAGCCGAGCGACGCTGCCGACTGCGCGATGCCTTGACGGATGTTCGAGAGCTGACAGCCGCCGAGCAAGTCGCCGGTTTTGCGATCGAAGACGAAGAACATGTGGCCCGTGCCCGCGCGCGCGGCCTGTGCGTAGCGGCGCAGGCGGCGGCGGAAGGCGGCGCGCGACAATTCGTCGGGCGCCCAGGTCGGCTCCCATGGCGTCAGGAAGTCTCGGCTGTCGCCACGCAGCTTCGACCACTGCACGTAGTCGGCAGCGAGCGGCGGGCGCAGGCGCACGCTCTTGCCCTCGAGCACGAATTGCGCTTTCGCGCCCGGCAGCGCCGTCCGCAACGGCATCAGCCGAAACGCCTCGCCACGCGATCGTAGTTGCCGAGCGTGCCCACGGGACCCAACGCCGCGAACGACAGACCGCCGTTCGCGAGCACTTTGGCGGCGATTCGGCTGACCGCGGCGGTGTCGACCGCGTCGATCTTGGCGATGATCTCGCGCGTGTCGAACAGCCGGCCGTAGGTGAACATGTGGGCCGCGATCTGCTCGCAGCGCGCGGAGGCTTGTTCGAGGCCCATGAGCAGACCGGACTTGATCTGTGCGCGGGCGCGGACGACTTCGTCTTCGTCGGCGCGACCGGCGAGCGACTTCATCTCGCCCGCGATGACTTCCACGAGTTCGGGCGCATCGGCGGCGCTGGTGCCGGCATAGACGCCGAAGAGGCCTGTGTCCGTGTAGCTCGACCCGAAAGTGTGGATCGAATAGCAAAGGCCGCGCTTTTCGCGCGCCTCCTGGAACAGGCGCGAAGACATGCCGCCGCCCAAGACCGTCGAGCAGACCTGCACGGCATAGATGTCGTCGTCGTCGGCCTTGAAGCCCGGAAAGGCGAGCGCGAGATGCGCCTGTTCCAGATCGTCCTCGGCGCGAAACTCGCCGCCCGCATAGCGCGCGCGTTCGGCCGGCTTCGTGTTGCCGGTCTGGAAGTTCGCGAAGTGGCGTTGTCCGAGCGCCACCATCTGCTCGTGCGTCACCGCGCCCGCCGCGATCAAGAGCATGCCGTGGGCGAAGTAGTGTCCCTTGATCTGCTCGATCAGCGTCTCGCGCGTGAAAGAACGCACGTGCGCCTCGGTCCCTAGGATCGGGCGGCCGAGCGACTGGTCGGGGAACGCGGTCGCCTGAAGGTGATCGAAGATGATGTCGTCGGGCGTGTCTTCGGCCTGGCCGATTTCCTGGATGACGACGCCCTTCTCGCGGGCGAGTTCCTCGTCGTCGAAGGCGGACTCTTGAAGGATGTCGGCGAGAATATCGACGGCGAGTGCGACGTCGTCCTTCAGGACGCGCGCGTAGTAGGCCGTCTGTTCGCGGCCGGTGTAGGCGTTGATGAAGCCGCCGACGCGCTCGATCTCCTCTGCTATTGCGCGGGCGCTGCGGCGGCGCGTGCCCTTGAACGCCATGTGCTCCAGCATGTGGGCGATACCGTTCGTGGCTTGCGTCTCGTTGCGCGCCCCGGCGTCGACCCAGACGCCCACCGCCGCCGTCTCGATATGCGGCATCGGGTCGGTGATGACGGTCAGGCCGTTCGGCAGTTTCGTAATCTCGGGCATGCCGGTCCTTGCTGATTTGGCGGGGGCATTACATAGGGCAGTTGGCCGGGGTTTTCACCGGCTTTGACGCTTCATGAAAAACGGCTGATTTCTGCGGGATCAGCGTGCGCGCGCGATGTGGTCCTTGAGTGCCGCAAGGTCCGCGGGCAGCACGCCATAGCGCTCCGGCGCGGTCAGGATCCAGCGCAGGCGTTGAGGGAGTTCCGGCTTTGCACCGCTCGCGGCCTGGACGGCATCCGGGAACTTCGCCGGATGGGCCGTCGCGAGCGTGACAACGCGCTCGTCCGCAGCCGCCCTGCGCGTCGCCGTCAGGCCGACCGCCGTGTGGGGGTCGACGAGTATGCCGGCCTCGCGGTGCATGCGGGCGATCGTGGCGGACGTTTCGGCCTCATCGATGCGGTCGGCGTCGAACGCCGCACGGATCGCCGCAAGCGCTTCGGGCGCGATCGTGAGCGAGCCGGTCGCGGCGAACGTCTCCATCATGCGTTTGACGGCGGCGGCATCGCGGCCGTTGCTTTCGTAGAGCAAGCGCTCGAAGTTGCTTGCGATCTGGATGTCCATGGCAGGCGAGATCGTCGCGTGCACTTGGGCCCGAGCATAAACGCCGGTCGAGATCGCCCGCGCGAGAATGTCGTTGACGTTGGTGGCGACGATGAGGCGCTTCACCGGCGCGCCGAGGCGTTTGGCGACGTAGCCCGCGAAAACGTCGCCGAAATTTCCGGTCGGGACGGCGAACGTGAGCTGGGGCCCTAGCTTCAAGCAGGTTGCGACGTAGTACGCCGTCTGGGCGGCGATGCGCACCCAGTTGATCGAGTTGATCGCGGCGAGGCGGTGCTGCCTTGCGAACGCATGGTCCGCGAAGAGCTGCTTCACCAGTGTTTGCGCATCGTCGAACGTCCCCTCCACGGCGATGTTGCGCACGTTCGCGGCTGTCGTCGTCGTCATCTGGCGGCGCTGGACGTCGGAGATGCGGCCCTTCGGGTGCAGGACCACGAGGTCGATGTGCGGCTGGTTCGCCAAAGCCGCAACCGCGGCGGCGCCCGTGTCGCCGGA
>JAEUML010000002.1 GCA_016792785.1 Alphaproteobacteria bacterium
GACGATCGGCAAGCTCGCGCAGAAATATCGCGCCGAGGGGTTGAAGGTGATGATGGCGGCCGGCGACACGTTTCGCGCGGCGGCGATCGAGCAGCTGAAAGTCTGGGGCGAACGCACGGGCGCACCGGTGATCGCCAAGGAAATCGGCGCGGACGCGGCGGGGCTTGCCTTCGAGGCGTTCGAAAAGGCTCGGGCGGGCGGCTTCGACGTGCTTTTGGTCGATACTGCCGGAAGGCTGCAGAACAAGGCCGGGTTGATGGCGGAACTCGAGAAGATGGTCCGCGTCATCAAGAAGCTGGACCCGAACGCGCCGCACAGTGCGATCTTGGTCTTGGACGCCACGACGGGCCAGAACGCGGTCGCGCAGGCCGAGGTGTTCCGCGATATCGCCCGCATCACGGGCGTCGTGATGACGAAGCTCGACGGTACGGCGCGCGGCGGCATTCTGGTTTCGATCGCCGAAAAGTTCGACCTGCCGGTGCATTATGTGGGCGTCGGCGAGGGCGCGGACGACCTGCAGCCTTTCGACGCGGAAAGCTTCGCCAAGGCGCTTGTCGGGCTCGCGGCCTAAAGGATCAGCCGGTTTCGGCGTGATGGCCTCGCATCACACTCGCGAAATCGTGACGAAACGCACGCGGGAGTCCTGGAAGCATTCAGGTCGATGGGACTATGTTCCGCCGCACCATGCATCCCCTTTTGAAATTCGCGCTCGACCTCGGACCGTTGCTGGTGTTCTTCATCGGCAATTCCTATTTCGGAATCTTCCCGGCGACCGCCATGTTCATGGTCGCAGTGACGCTGTCGCTCGCGATCACTTATGCTATCGCGAAGCGCATTTCGCCGATGCCGATCGTGACAGGCGTCGTGGTGCTGGTATTCGGCGGATTGACGCTGCTGCTCAACGACGAGCTTTTCATCAAGCTGAAGCCTACGATCGTGAACACGATCTTCGCGTCGGTGCTGCTCGCCGGTGTTTTGACGGAGCGCCTTTACATCAAAATCCTGTTCGACAATGCGTTCCACTTGCCCGATGACGCGTGGAAGACGCTGACCTATCGCTGGATCGGGTTCTTCGTTTTTCTGGCGATCCTGAACGAGGTCATCTGGCGCAATTTCTCGACCGACTTTTGGGTCGGGTTCAAGCTGTGGGGCGTCGTGCCGATCTCCATGGCGTTCGGCATCGCGCAGATGCCGTTCATCTTGAAGAACCAGATCAAGCAGCCGGACGACGAGACGCCGAAGACGGTTTAGGGCGCGAGTTCGACTTTCACCATCACGATCGCCGCGTTGCCGGAGTGCGAGGGTGCTGCGTCGCGCGGGCGCGCGGCGAGGAGCGCTTGCGCCTCAGGACCTTCGGGAAGGGCTGAGCGTTCGATCAGAGTCAGCGACGGTTTCTTCGCCGCGTCGAACGTGACGACGACCGGCAAATCGCGATCGCCCCAGCCAGCGATGCGGGCGAGCACAGGCGTTTGCTGCGACAAGCGCTCGGCGGCGACCCACAATTCGCCGCCCGCACGGATTTCGCGAACGCCTGAGCCGGGCGCAACGGCCAAGGCCAGCTGAAGGCCGCCGCGTCCGCCGCGCAGCCTGCCCACCGCGATCGCCCGCGCGCCGTCGACTTTCAAGTCGTCGATGACGAATGTCGGCGGCGCGAGCTGCAAATCCGTCGCGGGCTTGAGGCGGCCCTCGGCCTCGATCAGACCGAATTGCATGTAGCGTTCGTCGCGCGCGGGGAAGCCGGTCTTTTTCAGATAGTCTTCGTCGGGTCCGCCGGTGAAGGCGATCAGCCAGCGCGGCGATGCCGTGCGGTCGTCGAAATACACGACGTTGAGTCCGCGCGGGTGGTTTTCGGCGTAGGCCGGCGTTTGCGAGGCGAGCGCAGCTGCTGCGGCCGTGACGAACGCTGCGATGGCGACGGGTAGGCGGGCCTGCGCGCCGCGCAATGCTGCGCTGAGCGGGGGCGCAAGCACCCAGACGACGGGCGTCAGCGCCAAGATCTTGAATGCGCTGAGATCGAAGCCGAGCACGAGATCGAGACGCGGGAAGAACGGCAGCCAGAAGAAGGCCGCGACGACGAACGCGATCCAGGCGCTGACATCGAGCCTTCCGCGCAGGGCGTATTCGATCCAGCCCGCCGCGGCCAGCGCCAGCGCCGGGAAGATGAAGAGATAGGATGCGCCGGTGATGAACCAGGCGAGGGTGGCACCGATCATCGCGAAGGCAAGGCCTGCGATGAGCGTCAGCGCGCGTGGGTCTGTGCGTCGCGCGACCGCCGCTACAACCAGAGCCGCCATAAAGCCTGCTGCCGTGAGCGCGATGCGCGCGGCCCAAGGGTTCGCATGATCGATCGGATGGACGCCCGGCCAAACGCCGAGCGGATAGGCGAGCAGCCAACCCAGCGCGAACAAGAGAAACGGCGCGGCAATGAGCGCGCCCAGGGCGAGTGCCGCGCCGCGCAACGAAAACGCGGACCGGTTCGCGGCAATCAACGCCACTAGGGCCGCCAGCGCGATCAGGGCGAGGGGCAGGTTCAGGCTTGCGGGCCAGACGATCATCGTTTTGCCGAACAGGTCGAAGTAGCTGGCGTCAGCGTCCGACTTGAATGCGTCGAGGTCGGCATCGACGAGCGCGTCGGCGAGGGCGAACAGATTGTCGCCGTGATGCTGAAACGTGTTGCGGTCGAGATTGGCGAGATTGTCGCGCTCGGAGTGATAGAGCGCGCCGGAACCGGTGAAAGCGAAGTTGAAGCCGTTGTAGCCGGCGCGGCGGTAGACGCTGAAATCCGTGTCGTTCGGCATCAGCCGGTAGATTTCATAGAGAAGTGAATTCGCGTAGGGCTGCGGCACGACGTGGGCGAAGAGCTCGATCAGCTTCGCGCTGCGCGGACCGGTTTCAAACATCATGCTCGGACCCGAGGCGCCGCGCGCCTCGAAGTTCAAAATGAGGCCAACCTGCTTCATCAGCGGATGGCGCTCCGCGAAGGCGTAGGCGCCGCGCAGGCCCGTCTCCTCACCATCGGTGATCAGGAAGATCACGTCGTTTTTGATTGTTCGCGACGAGAGCGTGCGGGCGTATTCGAGGACCATCGCGGTGCCTGCGCCGTCGTCGCCGACGCCAGGACCTGCGGGCACGCTGTCGTAATGGGCTGTCACGAGCAGCGCTTTGCCGGGGCGCGAGCCCTTCTTCACTGCGATGACATTTTCGATTTGCGTGCAGCCTGGGAAGCGGTCAGGCGGACCGCACTGCAATGCCGCCTGCAGCTCCGTTTCGTAGCCGTGCGCTTTCAGTTCGGCGACGATGCGGTCGCGCACGACCATGTTTTCGGGCGAGCCCGCGATGTGCGGGCGCTCTTCGGCCAAGAGCTTGGACAGGGTGTTAAAGGCGCGCGCGCCGTCAAAGGCCGCGTTCGGCCGCGGCGGCGGGGCTTCAAGCTGCGTCGCGCCGATCCAAACGAAAAGCGCCGTTACGGCGGCGGCGAACAGAACCGCGCCCCAAGCCTTTAGGCCGTTCGTCATGTCTTCCCCTTAGGCGCCGTAGGCGCCTTCGACTTTGGTTTGAACGGGCAAACGTCGCTCGCGACGCAGTCCCAGCATTTCGGGTTGCGTGCGATGCAGGTGTAGCGACCGTGCAGGATCAGCCAATGGTGCGCGTGCTGCATGTACTTCGCCGGCACGACTTTCATCAGCTGGTCTTCGATTTCGTTCGGCGTCTTCCCCTTCGCCAGCCCCAGGCGCTGGGCGACGCGGAAGACGTGCGTGTCGACGGCGATCGTCGGCTCACCGAAGGCGATGTTGAGAACGACGTTGGCTGTCTTGCGGCCGACGCCGGGCAGTGCCTGCAAGGCCTCGCGGTCGCGCGGGACTTCGCTGCCGTGATTTTCGATCAGCGCCTTCGACAATGCGATCACGTTCTTGGCCTTCATGCGGAAGAGGCCGATCGTCTTGATGAAGTCGATCAACCGGGCTTCGCCGAGCTTGACCATTTCCGCCGGGGTTTGGACCACCTTGAACAGGGGGCCGGTCGCCTTGTTCACGCCCTTGTCCGTTGCCTGGGCGGAGAGCACCACGGCGACGAGCAGCGTGTAAGGATTGACGTGTTCGAGTTCGCCCTTGGGCGCGGGGATGGCCGCGGCCAGACGCTTGAAGATCGCTTCGGCTTTTTCGCGCTTGCTCACCTTCAATCAGTGGCACGGCCTCATGCCCGGCGGCTAGCAGGTGCCGCGGGGCTTTGCTAAGGTTCCCCCATGGCTTGCAAAGAGCAGATGCTCATTCTCTGCGCGCGGATCGGGTTTAACCCGCCGGCGGCTTGACGGCCGTTTTCGACGCGCCCGCCGTCTCTCCTCTCAAGTCCTCTTCCGAAAGCCCTTTCCCATGTCCAGCAAAGCCGCGACGCACAATCAGACGAAGCATTGGCAGGAGCTCGACGCCCTGCACCACATCCACCCGTTCACCGAGACCCGGGCCCTGAACAAGAAAGGGGTGCGCGTCATCACGAAGGCGGACGGGGTGTGCCTTTGGGATTCAGACGGCAACAAGCTGATCGACGGCATGTCGGGGCTGTGGTGCGTGAACGTGGGCTACGGGCGGACGGAAATGGCCGAGGCCGCCTACGAGGCGATGAAGCAGCTGCCCTACTACAATGCGTTCTTTCAGACGACGAACCCCTACGCGACGGAGCTTGCGGCCAAGATCGCGAGCCTGCTGCCGGCGGGTCTCAGCCGCGTGGTGTTCGCGAATTCGGGGTCGGAGGCGAACGACACGGCGCTGAAATTCATCCGCTACTACTGGAACCTGCAGGGGAAGAAGTCGAAGAAGATTCACATTTCGCGGGAGTATGCCTATCACGGGGTCACGATGGCGGCGGCGTCGCTGTCGGGTCTCACCCCCATGCACCCGCAATGGGACTTGCCCCTGCCCGGGTTCGTGAAGGTGCCGACAGCCTATTGGTATATGTTCGGCGGGGGACAAGATCCGAACGAGTACGGCCTGGCCGTTGCGCGCAAGCTTGAAGAGAAAATCCTGGAGCTTGGCGCCGACAACGTCGCCTCGTTCTCGGCCGAGCCGATCCACGGGGCGGGCGGTCTTTTGTTCCCTCCGGACAGCTATTGGCCCGAAATCCAGCGCATCTGCCGCAAGTACGACGTGCTGTTGCACCTCGACGAGGTGATCACCGGGTTCGGGCGCACCGGACAATGGTTCGGGGCGCAGACCTATGGCATCGCGCCCGACGTGATGACGATGGCGAAGGGCATCTCGTCCGGGTACCAGCCAATTTCGGCAATCGCGCTCGGTCCCCGCATGGGCGATGCGTTCGCGAGCGCGAACGAGGAACTGGTGCACGGCTTCACCTGGTCGGGGCATCCGGTCGCCTGTGCGGTGTCTTTGAAGAACCTTGAGATCATCGAACGGGAAAAACTCGTCGACCGCGTGCGTGACGACATCGGGCCCTACTTCCAGGCGAAGATTCGCGAACTCTCATCGCATCCGTTGGTCGGCGAAGTGCGCGGCAAAGGACTTTTGGGCGCGATCGAGCTCATGAAAGACAAGTCGAAGCGCACATTCTTCGACCGCGATATCGATGTGGGGACGCAATGCCGGAACCACTGCTTCGCGAACGGACTCGTCATGCGCGCGATTCGCGACACGATGGTGTTGGCGCCGCCGATGATCGTTAAACGGGAAGAAGTGGATGAAATTGTACGGATCGCTCGACGCTGTTTCGACCTGACCGCGAAAGACCTCGGGATACCCACAGGCTAGTTGCATCGGCTCGTGGCTTGTTCCCCACGCTGACGCGAAACAGTGTGTCGTCAAGGCCATAGTCATTAACATTGTGTAAGAGCCAAAAAAAAAGTTGCCCGCTGTGACTTCGGCGCATATAGTGATTCCCAGATGGTCGGTAACACGCTGGTTTCGCGTTGCCCCCCCCGCTAGCGGGACCGGTAATCGGCCATCGAAGCGTCAGAATATCCCCTCCTGACGCGTGGCGCGTAAAAGCGCGTTATGACCCCCGGCTGGACGCACAGCCGGGGGTCTTTTCATTTGTGGTTGTACCTCCCCTCTTGCTTCCCGCCCACCGCGCATGCCGATTCGCATTGCAACTTGGAATATCAACTCGGTCCGCTTGCGCCTTCCGATCGTAGCCAAGCTTGCGCGCGAGCAGCGGATCGACGTGCTCTGTCTGCAAGAGACGAAGGTCGCGGATTCTTCGTTTCCGCATAAGGCGATTCGCAAGCTCGGCTTCGAGCACGTCGCGATCAACGGACAGAAGGGCTATCACGGCGTCGCCGTGCTCTCACGATTGCCGTTCGCGAAGACCGACGCGCGCGACTTCTGCGGCAAGGGCGATGCGCGGCACGTCTCGGTGACGCTGCCGTCGGGCGTCGAGGTGCACAATTTCTATGTGCCGGCCGGCGGCGACATTCCCGATCCGAAGGCGAATGCGAAATTCGCGCACAAGATTCAGTTCTTGGACGAGATGGAGGCGTTCTTCGCCGGGATGAAGAGCAAGCGTACGGCGACGCGGGTCGTCGTGGGCGATCTGAACGTCGCGCCGTTCGAACACGACGTGTGGAGCCACAAGCAGCTGCTCAACGTCGTCAGCCACACGCCGGCGGAGACGACGCGCATGATGGGGCTCTACGCGGCGCACGACTGGGTCGACGTGACGCGGGCGCATGTGCCGATGGATCAGAAGATCTACAGCTGGTGGAGCTATCGCAATCAGGATTGGCGCAAGTCCGACCGCGGGCGCAGGCTCGACCATGTGTGGGTGAGCCCGGCGCTCAAAGGGGCGGTGCGCAGCCA
>JAEUML010000192.1 GCA_016792785.1 Alphaproteobacteria bacterium
AGCTTTCGCTTCTCGAAATACTCGCTCCCGACCTTTTCGTACTTGACGCCCTGCGGTCCGGTGTCGGCCATAGCGCTGCGCTCCCCTAAAAGCCGCTTTCGATTCGAAAGCGTCTCAGAGAAACAAGGGATGCGCAACGAAGCGCGCGTTAACGATTTCAGGTGATGATCGTGCTCATTCCGTGCACTGAGCAACTGCAGCAACACTCATGATCGACATCGACCACGCCGCCGAACTCCTGATCCGCTTGGGCCTCGCGACCGTCATCGGCGGAGCGATCGGGCTCAACCGCGACATGCACGGCAAGCCGGCGGGCTTGCGAATGCTCGGCCTCGTCGCGCTCGGCGCGGCGCTCGCAACGATTTCCGTGCTGGGACTCGGGCAGAATACCGACTTGCCGGCCGACGCGGTCAGCCGCGTGATCCAAGGCGTGCTTGCCGGTGTCGGCTTTCTGGGCGCCGGGGTCATCATGCGCGACGAAGTGGGCAACGTTCACCGCTTGAACACGGCAGCCTCCGTTTGGGTGACGGCCGCAATCGGCGTCGTTTGCGGTTTGGGCGAGTATCTCGCCGCCCTGATATCGGCCGGATTGGTCTTCGCGCTGCTGACGATCGGTTCCGAGGTCGACCATCGCTTCTTCGGCAAGCTCGACAAGAACCACAAGAAGCACGACGGCTAACTCAATCGAGCGAAACGCCGTTCAGCGCCTCGGATGGAATGCCGTAGTACTCGGCAAGCTCGCTGTGATCGTGCCCATAGTCGTAGACGAGTTCGTCGCCGGCCTTGATGTTGGCGAGCGCATAGAACTCCATCGTCATGTTCTCGTAGTTCGAGACCAACGACACGTTCTCGGGCAGCCCGTGATTGATCAGACTGCCGAGCCCCAGCACGACCGCAAGATCGTCTTCCTCGTTCCACTGAAACACATAGCGCCCGACCACCGTCTGGTCGGTGTGGTCGGACTCCGCCCCCGGCACCAAGATGATGGGGTCGGCAAGCACCAGCGAACCCTTCGCGATATCGCGCGCCGCAAACACGCACCGTCCCTTGCCGGGCACGGCGCGCACGACCAAATTCCCAAACGAAATCGAACTCAAGGATGGCCTCATGGCTGGACAACCGGCGGGCGAGCAACCTACTGATCGCAGCAGCCCAATCAAGGGTTTTGCCGCGCAATCCCGAGGAATCAATTCGCCCACACGTCGCGTGACGGCGGGGCGCGCGGCGACTACATTCCGCGCCGACAACCGGGGACGACGAGTTCATGAAGAGACGATCATTTCTGCAGTCCGCTGCGGCGACCGCCGCACTCAGCATTGCGACACCGACCGTGGCGTTCGCCGCCACCGCAAAGAAGGAGACGTCATTGGGACCTCTGCTTGACCCGTGGACCGGCCCCTACGGCGGCATTCCGCGCTTCGACAAAGTCAAAGCGGCCGACTTCAAACCCGCGTTCGCCAAGAGCATGGACATGCTGCGCGCCGAAATCCGCGCGATCACGACAAACAACGCCGCCCCGACGTTCGACAACACGGTCGTGCCTTTCGAGGACGCCGGCCGCCCCTATGGCCGCGTCTCGAACTTCTTCGGCGTCTACACGTCGACCATGAACGACAAGACGATGCAGAAGATCGAGGAGGAGATGTCGCCCGTCCTCGCCGCCTTCGGCGATGAAATCATCCAGAACGAAGCGCTGTTCGGCCGCCTGAAAGCCGTGCACGACGCGCGGACCGCTGCGAACCTCAACGGCGAACAGCAGCGCCTGACGGAGGTCTACTACAACCGCTTCGCCCGCCAAGGCGCCGCACTGAACAAGGAGCAGAAGGCCCGCCTCGCCGACATCAACAAGCGCCTGGCGACGCTGTTCACAACGTTCCGCCAGAACCAACTCGGTGATGAAGAGAGCTACGCGCTCACCATCGACAACGAAGCCGACCTCGCCGGTCTGCCGCAATCGATCCGCGACGCCGCCGCCGAGGCCGCGAAGGAACGCAAGCAGCCGGGCAAATGGGTGTTCACGAACACCCGCTCGTCGATGGAGCCGTTCCTCGTCTTCTCCGACAAGCGCGAGCTGCGCGAGAAGGGTTGGCGCATGTGGGTCAACCGCGGCAACAACAACGATGCGCGCGACAACAAGGCGGTCGCCGGCGAAATCCTGCAGCTGCGCGCCGAACGCGCGAAGTTGCTCGGCTTCCAAAGCCACGCCCACTGGATCGTCGACGACAACATGGCGCGCACGCCCGAGGCCGCCATGGGCTTGATGATGAAGGTTTGGCCGGCAGCGGTTGCTGCGGTCAAAGAGGATGTCGCCGCGATGCAGGAACTCGCCGACAAGGAAGGCGCCAAGATCAAGATCGAGCCTTGGGACTACCGCTACTACGCGGAGAAAGTTCGGAAGGCGAAATACGACATCGACCAGAACGAGGTGAAGCCCTACCTCCAGCTCGACAAGATGGTCGAAGCGATGTTCTGGGCTGCGGGCCAGGTCTATCGCCTGGAGTTCAAGAAGCTCGCGGGCGTGCCGGTCTATCACCCCGACATGACGGTCTATGACGTGCAGCGTGACGGACAACGCGTAGGCCTGTTCTACTTCGACCCCTACGCGCGCGCCGGCAAGTCGTCGGGCGCTTGGATGAACGAGTACCGCACGCAGGAGAAGTTCAAGGGCGAAATCACCCCGATCGTCTCGAACAACTGCAACTACGTGAAGGGCAAACCCGGCGAGCCGGTGCTGATCTCCTGGGACGACGCGAACACGCTGTTCCACGAGTTCGGCCACGCGCTGCACGGTCTGCTCTCGCGCGCGACCTATCCCTCGCTCGCCGGCACGAGCGTCAAACGCGACTTCGTCGAGTTCCCGAGTCAAGTGAACGAGTACTGGCTCGAAACGCCCGAAGTGCTGAACAAGTTCGCCGTGCATTACCAGACCGGCAAACCGATCCCGAAGGAACTCGTCGACCGCTTGTCCGCAGCGAAGAACTTCAACCAGGGCTTCGAGACCGTCGAGTATCTGTCGAACGCGATCTACGACATGAAGATCCACCTGGCCGCCACGCCCGACAAGCGGATCGACATCGCCGAATTCGAACGCCAAACGATGGCCGAGATCGGCATGCCGAAGGAAATCGTGTTGCGCCACCCGGCGGCCGCCTTCGGCCACATCTTCTCGGGCGACGGCTATTCCGCCGGCTACTACGTCTACATTTGGGCCGACGCGATGACCGCCGATGTCTACGAAGGCTTCGTCGAAAAAGGCGGCCTCTACAACAAGGACGCCTGCAAACTGCTCGAGGACTCGATCTTCGCCGTCGGCAACTCGATCCCGCCCGACGAAGCGTTCCGCAGATTCCGCGGCCGCGACGTCGACACGAACGCCCTCATGCGCGACCGCGGCTTCCCGGTCACGTGACAAATCTCACGCGGGCCGGTGGAAACACCGGCCCGCGTTGACTTGCGCCGCCGTCCGCCGGAACATCGCCGAAGCGGCAGACGCTTCAAGACTTCTCCGATTGAGCCTCGGTTCGGACGGAGATCTCTGGGGCTACCCCAGGGGAAATCTCATACGCAGTGAAGACACGGCGAAACGCACGGTGGGCTACACCCACATACCGTTTTGCATGACGCGACGGGTTGAAGCGCTCTGCCGCCCTTCAAGTCGGTCGCGAACATGAGCCGGCGTACCGATCACTTTCCGGTATTGGCATTAGCCCTGCTCCAGGGCCGCTGGACGCGCAACGCGCTTCGCAAGCGAGCCCGCGATCTGTTGGGTCCACGATCCAAGACGCGCGCGAACCGTCTGGTCGATGAGATACTGGCCGTCCATCGGCTCCCCTACACGCCCGGCTGGCGCACGTTGACGAAAATCGTCGCGGGCGCATCCGCACTCCACGGCTTGTCGGATGCGACAATCGAACGTGTGGCGTCCACCCCTGGGCGGCAACACCCCCCGCGATTTGAACCGATCGCACCACTGCAGCCTGCATCCGCTCCCACGCTCGCCACCACTGCCGATCTCGCGACCTGGCTCGAGATTCCAATTGATCATCTTGATTGGTTCGCCGACGAGCGCCGCACGCTTGACCGGGAACAAGACAAGGCGCTGTCGCACTACGCATATCACTGGCGCCTCAAGCGGTCCGGCGCATGGCGCCTCATCGAAGCTCCAAAGCCCCGAATGATGGCGGTCCAGCGTCGCATTCTCAAAGACATCCTGAACCGGCTTGCGCCGCACGAAGCCGCGCACGGTTTCGTCGCCGGGCGATCTTGCGTCACAGCGGCGGCAAAACACGCCGGCGAACACGTCGTGGTTACAGTCGACCTTCGCGACTTCTTTCTGTCGGCGCCGGTGGGACGCGTGCATGCGATCTTCCGCTGCCTCGGCTATCCCCACGCCGTCGCGCGCGCCTTGACCGGCCTCTGCAGCACCTCGACGCCGCGCCATGTCGCGGCCGAGCATTTCGATCACGAGGCTCAGCGGCGCCACGCGACACGCCATCTGCCGCAAGGCGCACCAACCTCGCCCGCCCTCTCGAATCTCGCAGCACTGGGCTTGGACCGGCGGCTCGCCGGTTTGGCGAACCGATTCGGCGCGCGCTACACGCGCTATGCGGACGACCTGACATTCTCGGGAGACAGCCCGTTTTGCGCACGCGTGCCGGGTTTGCTGAAGGCTGTCGCCGACATTGCACGCGACGAGGGATTCGCCCTCAACGCGGCCAAAACGCGGATCATGCCGCGCCACCAGCGCCAAAGCGTGACTGGCATCGTCGTCAACGATCACATCAATTTTGCGCGCGACGACTTCTACCGGTTGAAGGCAGCGCTGACAAACTGCGTGCGCCATGGCCCCGCAAGCCAGAACCGCGACGCGCACCCGGACTTCCGCGCCCATCTCGACGGCCGCATCACTTGGGTCGAGCGCCTAAACCTGCGCCGCGGCGAGAAACTACGCCGCCTGTTCGACGCGATTGCCTGGTGAGACGAGCCGCAACCCGGCGACGACGAACCCAAGCCCGAACAAGATGCCGCCGAGCGAAAACCCGTTCTCCGGCTGGTTCGCCACCGTGCTCGCGACCGCGACGACCGGCGAGGCGATCCACAACGCAGCCGCCAGCGCCGACCCCGCGCGCCGCACCAGCATCGCGATGCTGAACGCGGCAAGTCCCGCGACGATGATCAGCACGCCGAGCTGATACGTGTTGATCCCGAACATCATCCCGTCCGGGCCGACGATTGAAGCAATGCCGGTGAGGGTTACCGCGAAGGATGCGAATCCGAACCAACCGACCTGCGCGCGCACCGAGAGATAAACGCCGATCAAGCCGAACAACAGGCAGACGTCGATCGCGAACGCCAGCGTCTCGATCGCATCGCTGCCGTCCCAGGGAATGAACGTAGAGCCGATCCTGAGCAAGCCGCCCAGCACCGCGAACACCCCCAGCACCTGCGTCAACCGCGCGTCGTTCATGATCGGTCCTCCGGCAGGTGCGCGGCGACGGCATCGGTTGCCGCTTCAAACGCGGTCGACGGCCGCCGCGCGTTGAGCGCAAGGCACGCTTCCGTCAGTTTGATCACGTGATCGTCGCCGTGCGCAACTGCTCGTGCGACACGATCGACACACGCAGACGCCGGCACCGGCTTTGCGGCGTCGAACGGCACCGACGCATAAGCCGACACGAGCGCCGCACCGCTCTGCCAGGCATAGGCCACAAGCGCCTGCCCCGTCGCTGCGCTCACGTGCGGCAGCAAATTCAGCGCCGCCGCGGCGCCCGTCACGCCGTGCGTGAAGACAATCGCGGTCAAGGGACTCTGCACGTTCGCAACAACAACGCGCGCAAACGCCTCTGCCGCCTCGAGCGCAACCGCTTCCGGCGAACGTTCGGTGTCGAGCAGATCGAGCACACCGTCGAACCCCGGCGCATGGGTAAGCTGACCAAGCGCAACGGTGATCGCCCCGCCGTTCTGCCGCTTCTCCTTGGGGACGAGCCGCACGCGTTCCAACGCATCGAGCGGCGAGAGCTTCGCAGACGCTCGCCGCACCGCGGGCAGTTCGACATAGGTCGACGCCCACAGCGCCAGCGCATCGGCGAACTCTTGCCGCCTGGGCGGCGTCTCGGCGGCGCGGAGCGCGCGCGCCGCATGCCCGGTACGGATCACGCCATGCGTCGCCGCAGCCGCGAACCCCGGCGCAAGCCGCGCCGTCCACCGGTCGCACACGGTCTGCCAACCGTCGCGCGCGATCTCCCCGGAAAAGAAAACGCTCCAATCCGCAAAGTGCCAACGCTGCCCCAATGCCGCGCGCCAATCGTCGGACGCAATCGGCGCCGAAGGCGCGCCGCGCGGTTGGACGGTCTTGCGATGCGCCCCCGTCCACGTGATCGCGGCCGACGCCTCGCCCATCGCCGCAAGCGCCTCCGCGACCATGGGAACGTGGCTCGTCATCCAATTCGTGAGATCGGGACCAAGCCCCATGAGCAGAGCCAATGCCTCGTCATGTCTCGAATAGTCCGCGGTCATCGCGACGTTTCCAATTTATGAAAGCATATACTATCGTAAATAAGGGGGCGGGAAAGTCAAACCGGACTCACGTTCCCGTGTGACGGCCGTTGCGCAGGGCTCGATCCGAGCCCGCAACTTGACCCGATAACGCCCTGTGTCCAAAGCTGCTGCGGCACAAGGAAGCGAACCCATGCCGACCTCCTTCATCGACGTCGCCCGCGACGGCCACATCGCGACCGTCACGATCAACCGCCCCGAGAAGCGAAACGCCATCACGAACGAGATGATGGAGGACATCGAACGAATTGCCCGCGACTTCGCAAAGGACGAACAAACCCGCGCCATCATCGTGCGCGCCGAGGGCCGCGACTTCTCCGTCGGCGCCGACTTGAGCCAGCCGCGCTTCCAGGGCGACCCGCAGTCGATGCTGATCCGCCGCCGCCAGTTGCAGCTGGGCAGCCTGATGATGCGCGCGCTTCGCGAAATCCATCAGCCGACGATTTGCGCGGTCCAAGGCGTGGCGACCGGCGGCGCCGCCTGTATCGCGACGGCATGCGATTTCCGCATCGCCGCCGCCGACGCCCGCATGGGCTACGGCGAGGTGAAGATGGGCATCAATCTGATGTGGAACGCGGTGCCGGTCTGCGTCGCGCTGATCGGCCCCGCGCGCGCGAAACGTATGATCATGTCGGGCAAGCTGTTCGATGCCGCGACGCTGCTCGGCTGGGGCTTCCTCGACGAAGTCGTGTCCCGCGAAAACCTCGACGCGACGGCGCGCACTTGGGCCGAGGAATACGCCGCACTGCCGCCGATCGCCGTACAAATGATCAAGCGCTCGATCAATCAGGTGTCGGGCGCGCTCGATCAGGCGCTCATGCATATGGATGCCGATCAATGGCTGCTTGCGACCCATTCGGAGGATTTTCGTGAGGCGGTCGGCGCGTTCTTCGAGAAGCGAAAACCGTCGTTCAAAGGCAATTAAGGCGCAGAAAACTGCCAAAAATCGAATATGATGACTATATGATTGAATTTTGATGATCGCTCGCCTACATGTCTCTCACTCCATGAAAGGAGGAGGCACATGAGCAAACTGAACGTCGGCGTCGGCGAAGAATTCCCGCTCGGCGATGCCCAGAAGCAAAACGAGGGCGAACACGTCTGCGCGCAATATTGGCGCCATCGCCGTCACCGCCGCGGCATGCATGCGGCCGGCGCGCTTCTCATTCTCCCCGCCGCCGCCGCATCGGTCACCGCGGCGATCATTTACCCGCTCGCGACACTGGGCGTGATCGGCGGACTGGGCCTTGCCGCCGCCGCGCATCGCCATCGCCGTTGGGAGCGCTACCGCGAAGCTTACCGCAAATACCGCGCCGAACAGGACAAACCGCGCGAAGCCCCGGAACCGCCGAAGGAGACCGCGTGATGCGTCACCGTCACGGACACGGCTTCGGTCACCGCATGTCACCCGAAGCCGGCGAGCGCACGACGACGCGCGTCCAACTCGAACTGCCGCCCCAAGCGATGGAACGCCTCCAGCGCCTGAAGGACAAGACCGAAGCTGCCTCCTATGCCGAGGTCATCCGCAATGCGCTCCGCCTGCTCGAAGCGCTTATCGACGAACACGAAAAGGGCAGCGAATTTGCCTTGAAGCGGCCGGACGGCGAGACGGTCGCTTACAAAATCTTCGTCTGATCAGCGCGAAAGCCCGAGCGCCTTGAGTACCGCCGCAACGCCCTCCGTCCGCGGCCGCATATCCTCGGCCAAGTGCGCGTGGGTCGGAATGTAGAAGAGACCCAAATCCATGCCCCTGAGCGCGAGCTCCGCACAGCGCTCGGGGAAGATGAGGCCGAGCGCCGCCGGCGCCATCGCGGGATCGGGCAAACTGCGCGCCACGAGCGGCGTGTACACTGCGCCCGGCAGCAGCACATGCAGATCGAGCGGCGCCGACATGTGGGCCAACTCGTCGCGCAGCCACTCCGCCGCGATCAAGAGCCCGTGTTTCGTGGCCGCATAAAGCGCAAGCCCCGACCCCTTCACCGCCGAAGGCACGCTCAGCGAATTCTCCGACGCCGTCAGCATCAGCCGCCCGCGCGCACCGGCGCCCTGCAGCAGGCGGACATAGGTCTGCGCGATCCGCAATCCTGCAAACAGATTGACCGCGAACAACCGCTGGACGCCGCCGTCGTCGAACGCTTCCTTCATCAGGCGGCGATTGTGCCCAATACCGGCGTTCGAGCAAACGAGATCGAGCCGCCCTTGCTCGGCGAAACACCGCTCGACCAGCCGCGGCCCAGCGGCAGGTTCGGCCAAATCGCACACCACCGCCGACGCGCCCTTGCCCAGCGCCGCCGCGGTCGCCTTGACGCCCGCTGCGTCGATATCGGCGAGCACGACGCGCGCGCCGCGCGCCGCCAGCGCCTCGGCGATCGCCTTGCCGATGCCGGACCCGGCACCGGTCACCAGCGCAACCTTGCCCTCGTATGCGATCATCGATCGGCCCTCGCTTAGAGCTTCGCCCTTCGCTAGAACCATTTCATGAGGCTCACCGATTTCAAAGTCCTGTCGTTCGATTGCTATGGCACCCTGATCGATTGGGAGACCGGCCTTTGGTCCTCGTTGCAGCCGCTTCTGGCGACGTCGCGCATCGATCGCGAAACCGCGCTCGCGGCGTTTGGGCGCGTTGAACCGGAGCAAGAGCACGAAACGCCGACGCTGCCCTATCGCGAGATCCTTGCCCGCGTGCACGCCAAACTCGCGGCGCACTGGAACCTGAAGTCGACGGATGCGATGGATCGAGCATTCGGCTTGTCCGTCGGCGCGTGGCCGCCATTCCCGGATACGATCGACGCGCTCGCCTATTTGAAGCGCCACTACAAACTCGTGATCCTCTCGAACGTCGACCGGCAGAACTTCGCCGACACGAACAACCTCTTGCGCGTAGACTTCGATACCATCTGCACCGCCGAAGATATCGGCACGTACAAGCCCGACCCCAAGAACTTCGCCTATCTTCTGGATGCCGTGCGCAAACTCGGCCACGACAAACGCGACCTACTACACACAGCCCAAAGCCTCTATCACGACCACGCCCCCGCTGAGGCCGCGGGCATCGCCCGCTGCTGGATCAACCGCCGCGGCGACAAAGGCAAAGGCTCCGGCGCGACGAAAGCGGTCGCGAACATGCCGAAGCTCGATTTCGAATTCCCGACGCTCGGCGC
>JAEUML010000034.1 GCA_016792785.1 Alphaproteobacteria bacterium
AAGACGCTGCCGGGCGACGTCGCGTTCAAGCTCTACGACACGTTCGGCTTTCCCTACGACCTCACCGAAGATGCGCTCCGCAGCCGCGGCATCGGCGTCGACAAGGCCGGCTTCGACGCGGCGATGGCCAAGCAAAAGGAAGAGGCGCGCGCGGCTTGGAAGGGATCTGGGGAGGCCGCGACCGAGACCGTGTGGTTCGAACTGCGTGAAAAAGTCGGCGCGAGCGAATTCCTGGGCTACGACACGGAAGTGGCGGAGGGCGTGATCACGGCGCTGCTCAAAGGCGGACAGCCGGTCACCGCGCTCAGCGCGGGCGATGAGGGCCAGGTCATCGTCAACCAGACGCCGTTCTACGGCGAATCCGGCGGGCAGGTGGGCGACGAAGGCGTGATGTTCACGAAGTCGGGCGCCGAATTTGCGGTCAGCGACACGCAGAAAAAGCTCGGCGACGTGCATGTGCATGTCGGTAAGCTTTCGCGCGGTTCACTCAGGATCGGCGATGTCGTCGATTTGCGAGTCGACACGGCGCGGCGGACGGCGACGCGGGCGAACCACTCGGCGACGCATTTGCTGCACGAGGCGCTGCGCCGCGTTCTGGGCACGCATGTGACGCAGAAGGGATCGCTGGTTGCGCCCGACAAGTTGCGCTTCGATTTCAGCCATCCGAAGCCGTTGAGCGAGGCGGAGGCTTCCGAGATCGAACGGATGGTCAACGATCACGTGCGCGCGAACGACGACGTGGTGACCCGCCTGATGACTCCGGAGAAGGCGATCGCGGAAGGGGCGATGGCGCTCTTCGGCGAGAAATACGGCGAGGAAGTCCGTGTGCTGACGATGGGGGCGGACGAGGGCAAGGTCTATTCGACGGAGCTTTGCGGCGGCACGCATGTGCGGCGGCTGGGCGACATCGGGCTTTTCAAGATCGTGAGCGAGAGCGCGGTTGCGGCGGGCGTGCGGCGCATCGAGGCGTTGACCGGGGCCGGCGCGCTTTCCTATCTCAACGACTATCACCGGCTGGCGCGCGAGGCGGCGGCGGCGATGAAGGCCGCGCCCGCCGAATTGCCGGAACGCATTTCGCAATTGATGGAGGAGCGCAAGAAGTTGGAGCGCGATCTCTCCGAGGCGCGGCGGCAGCTTGCGATGGGCGGCGGCGGGTCGGGCGCCGCGAGCGACGTCGTCGACGTTGCCGGCGTTAAGGTGATGGCGCGCGCGGTCGAAGGGGTCGAGCCCAAGGATTTGCGCACGCTCGTCGATCAGGCGAAGCAGAAGATCGGTTCGGGCGTTGTGGCGCTTGCAACGTCGGCCGACGGCAAGGCCGCGATCGCGGTCGGCGTGACGGAGGACCTGATCAAGCGTTTCAACGCGGTTGAGCTTCTCAAGAAGGGCGTGGAGGCCGTCGGCGGCAAGGGCGGCGGCGGGCGGCCTGACATGGCGCAGGGCGGTGGCCCCGATGGCGGGAAGCTGCAGGCAGCACTCGACGCGATCACGGCCGCGATGAAGGCCGCTTAGGTGAGCTTGCGCGCGGACGACGGGAAGACCACCTGGCGGCGCTGGTGCTACATCGTCGTCGAGGCCGGCGGCTCGAGCGCGGGTGCGCGCTTCTTCGACGACTTCATGGTGGGCCTCATCGTCTTGAACGTGCTCGCCGTGATCCTGGAGAGCGTGCCCAGCATCTTTGAACCGTTCGCGACGGAGTTCTACATTTTCGACTTCGTCTCGATCATCGTCTTTACGATCGAGTATATCGTGCGGTTGTGGGCGTCGATCGAGATACCGGCGATCAGGCATCGGGGTGCGTTATATGGGCGGCTGACGTTTGCAAGCCGGCCGTCGCAGATCATTGATCTCTTGGCGTTCGCGCCATCGTACCTCTCGTTCTTCATGCCGGGGCTCGATCTGCGCGTCTTGCGCATGTTCCGCCTGCTGCGGTTCCTGAAGCTTGTGCGCTATTCGCCGGCGATGGTGACGTTGGGGCGCGCGCTCTATGAAGAACGCCGCGCGCTCGTCGGTGCGATGATCCTGATGATGGGCACAGCCGTGTTCTCGGGCACGATCATGCATGTGATCGAAGGCCATGCGCAGCCGGAACGGTTCGGCACAATCCCCGACGCGATGTGGTGGGCGCTCGCGACTTTGACGACGATCGGCTATGGCGACGCGGTGCCGATGACACCGCTCGGCAAGATGTTCGGCGCGGTCGTGATGATCTGCGGGCTCGGCCTGTTCGCGCTGCCTATCGGCATCGTGGCAACGGCATTCGTGAACGAGATCCACCGGCGCGATTTCGTCGTGACCTGGGGGATGGTCGCGCGCGTGCCGTTGTTCTCGGCGCTCGATGCGGCGGCGATCGCGGAGGTCATGAAGATCATGCGCACCCGCGCGGTTTCGGCCGGGACCGTGATCGCGGCGCGGGGCGAGGAAGCGGAGGGCATGTTCTTCATCGCCGACGGCGAGGTGAAGATCGAGCTGCCGCGCCGCCACATCAAGCTCGGCGCGGGGGAGTTCTTCGGCGAGCTCGCGCTTTTGAAGCGCGTCAAGCGGATGGGCACGGTCACCGCGCTCACCCGCACGCATATGATGATTATCGACGCGGTCGATTTCGAAAGCCTGCTGAACCGGGACGACACGCTTCGCCAACGCATCACGGCGATCGCGGACGAGCGGTTGAACGGCGAATGGGCGGACGAGACGACCGACGTCGTCGCCGACGAGATGGCGCAGCACCCCTCCGACCGCCCACTCGGCGACCCTCTGGTTTGAGACGCGCAGGCGTCTGCGGCGCGGCTCTTTCAGGCGATCTTCATCGCCTTGCGCAAGTTCGCGTCGATCTTGTCGAGGAAGCCTTCGGTTGACAGCCACTTCTGATCCGGGCCGACGAGGAGCGATAGGTCCTTCGTCATGTCGCCCGCTTCGACCGTGTCGATGCACACCTTTTCCAGCGTTTCACCGAAGTGGGTGACGTCGGGCGTGGCGTCGAGCTTGCCGCGGTGAATGAGGCCGCGCGTCCAAGCGAAGATCGAAGCCATCGAGTTCGTCGACGTTTGTTCGCCCTTCTGCCATTGGCGGTAGTGGCGCGTGACGGTGCCGTGGGCGGCCTCGGCCTCCATGATCTGGCCGTCGGGGGTGAGAAGCACGCTCGTCATGAGGCCCAGCGAGCCGAAGCCTTGCGCCACCGAATCCGATTGCACGTCGCCGTCATAGTTCTTGCAGGCCCAGACGAATTTGCCGCTCCACTTCAAGGCGGAGGCCACCATGTCGTCGATCAGGCGGTGTTCGTAGACGATCTTCTTCGCGTCGAACTTCGCTTTGAATTCGGCGTTGAAGACCTGCTCGAACAGGTCCTTGAAGCGGCCGTCATAGGCCTTCAGGATCGTGTTCTTGGTCGACAGGTAAACCGGCCAGCCGCGGTCGAGGCCGTAGTTGAAGCACGACCGCGCGAAGTTCTTGATCGAGTCGTCGAGGTTGTACATCGCCATCGCGACGCCGCCGCCGGGAAAGCTGAACACCTCGTGGCTGATCGGTGCGCCGCCGCCTTCGGGCGTGAACGTGATGGTGAGCTTGCCTTTGCCAGGGACGACGAAGTCGGTCGCCTTGTACTGGTCGCCGAACGCGTGACGGCCGACGACGATCGGGTCGGTCCAGCCGGGGACGAGACGCGGCACGTTGCGGCAGATGATGGGTTCGCGGAAGACGGTGCCGTCCAGGATATTGCGGATCGTGCCGTTCGGCGACTTCCACATCTTCTTCAGCTTGAATTCCTTCACGCGCGCCTCGTCGGGCGTGATCGTCGCGCATTTGACGCCGACGCCGTAGCGTTTGATCGCCTCGGCCGCTTCGATCGTCACCTGATCGTCGGTTTTGTCGCGGTATTCGATGCCCAGATCGTAGTATTTGATGTCGATGTCGAGATAGGGAAGAATCAGCTTCTTCTTGATGAGGTCCCAAATGATGCGGGTCATCTCGTCGCCGTCGAGATCGACGACCGGGGTCTTCACCTTGATCTTCGCCATGGAACTTTCTCTTGAGAATGTGCGCGGTTCGCGCTGGTGTTTAGCGGCGGGTGGGTCCCCGCGCAAGCTGCCATGAAGACACCGGCGGTCATCCTCGCAAACCCGCAAATCGGCGAGAATATCGGCGCGGCGGCGCGCGCGATGCTGAACTTCGGACTGACCGATCTCAGGCTCGTGAACCCGCGCGAAGCATGGCCGAACAAGAAGGCCGAGGCGATGGCGGTGGGGGCGGCCGTTGTGCTCGAGAAGGCCCGCGTGTTCGCGACGATGGAGGAGGCGGTCGCCGATCTCGGGCTTATCTTCGCGACGACGGGACGCGACCGGCTGATGGCAAAGCGCGTCGTCACGCCGGACGAGGCGGTCGCGGAGTTGGCCGCCGAGCTTGCCCAAGACAGGGCGTGTGGCGTGATGTTCGGTGCGGAGCGGATGGGGCTCACGAACGAAGAGGTGATCCTCGCGGACGCGATTTTGACGATACCGACGAACCCGGAGTTCGCGTCGCTGAATCTCGCTCAGTCTGTCGCGGTCGTGGCCTACGAGTGGTTCAAAGGCACGCAGGAGAAGCCCGAGTTCAAGGTGCCGGCGAAGTATCGGCGCTCGGCGCTCGCGAACAAGGAGGATTTGATCGGGTTCTTCGAACATATCGAAGGCGAACTCGACCGCACGGAATTCCTGTTCCCGCCGGACAAGCGTGCCGCGATGGTGCAGAACATGCGCAACATGTGGCACCGCGCGGGGTTGACCTATCAGGAGGTTCAGACGCTGCGCGGCATGGTGCGTGCGCTGACCGGCGGCAAGAAGCGACGGAAGAAGGGTGAAGAGTGATGTTCCGTCACGGATTCGCTGAGACGAATGAGTTGAAGCTGCATTATGCGTCCAGTGGACCGCCGGATGGGCACCTTCTGCTCTTCCTGCATGGGTTTCCGGAGTTTTGGTATGCTTGGCGGCATCAGTTGGCCGATCTCGGGGACAGGTATCTTTGCGTTGCGCCGGATTTGCCGGGGTACAGTCTTTCGTCGAAGCCAGCGGATGTCGCGCGGTATCGCACGAAGCGGCTGATCGACGATGTCGTCGCGTTCGCGGCGCAGTTTTCGCCGAAGCGGAAGTTCACGCTGATCGCGCATGATTGGGGCGGGGCGCTCGCTTGGGCGTTTGCGATCAAGCGGCCGGAGTTGATCGACAAGCTTGTGATCGTGAACGCCGTGCATCCGGGGGCGTTTCAGCGCGAGATCGCGAAGAACCCGGCGCAAGCGGCGGCCTCGCAATACATCCACGAGCTGCGCGCGGAGGGGGCCGAGGCGCGGTATGCGGCCAACGACTATGCGCTCTTGTGGCGGTCGCTCGCGAAGACGGCGGAGGCCGGGCATTTGAACGCCGCCGACCGCGCAGCGTTCGTACAGGCATGGAGCGAGCCCGGCGCGCTCACGGGCATGTTCAACTGGTACCGCGCGATGCGGATGGACCCGCCGAAACCGGGCGCTGCGCCGGTGGTTGAGGTCTACAATGACGAAGCGTTGATGGTGCGCGTGCCGACGCTTGTCATCTGGGGTGAACAGGATACGTCGCTGCTGCCGGGTTGTGTCGAAGGGTTGGAGCGCTGGGTACCGAACGTCGACGTGCGCCGCGTCCCCGACGGAAGCCATTGGATCGTGTACGAAAAGCCGGCGCTTGTCAGTGAGACGATCCGGGCGTGGGTTGGCTAGGGTCCCATGCAACCCGCAATGCCCGGCATCCGTAGTATCTGGGGTTGGGCTTTGTGGGAGATGCCATGGACGGCGAAGGGATTGTGCGGCGTGGGATTCGGGGCGCTTCTTCGAGGCGACGGCCTATCTGATTGCGGCGGTTGTTTTCGCCGGGTTTGCGCCGACGTTCTATCTCAGTGGCGCGTTCGACGGGCCGGCCCTGACCGCGCTGGCGCAGATGCACGGCGCCGTGTTCACGTTGTGGATCGCCTTGCTGCTTGTGCAGACGCGTTTGGCGGCTGGCGGGCGCATCACGATGCACCGGCGATTGGGCGCGCTGGGAGCTTTGCTTGCGGCTGTGATGACGGTCGTTGGCGTCGCAACGGCGCTTGCGGCGGCAGCACGAGGGCATGCGCCGGGCGGTGGCGATCCGCGGGCGTTTCTCATCATTCCTCTGGGCGGGATCGCGGTGTTCGCGGCAACCGTTGCAGTTGCAATTTCGATGCGGCGGCGG
>JAEUML010000056.1 GCA_016792785.1 Alphaproteobacteria bacterium
CCACGTTCACCGTTCAACTTCAGCATCCGCGTATTGATCCAAAGCGCTTCGACCTCGTCGTGCCGCCGGAGCACGACGGCCTCACTGGCGACAACGTCATGCCGATCATTGGCAGCCCAAACGGCGTCACGAAGGCGACGCTCGACACCGCGGCGGCGCGATGGGCAAAGACGTTCGAGCGACTGCCGCATCCGCGCGTGGCCGTGCTCGTCGGGGGCGCATCGAAATCGCATCGCTTCAGCGACGACGACGCGCGCGAACTTGCGGCCAAGCTGAAGGCCCTCGCGGCGCAGGGTCATGGCCTGATGGTGACGACCTCGCGCCGCACGGGCGAGACGCAAGAGAAGATCATCCGCAACGCGCTCGCCGGCACGCGCAGTTACGTCTTCGACGGCGCAGGCGACAATCCGTACATAGGCCTTCTCGCGCTCGCCGATGCGATCCTCGTAACGTCGGACTCGACGAACATGGCGGTCGAAGCGGCCGCGACCGGCAAACCGGTGCACATCATCGGTCTCCCCGGCGGCGGCGCGAAGTTCGACCGCCTTCACGCAAGTTTGACGAAGAAGGGAATCACCCGCCCCTTCAACGGCGCCATCGAGGCGTGGCGCTACGAACCGTTGAACGAAACCGCGCGTGTCGCCCACGTGATCCGGCGCAAAATCGGCCTCGAACCTTAGGTAAACGCTGCGTGATGCCGCGCGCACTTGCGGGTGGCCTGCAGCGGTTCCTATATGGTGCTTTGCGGGCAGCAGGCAGGGCTGAATGACGAAGACGCTTCACGCGAAAGTGCTGATTCTGGGCTCTGGCCCCGCGGGTTACACGGCGGCCATCTACGCGGCGCGCGCCATGCTCGAGCCCGTGCTCGTCGCGGGCCTGCAGCCGGGCGGCCAGCTCACGATCACAACCGACGTCGAGAACTATCCGGGCTTTGCCGAAACGATCCAGGGCCCCTGGCTCATGGAGCAGATGAAGGCGCAGGCCGAACACGTCGGCACGAAGATCATCGACGATATTGTCGTGAACGCGGATCTGAAATCGCGCCCGTTCCGCCTCACCGGCGACAGCGGCACGCTCTACACCTGCGACACGCTGATCATCGCGACCGGCGCGCAGGCGCGCTGGCTGGGCCTTCCGTCGGAAGAGGCGTTTAAGGGACACGGCGTCTCCGCTTGCGCCACTTGCGACGGTTTCTTCTATCGCGGCAAGGACGTGGCGATCGTTGGCGGCGGCAACACCGCCGTCGAAGAAGCGCTGTTCCTGACGAACTTCGCGAAGTCGGTGACGCTGGTCCACCGTCGCGATTCGTTGCGCGCGGAGAAGATGTTGCAGCAGCGCCTGTTCGCTCACCCGAAAATCAAAACCGTTTGGGATTCGGCCGTCGATGCGGTCGAAGGCACGAGCGAGCCGAAATCCGTCACGAACGTGAAACTTCGCAACGTGCGCACAGGCGCGCTCACCGATTTGCCCGCCGACGGCCTCTTCGTCGCGATCGGCCATGCCCCCGCAACCGAGCTGTTCAAAGGTCAGGTCGCGATGGACGCCGACGGTTACATCAAGACGAAACCAGATTCGACTGCGACCGACATCCCCGGCGTCTTTGCCGCCGGAGACGTAAAGGACCGCATTTTCCGCCAGGCGGTCACCGCCGCCGGCATGGGCTGCATGGCCGCACTTGAGGCGGAGAAATTCCTCGCCCATCACGACACCATGAAGGAAGCGGCCGAGTAATGGCGATGGACCTCGACCGTTTGCGCGTCTTCCATGCGGTGGCGACCGCAGGAAGCCTGACGCATGCGGGCGAGGAGTTGGACTTGAGCCAGTCGGCGGTCAGCCGCCAGATCAGCGCCTTGGAGGAGGAACTGAAGGTCCCGCTGTTCTCGCGCCACGCCCGCGGCCTAGTGCTGACCGAACAAGGCGCCCGCCTCTTCGAATCGACGAAGCAGATCTTCGATCACCTGCAGCGCGTCGAAGAAGAACTGCTCGAAAGCCGCGACACGCCGCAAGGAGACTTGCGCGTCACCGCGACCGTCGGCATCGGTACGTATTGGCTGACCCCCCGTTTGCGCAAGTTCGTGGACGTTCATCCCGACATCCGCGTGCACCTGATCCTGCACGACGGCGAACTCGACCTCATCCATCGCGAGGCTGACGTGGCGCTGCGCATGCGCCAGCCGGTGCAAAGCGACCTGATCCAGCGCAAGCTGTTCGACGTCACGTATCACATCTACGCCGCACCCGATTACGTCGCGCGCCGCGGCCAACCGGCGGCGATCGACGACCTCGACAGTCACAACATCATCACCTACGGCACCGCGCCGCCGGAACTCAGCAAAGTGAACTGGCTGGCCGAAGTCGGCCGCAAGCCCGGCCATCCGCGCCAGCCCGTGCTCTGCGTCAACAACATCATCGCGATGGGCAAGGCGATCGAACTCGGCATCGGCCTCGGCGCGCTGCCGGACTATTTCGCGCACGGCAATTCCAAACTCGCGCGCGTCGCCTGCGAAACCCAAGGGCCGTGCTACGAGGTTTATCTCTGCTATCCCGAAGCGATGCGCGGTTCGAAACGCGTCGCCGTGTTCCGCGATTTCCTGGTTTCACAAGCCCGTGAATGGGCGTTCTGACGCGGTTTCCGTAGGCGTAATGCAGCCTTGAGAACGCCGCCCGACATACCTATCTCATAAAGGCCGGAGCGGTTCTCCCCCAGATACAGGGCTCCGGCGCCAGGATTTCCCCTTCCTGGAAAAAGCTGCCGATGTTGCCCCCAACGCATCGGCAAGGCGTGACGAGGCCGGGCTGCTGATCAACCCCAGCGGTCCGGCCTTTTTTTCTCAGGCCGCGCAGCCCTTCGCCTTCAGGACGCGCTTCGTCGACGCGGGAAACTTCGCGAGTTTGTCGGCCGGCCTGATCGGACGGCGCACCAATTCGCCGCCGCAGTTCGGACACTTGCCCTTGAGCACGCCGGTCGCGCAGTCGGCGCAGTACGTGCACTCGAACGTGCAAATCATCGCGTTCGTGGCCGCAGGCGGCAAGTCGCGGTCGCAGCACTCGCAGTTCGGACGCAACTCAAGCATGAACCCTCGCAAAGTCGGTGGCATCGATGAACAGGCGAACCAGCGCCTCAAACCCGGCGCGATCCTCCGCATCGAAGCGCGCGTGAAGCGGACTGTCGAGATCGAGCACGCCGTGCACCACACCGCCCTTGATCAGCGGCACGACAAGCTCCGAGTTCGATGCGCTATCGCAAGCGATGTGCCCCGGAAACGC
>JAEUML010000135.1 GCA_016792785.1 Alphaproteobacteria bacterium
CGAGGCGGTCGGCGGCGGCAGCGCGAACGAAGTGCGCGCCAACGCGATCGCGCTGCACCCGCTCGGGCGATTCGGCGAGGCCGCCGACATCGCGAACGCGGTCGTGTTCCTGGCCTCCGACGATGCGGCGTTCATGACGGGGTCGGAGCTCGTCGTGGACGGCGGAATGACGGCGCGGTGAGTTGTACCAGCCGTGACCAAGCTTCAGACTCGAACCTCCGCTCTTGTTGTCCCGTCGGTGATGTGTCCGGGCTGAACGTCAAGGCCGGCCATGACGTTTTTTTGGGCCGACGGATCGTTTTTGTCGGCTGGATCTACTTCTTCGACAGGCGCCAGAGGCGGCCGTCGTCGTCGTCCGTCGCGACGTAGATCGAGCCGTCGGGCGCTTGCTCGACGTCGCGGATGCGACGGCCAAGTTCGATGCGTTCTTCGTTCACGACCTTGCCGTCTTTGATTTCGAGCCGAACGATGCCCAGCGTGCCCAAGCCAGCGATCAGGATGTTGTTCTTCCACTGCGGGAACATCGTGCCCGTGTAGAAGATCATGCCCGAGGGGGCGATCGTCGGGTTCCAGTACTTCACGGCATCGGCGAGGTCGGGGCGCGTCGGCGGGTCGGGGATGTCGCGCCCGTCATAGTGGCTGCCCCAGCTGACCAACGGCCAACCGTAGTTCTTGCCGGGTTCGGGTTTGTTCAATTCGTCGCCGCCGGCAGGACCGAACTCAATCGTCCAAAGCGCGCCCGTGCCAGGCTCGATCGCAGCACCCTGGATGTTGCGGTGGCCGTAGGACCAGATCTCAGGCTTTGCGCCGGTGCTTCGGATGAATGGGTTGTCCGCGGGCACGGAGCCGTCGCGATTGAGGCGGATGACCTTGCCCAGATGGCTCATCAGGTCTTGCGCGGGGTCGAGCTTTTGGCGGTCGCCCGTCGTCAGGAAGACATGGCCCGTCGGTGGGAACACGATGCGTCCGCCGTAGTGGCCGTTGCCGGAGACCTTGGGCTGTTGTCGGAAGATGACTTTGAGGCCGTCGATACGGCCTTCGGCGAGCGTGCCGCGGGCGAACGCGCTGGAGGCGCCTTCACCGCCGGGCTCGGCGAAGGAAATGTAGACCAGGCGGTTCTGCGCGAAGTCCGGATCGAGCGCCACGTCGAGCAGACCACCCTGCCCGCGCGCCTGTACGGCAGGCACGCCCGCGAGGGGCTCCGAGAGTTTGCCGTCCGTGCCCAAGATGCGTAGGCGACCTGCGCGCTCGGTCACGAGCAGTCTTCCGTCGGGAAGGAACGCGAGGCCCCAAGGATGGTTCAGATTCTCGGCCCGCTCTTCGACGGTGAGCTTGCCGGCGCTGGAGTCGACCGTTCGAGATTCCGTTTCGGCGCGGGCGCAGCCCGCGACCGCGAACGCGGCGAGCAACGTGCCCGCCGCCAGACGATGGATCGTCATGGGCAGCTAACTCCGCGATTGGAAGCCTTTGCAGCGTACATAGGTGCGCCGCCATTCGGGGACAACGATGGAACCGTCGGGCTTGACCTGGACGTGGATCGTTTCTGGCAAGGCGTCGGCGCTCTCGTACTCGCGCAGGCGGAACGCGTATTTCGCGCCGTCGATGCGCGCGCTCTCGATGCGCCAATTCGCAACGGGATCGAGCGGGGGCAACTTCGCCGACTTGTTGGAGGCGAGTTTGTCGGCGATCGCAAAACTGTTCCAGCGGCTCAGGCGGAACTCGGACGGTCCGATCAGGACGAAGAACAGATACTGCGTCTCCTGCACTGCGCAGCGATCGCCGGTCTTGGCTGCGAGGCGGTCGTCCATGAAGAACGCTTCGTCGCCCGGCAGGTCGGCGGCAAGGAACTTCAGCGCATCGTCGTCGAGCGCGATCGCGGCGCGGTCGGCTGCGCTCTTGCAGCGCTTGAAGACCATCGTGTCGACGCCGCCGCCCAGCGAGGCGGAGGAGCGGACGCGGTACATGATGTTCGGACCGTCGGGGCGCAGGCGCCAAACCTCGTTGCCGAACGTGAGCGAGACGATGCCGTTCTCTTCGCTCGCTTCGGTGATGGGCCCGCGGGAGGCAGCCTCGCTGCCGTCGTCGGCGAAGGCGACGCCGCCCGAGCGCATGAACTCGATCGAGAGCGCCGTCGCGTCCGGCGGCGGGGTTTGCTGCGAGCAGAGCTTGTCGGCGCTGACCTCCGTCGAGAGGCCACTCCACACGCCTTCGAGATAGGCTTGGCGTTCCGGGCTCAAGCTCACGCCCTCGGCGCGAGCGGGCGCGGTCAGCGCCGTCACAGTCAGCACAAGACATATCAGCGCGCGCATTCCCACTCTCCGACACACCCCAAAGCCGGAGCGGAACTTAGCGGCGGATGGTGCGCGCGTCACGTGGCCAAGAGTTGCACGATCACGTGACGGGTTTGGGGATCGGCGCGGTGTTCCCAGACATAGACGCCCTGCCAGGTCCCGAGCGCGAGGGCGCCGTCGATCACCGGGATCGTGAGCGAGGTCTGGGTCAGGGCCGCGCGGATGTGGGCCGGCATGTCGTCCGGCCCTTCGGTGCGATGGCGGTAGGCGCCCTCCCACGGCGCGAGCTTGCGCATGAACGCTTCGAGATCGGCCAGCACGTCGGGGTCGGCGTTTTCCTGGATAACCAGCGAGGCGGAGGTGTGGCGGATGAACAGCGTAAGTTGGCCGTCGACGGGCTTCTGCGTTCCAAGCCAGCGGGCGACAGGCGCGGTGATGTCGGTCAGGCCGGGACCATTGGTCCGCACCTTGATTGTGGTCGTGGTCAGCTTCATGTCGCGGCCTTCAGTTCGCGCGCGTATTCGTACTCATCGCTGCGCGCGCCTTTGAAATGGTCGGCGTTCTCGATCAGCCGCATGCGGGAAAAGCCCAGGCGTTCGAGCAAGCGGATCGAGGCGGTGTTGCGTGTGTCGACGAGAGCTTTTGCCGTCGTGATTCCAGCGGCCGCGCGAACATGATCCAGCATGGCGGTGACCGCTTTCGTCGCCAGGCCCCGGCGTTGAAACGGAACGAAAATATCGTAGGCGATGGCAGCGACGCCGTCAGGCCGGCACGTCGCCTGAACGGTGCCTACGGCGTCGTCGCCACGGCGCGCGACCCAGTTCAGCCATAGTTCGTTGCCGTCGGGCGAGCGGCGGCTTTGAAGTCTCGCATAACGCGCGCTCAGAGATTCGAGCGAGGGCGGGTCTTGCGGGATGTAGGTGTAGAGCGCGGGATCTTGAAGGCGGGGAAAGAGCTCGCCCGCGTGCGCGGCGGTCAGCGGTTCGAGAACGAGGCCGGGCGCGTTCAGCGTGAGGCAAACATACGTGCCGAACGCGCCCAATCTCTAAGGCCTTCAGGTGTTCATCGCGTCGAAGAATTCGCCGTTCGTCTTCGTGCTCTTGATCTTGTCGAGCAGGAATTCGATCGCATCGGTCGCGCCCATCGGATTCAAGATACGGCGCAGGACGTAGGTCTTTTGAAGCGTGTTCTTGTCGGTGAGCAATTCTTCCTTGCGGGTGCCGGACTTCAAGATGTCCATCGACGGGAAGACGCGCTTGTCGGCGACCTTGCGATCGAGCACGATTTCCGAGTTACCGGTGCCTTTGAACTCTTCGAAGATGACTTCGTCCATGCGGCTGCCGGTGTCGATCAGCGCGGTCGCAATGATGGTCAGCGAGCCGCCTTCTTCGATGTTGCGCGCCGCGCCGAAGAAACGCTTCGGGCGCTGCAACGCGTTCGCGTCGACGCCGCCCGTCAACACCTTGCCCGATGAGGGGACGACAGTGTTGTAGGCGCGGCCCAGCCTCGTGACCGAGTCCAGCAGGATGACGACGTCGCGTTTGTGTTCGACGAGGCGCTTGGCCTTCTCGATCACCATTTCGGCGACTTGGACGTGGCGGGACGCGGGCTCGTCGAACGTCGAGGAGATGACCTCGCCTTTCACGGTGCGCTGCATGTCGGTGACTTCTTCGGGGCGCTCGTCGATCAGGAGGACGATCAGGAAGCATTCCGGATGGTTCGCGGCGACCGACTTTGCGATGTTCTGCAGCAGCACGGTCTTACCCGTGCGGGGCGGGGCGACGATCAGCGCGCGCTGGCCCTTGCCGAGCGGGGCCACGATGTCGATCACGCGGGCCGAACGATCTTTGATTGTCGGGTCGGCGATCTCCATCTTGAGCCGCTTGTCGGGATAGAGCGGCGTCAGATTGTCGAAGTGGACCTTGTGCTTCTGCTTCTCGGGGTCTTCGAAATTGATCGTGTTGACCTTGAGCAACGCGAAGTAGCGCTCGCCGTCCTTCGGACCGCGGATCGGACCGTCGACGGTGTCGCCGGTGCGGAGCGCGAAGCGGCGGATTTGGGACGGGCTGACATAGATGTCGTCCGGGCCCGGCAGATAGTTCGATTCCGGTGCGCGTAGGAAGCCGAAGCCGTCGGGCAAGACCTCGACGACGCCCGAGCCGGTGATTTCCACCTCCTGCTCGGCGAGCTGCTTCAGGATCGCAAACATCATGTCCTGTTTGCGCATTGCGCTCGCGTTTTCGATCTTCAACTCTTCGGCGAACTCGAGCAGCGCCGCGGGCGATTTCGTTTTCAGGTCTTGGAGCTTCATCACTTCTTGAAGCGACATAGGTCGGTACTCTCAGTCTGTCGTGTGAAAGGGTAGGTGTCGTGAAGGGAGGCTTCGGGCGAACCCTTGCGCCTTGAGCCGCGCGCGGTTGCCGTGAAGGGGATCAGGTCGGGCGCGCCCGGAAAAGTCTCAGCTGTGGCTTGAGTGCCTGTCCGCGAGCCTTATCCCGGCCACGCGCGACATTGCGTGGGAGGGCGGCTCCGTCTACAGGCGTTTCCGGGCGTGTGTCGGATGACAAATCACTATGTAGCCTAGTCATACCCGAGTTTAAAGGGGCTTTCCATGGCGGATTTCCCGTCGATTGCCGGGATTTGCGGCCTTCAAAAAGGCTTCACGACGACCAGGATCACGATGAAGGCCATCAGCACCGCGGGGACCTCGTTGACGATGCGGTAGAAGCGCTGGGTCTTCGTGTTCCGGCCGTGCTCGAAGTCGCGCCGCCAGCGCGAGAGCATGCCGTGGAGGGCGGACAGGGCTGTGACCAGGATCAGCTTCAGAATGAACCAGGTCTCCGTCCAGGCGTGCAGCGTCTCGGCCAGTATCAGCCCCAGCACCCAAACGACGATCATCGAGGGGTTGATGATGATGCGCATGAGTTTGCGCTCCATCACCTTGAAGCGTTCGTACTCCGGCGTGCCGGGCGCCGTCTCGCAATGATAGACGAAGAGGCGCGGCAGATAGAGCATCCCCGCCATCCAAGCGATGACGGCGATGATGTGGAACGACTTCATCCAAGGATAGAGCGCCAGAAGCGTTTCGCTCATGCGGCCTTCCTTTCGAGCGCGCACTCGCCGCAACGGCCCGGACACATGCGGATGCCGCCGTCGGGGCGCGTGCCAGCCGCGGGCAGGGCTTCGCGGACGAGTTTGGCCAAGCCCTTGATGAAGGCCGGGTGCGTGCCCACCGTGGGGGCACGCAGATAATGCTGCACGCCGCTCTCGGCCGCCAGATGGGCGTATTCCATGTCGAGCTCGACGAGCGTTTCCGAGTGTTCCGAGACGAAGGCGATCGGCGCAATGACGACCGCGAGGCCTTCGCTGCCCGCGCGTTTGATTTCATCATCGGTTGCGGGGCCGATCCATTTCAGCGGGCCGACGCGGCTTTGGTAGGTGACGCGCCAGTCGAGATCGGGGCGTTCCAGTGCGGTCACCAGCGCCTTTGCCGTTTGCTCGACCTGCGCTTGATAAGGATCGCCGCCGGCAACCACGCGTTCAGGCAGGCCGTGCGCCGACAGCAACAGGCGAAAGCGAACGTTTGGCGGCAATTGCGCCAACGTTTCTTTGATCAGTTCGGCTTGCGCGGTGATGAAGCCGGCATTTGTCGGGTAACAGCAGACGGTTGAGGCCGGCGCTTCGATCTTCAGCGCGCGGGCTAGGCGCGTCCACTCGCGCAGCGACGAACGCGACGTGGTGGTCGAGTATTGCGGGTAGAGCGGCAGAAGCACGATCTTGTTCGGGCGGAAGCGGCGGACCTGTTCGGCGATGTCCGACGCGCGTGGGGCCGTGTAGCGCATCGCGACGAACGTTTCACAGGTGAATCCGCTGCCTGCCAGAGCTGTTCGCAGCTCCGCAGCTTGGTTGTAGGTCTGACCCAGAATGGGCGAGCTGCCGCCCATCTTTGCGTAGATTTCGCGGGCTTGCGGCGTGCGGCGCTTCGAGATCAGCTTCGCGAGCAGCCAGCGGAACGGCTGGGGCACACGGATGATCGCAGCGTCGTTGAACAGGTTGAACAGAAACGGCTCCACCGCCTCAAGCGATGCCGGTCCGCCGAGGTTGAAGAGAACGACCGCAACCCTCATGAGCGCCGCGCCCTGATGTGCGCCAGCATCTGTTCGACGTGCGCGATCGGCGTTTCGGGGCGAATGCCATGGCCGAGGTTGAAAATGTGCGGGGTGCCACGGGTGTCGTCCAGGATCTGATCAATGGCCGCGGTGAGTGCGCCACTGCCGGCGATCAGTGCCAGGGGATCGAGGTTGCCTTGGAGTGTGGCGTTGCCTGCCTGTCCGCGAACCCACGTCAGCGGTGTGTGCGCATCGATCGAAATCGCGGCCGCGCCGATGTGCGCGTAAGCCCCGTAGTTCGCGCCGGCGCCACGCGGAAATACGACGATCGGCGTGTTCGGTGCGCGCTCACGGACCTTCGTGATGATGCGGCGAAGCGGGTTCACGGAATAGGTATCGATCTTGGCGGCCGGTATGGTTCCGGCCCAGCTTTCAAACAACTGCAGTGCCTCAGCGCCCGCTTCGACTTGAGCAATCAAGTATGTTGCCGTCGCCTCGATGAGCGTTTCGATGAGCGCCGAAAACGCTTTCGGGTCGCGCAGCGCGAACAGGCGTGCCGGCGTGCTGTCGTCGGAACTGCCGCCAGCGATCATGTAGGTCGCAACCGTCCACGGTGCGCCGGCAAAACCAATCAGGGTTGTTGAAGGCGGCAGTTTTGCTCTGGTGCGTGCGATCGTTTCGTAGACTGGCGCAAGCGCTGACATCGAGCTGTGCTTGGCGAAGTTTTTTCGGATGTCGTCCGTCAGCGGTTCAAGTTTTGGGCCCTCACCCTGTTCGAACCAAACGCGTTGTCCGAGCGCGTGCGGCACCAACAGAATATCGGCAAACAGAATGGCAGCATCGAAACCGAAGCGCTTGATCGGTTGGAGTGTGACTTCGGTTGCGAGTTCCGGCGTCAGGCACAGCGTCATGAAGTCGGAGGCCTTCGATCTCAACGCGAGATATTCGGGCAAATAACGGCCAGCTTGGCGCATCAGCCAAACCGGTCTCGGTTCGACGGCCGTGCCTCGAAGCGCGTTCAAGATCGGTTTGCCGTTTTGCTCAGCCACACTGCTTCCTACTAAAATCTTAAGTTCTTTATAGAGAGTAGAAAGGCTGAAGGAAGATGTAGGGCGTGTGGAGAATTGGGACAGAGCGACGCTCCATCGCCGATCCCCAGGGTGATGCCCAGGGGCGAAGGCTTTCCCCATTTGGGGATGCAATGCGGATTCGATGCAATTTCCTCAGCTCTCGTGCAGCGGCGAATGTGGAAACATGGGTCGGTTCGAAAGCGTGGGAAACTTTGCTACGGCGCTTGTGTGCGGTGGAAATGGCACGGTGAATGATACGGGTAAACGTGGGGGCAAGGACATAGGTCTTGCATCCCTAGGTTCTCCCCGGTCTTATCTCCGTGCCTTTTCACAGGATAATCCGCAAACGTGGCGCAGAGCCCACAGAGCCTCGCAATCTACTTCCACTTGCACCTCGTGTCGGACTCGACGGGCGAGACGTTGAACGCGGTCGGTAAGGCGGCGTGTGCGCAGTTCGAGACGGGCCGGCCCATCGAACATGTCTATCCCTTGGTGCGAAACCGCAAGCAGCTTGATCGCGCGCTGCTGGAGATAGAGGCGGCGCCAGGTCTCGTGTTGCATACGATCATGAACAATGAGCTTCGTACGGCGCTGGAAACGCGCTGCCGCGAAATAGGTCAGCCGTCGGTTGCTGTTCTTGATCCAGTGATGGGTGTGCTTGGCGGCTATCTGGGCGCGGAGGTCAGTCATCGGCCCGGCGGGCAGCATGATCTCGACGCCCGTTACTTCGCGCGGATCGATGCGTTGAACTACACGATGGCGCATGACGACGGGCAGAGTGCGGCAACGCTCGATATGGCGGATGTCGTGTTGGTCGGGGTGAGCCGGACGTCCAAGACGCCGACGTGCATTTACTTGGCGAACCGCGGTGTGAAGGCCGCGAACATTCCGATTGTTCTGGGGATAGGGTTGCCGCCGGAACTTGATGAGTTAAGGCGACCGTTGGTTGTCGGGTTGATCGCCAGTCCCGAACGCTTGATCCAAATTCGCCGGAACCGTCTGCTGTCGCTGAACGAAGAGACGGAGACCGAATACATCGACCTGGATTCGGTGCGGGCGGAGGTGGCGTTCGCGCGGCGGCTGTTTGCGGAAAAGGGTTGGGCGGTGATCGATGTGACGCGGCGGTCGATTGAGGAAACGGCCGCGGCGGTGCTCGCGTTGCACAGCCGTGTTCGTCAACAGCTTGTGGAATGACAGAGCTTATTCTCGCTTCGTCGAGTGCGGCGCGGCAGCGGTTGCTGCGGGCGGCGGGGGTAATGTTCTCAGTCGATCCCGCGGCGGTCGACGAGACGACGATGTTGCAATCGCTTGCCGCTGAGCGGGCCAGTGGGCGGGATGCCGCCGATCTGCTTGCGGAAGTCAAAGCGCTACAGGTTTCAAACCGGCGGCCGGGGGCGTTCGTCGTTGGGGCGGACCAGGTGTTGAGTTGCGGCGGCGAACTTTTCGAGAAACCGATGGTGCGTGCGGCGGCGCGATCGCAGCTTTTGAAGCTGCGCGGGCAGACGCACGTGTTGTCGTCGGCTGTGTGTGTCGCTCGCGATGGAGGGGTCGTGTGGCGCGAGGTGCGGGAGGCGCGGATGACGATGCGGCCGTTTTCCGAGGCGTTTCTCGATGCGTATCTGGTGGAGGCCGGTGAGGATATCCTACGGAGTGTCGGTGCCTATCATGTGGAAGGCTTGGGGATTCAGCTGTTTTCGCGCATAGACGGCGACAGCTTCACGATCCAGGGACTGCCGCTTCTACCGCTGCTCGATTTTTTGCGCACCCATGGCATTGTCTCGACATGATTTCAGGACGCGCAAAACTTGCCGGTGTCGCGGGTTGGCCGATCGGGCACAGCCTGTCGCCGGCGTTGCATGGATTCTGGATCGAAGAGCACAAGCTCGACGCCGCATACGTGCCGCTTGCGATTGCGCCCGGTGATTTCAAGGATGCGTTTGCAGCGCTGCCCAAGCTTGGGTTTCGCGGACTGAACGTGACGCTGCCGCATAAGGAAGCGGCGTTCGCGCTGAGCACCGGTCACGACGAGGCGGCGCGGATAACGGGCGCGGTCAATACGATCGTGTTCGACGAGGGGCGAGTGCTGGGACGAAACACCGACGTTTACGGCTTCTCGCAATTGCTGCGCGACAACGGGATCGGTTCGCTTTCGAACCGCGTCGCCGTAGTGCTTGGCGCCGGCGGCGCGGCGCGGGCGGTTATCGCGTCATTGATTGGTTTGGGCGCTGCGCGCGTCGTCGTCGTCAATCGCACACTCGATAAGGCGCAGGCCTTGGCGGCGCTGTTCGGAGCACGGGTTGTCGCTCAAGAAGGGCTTGCGGCGCTTGGTGAGGCGTACCTTTTGGTCAATACGACGAGTTTGGGTATGGCCGGCCAACCGCCGCTTGCTGTCGATCTTGGCGCCATGTCCAGAGGTTCTGCTGTTATCGACATCGTTTATCGGCCGCACGAGACGGCGTTGCTTGCGCAGGCGAAGGCGTTGGGGCTTAAGGCCATCGACGGACTTGGGATGCTGCTGCATCAGGCGCAGCCTGGGTTTGCGGCCTGGTTCGGCGTCGAGCCCAAGGTCACGCCGCAATTGCGGGCGCATTTGGTCGGCGTGATGGAGCGCGGCTGATGCTGTTGATCGGTCTCACCGGATCAATCGGCATGGGCAAGAGCGAAACCGCAAAGATGTTCGCGCGTCACGGCGTGCCGGTTTGCGATTCTGATGCAACGGTGCACGCGCTCTACGACATAGGTGGCGCTGCAGTCGCACCGGTCGGCGAGCTTTTCCCCGCGGCCGTCGTCGACGGGCGCGTCGACCGCGAGCGTCTGTCGCGCGAGGTTGTTGGCAACGTGCCGGCGCTGCGCAAGCTTGAGGCGATTGTGCATCCTCTGGTCGCGATGGCGCAGCGTGCGTTCCTTGAGCGCGCTGCGGCGTCTGGCGCGCGGATGGTCGTGCTCGACATTCCGTTGCTGTTCGAGACGGGCGGCGAGAAGCGCGTGGACGTCACCGTCGTGGTGTCGGCGCCTGCGGATGTTCAGCGCGCGCGCGTGTTGGCGCGGCCGGGAATGACCGCGGAAAAACTTGACGCGATCCTTGCCAAACAGATGCCGGATGCCGAGAAGCGCGCGCGCGCCGATTTTGTTGTTGATACGTCGAAAGGACTGGCTCACGCCGAAGCCCAGGTCGTTGCGATCATCGATGCTCTCAAGCATCGTGACGGCAACATCTGGACATCGAATCATGCGTGAGATCGTTCTCGATACCGAGACGACGGGACTTGAACCGTCGCAAGGGCACCGCGTCATCGAAATCGGCTGTCTGGAATTGCGCAACCGGACACCGACGGGCGCGAAGTATCACGCGTACATCAACCCTGAACGCGACGTACCGGAAGAGTCGCAGAGGATCACGAACCTTTCGACCGAATTCTTGCGCGACAAGCCGGTGTTTGCGGACGTCGCGGAAGGGTTTCTCGAGTTCATCGGCGACAGCACGCTCGTCATTCACAATGCCGAGTTCGATCTCAAGTTCCTGAATGCGGAACTGTCGCGCTTGAAGAAGCCGCCGATTGCGCCTGAGCGCGCGACGGACACGATGCTGATTGCGCGGCGGCGTTTCCCGGGTGCGTCGGCCTCACTTGACGCACTTTGCCGCCGCTTCGACATCTCGCTCGACGAACGCAAGGACAAAGGCCACGGCGCGTTGTTGGACGCGGCGTTGCTCGCCGAAGTCTATCTGGAGCTATCGGGTGGACGGCAGCCTGGGCTTGAGCTCATCGCTGCGGCGGCCACACGGGAAGAGCGCGCCGCCGCGTTCAAGCCCGTCGTGCCGCGGCCCGCGCCGTTGCCGCCGCGGCTGACGGCCGACGAGATTTCGCGTCACGAGGCGGCGATTGCCGGCCTCGGCGCGTCAGCGATCTGGAAGGTTCAGGCCGAGGCTTGAGCGCCCTGCGCCTTTTGCGCCTGAGCAAGTTGGGCGCGGTAGAGCGTCAAGAAGTCGATCGGGTCGAGCATCAGCGGCGGGAAGCCGCCGTCGCGGGTCGTATCGGCGACGACGCGGCGGGCGAAGGGGAACAGCTGGCGCGGGCACTCGATCAATAGGATCGGCTGGACGTTCTCCTGGCCGATGTTCTTCAGCATGAAGACGCCGGCATAGGTGACCTCGCAGACGAACACGGTCTGGTTCGCCGCCTTGGCGTCCGCACGCACCCGGATCGACACTTCGTATTGGTCGACGCCCAGGCCGCGGGCCTGGACATCGACGCCGACTTCGAGCGCGGGCTTTTGGCCCTGCAGGCTCATCGGTGCCCCAGGATTCTCGAATGACAAATCCTTAACGTATTGAGCCAGAACCTGAATCTGCGCCGCGGGGCCGGCCGCAGCCTGATTGTCGGGCGTGCTGCCATTGCCGTTGGCGGGCGTGTCGCTCATCGTCTTGTCCTTGAAAGCTTTCTTGATTTGCTTGGATTTAACTTGCGCGGGTGGCTATCACGCCGAAGGGCGCAGACACAAGCCAATGCGCGCCGACCGCCCGTGTTTCTGCAGCAAAGTGCTGCGCTGTTGCGCAAATTTCTAGCGGGCGGCGCTATGGACCGGAAAGGTTTACCGCGGTAGGCTTTCTCCCCAAGCGCAGGTTCGTTTGCGGCCGGACGTGATTTCTCGGGCAATCGACCTAAATTGGGTGTGCGCGTTTCCTTTCACGGACTGGTTCAAATGGACGCAACGGTGCTGGAGCTTCTGATTTTGGCGGCGTTCGCGGCGTTCGTGGCGTACCGCCTTTACTCCACGCTCGGCCGCCGCACGGGCCATGAACAGCCTCCGTTCGATCCGCGGCGCGAGCGGGTGGAAACCCGCAGGCCGACCGTCGCCCAAAAAGAAGACAACGTCGTACCGCTGCCGCGCGCCCGCGAAATGCCGCGGTCGGCGCCGGAAGTGAAGATTCCGGCAGGCTCGCCGCTGGCTGCAGGCGTCGACGCGGTGCGTCAGGCCGATCCGTCGTTCGAGCCGGATAGCTTCGTGCAGGGTGCTAAGATGGCGCATGAGATGATCGCGAAGGCGTTCGCGCAAGGCGATCGCTCTGCGCTGAAGCCGCTTCTGGCTGAGGACGTTTATGCAAGCTTCGATGCCGCGATCAGCGCGCGCGAGAAAGCCGGCCATCAGATCGACTTCTCGTTCATCGGTTTGAAGCAGACGAACCTGGAAGAGGTTAGCCTGCGCGGGCGTATCGCCGAGGTCACCGTGCGCTTCGTGAGCGAGCTCATCAGCGCGACGCGGGATGCGGCCGGGGCCGTCATCGAGGGCGCGGCCGGGGTCGTGCGCGAAGTGACGGACGTGTGGACGTTCGCCCGCGATACGCGGTCGTCCGACCCGAACTGGAAGTTGGTGTCGACCGCCGCCGGCGCGTAGGACGCGCGCCCCCTTCTCTCCGACCGGCAACTCGCCCTATTTCTGTCAGCCATGCGTGCTTCGCGAGCGCTTGGCGCAACGATCCTTGTTTTGGCGGTGGCGGCGTGCAGACCGCTGACCGGCATTGTTTCCGACAAACCCGACGAACTCGTCCTGAGGCCCGCTGCTTTCACCGCGCTTGAGGATTGGCCGCGCGCCGATGTTCGCGCGGCGTTCGGTGCGTTTCAGGCCTCGTGTCGTCGGGTCACCGGGCGCGCCGACGGCGACGGGTTCGGGCCTGTTGCCGCCTACGGCTCAGTCGGCGATTGGCGTAGCGCGTGTTCTGCGGCGTTGCAGACGACGCCTGAGAGCGGTGAAGAGGCGCGCCGGTTCTTCGAGGCGTGGTTCTCACCCGTGCAGGCGTTCAACAAGAGCGAGCCTGTCGGGCTTTTCACCGGCTACTACGAGCCCGAGTTGAACGGTAGCCGGAAAGCGTCAGCCCGATTTGCGACGCCCATTTATGCGCGGCCCAATGACCTTGTCTCCGTCGATCTCGGCGCGTTTAGGCCCACACTCAAAGGCGAACGAATTGCCGGACGGATCGAAGGCGGGCGACTCGTGCCGTACGAGACGCGGGCTGAAATCGACAGAGGGGCGCTGGGCGCGCGCACTTCGGTCGTCGCCTATGTCGACGATCCGGTCGCAGCGTTCTTTCTACAGGTGCAAGGGTCGGGGCGCGTGCGGTTCGCCGACGGTAGCGTCGTGCGTGTCGCCTATGACGGACAGAATGGACATCCCTACACGGCCGTCGGGCGCATTCTCGTCGACCGCGGCGCGATCGCGCGCGAAAGCTTGTCAATGCAGACGATCCGGGCGTGGCTCAAGGCGAACCCTTCGAAGGCGCCGGCGCTGTTGAACGAAAACGCATCGTTCGTGTTCTTCAAAGAGCAGCCACTCGCCGATCCGGCGATGGGGGCGGATGGCGCGCAAGGCGTGGCTCTGACGGCAGAGGCAAGTCTTGCGGTCGATCTTAGGTTCCATGCTTTAGGCGCGCCGATGTGGGTACAGGCGACCGCGCCTGCGGCGGACGAGAAGGCCGAGGACGTTGCGTTCCGCCGTCTGCTGATTGCGCAGGACACGGGCGGGGCGATCCGCGGGCCGGTGCGCGGGGACGTCTATTGGGGTGCCAGTGCGCGGGCGGAGAGCATCGCCGGGCGCATGGCGCATCGCGGGCAGCTCTTCGTGTTGTTGCCCAAAGCCGTTGCCGCGCGGCTCACTGAGTGAGCCGCAAACGGGATATCGCCGAGGAAGAGCGCGCGCTTTGGGACGAGGTCACGCGCGACGTGCGGCGCCTTCGCGCGCAGAAGGCGGCAAAGCTTGCGGCGGAGAAGAAGCGGCACAAACCACCCCCTGCCCTGCCCTCGCCGGTTGCTTCAGCGCGCGTGGCCGTGAAGCCCGCGGCGCGGACGCCGGTGGGGTTCGGCATCGACGGTTCGACAGCCACGAAGCTCAAGCGCGGCAAGGTCGAACCCGACGCGAAGCTCGATCTGCATGGCATGACTCAGGCGCAGGCGCATGACCGCTTGGTGTCGTTTCTCCGGCGTGCTGCCGAGCACGAGTTTCGCTGTGTTCTCGTGGTAACCGGCAAAGGCTCGCCGCCGGTGCGCGAAGCGAGCGGCTTTGCGCTGCACGAGCGGTCGAAGTCCGGCGTCTTGCGCACGATGGTGCCGCGGTGGCTTGAGGAGACGGCGCTCAGGCCTTTGATCGTCGGCGTTCAGGCCGCGCACCAGCGTCATGGTGGCGCCGGTGCGATCTATGTGTATTTGCGGCGGCAGCGCGTTCGTTAGAACTCGCCGCTCATCGGGTCGGGCACCGCATCAAGATATTGCTCCTGGCTGCGGCGCGAAGACGACCCTGGGCGCTGCGGCTGAGTGCTGCGGATCGTGATGAGGTAAGGGCCCGAGCCTTCGTAGCGGATGCGGCTTGACGGCACGCCGAGACGAACGAGTTCGTCCTTCACCGCATGCACGCGGCGCGGCCAGATCGTCGAGTCGTTTTCGCGGCCTTCGATCGAGAACACGCGGATGTTCGTCGGGCGGTTCGTCTGTAGCGCTTGGGCTGCGGCCGAGGCGATTGCTCCCATCGCATCAGGCAGCAGGTTCGCCTTGTCCTGGCGGAATGCGACGTGGAACACCGGCGGTGGACGCGGCGCTTCGACTTTTGGCGTGACAACGGGCGGTGCTGCCTGCGTGGACGAAGGCGGCGGCGCTACTTTGACGACACCCGGATAGGCGCTGCGTGGCACCGTTTCGACGGGTGCTGCGGGTTTCACGGTGGGCGCAGGCGCGGTTGCCGTGTCCGTCGGCGCAGGGGGCGGCGCGATCACGCGTGGTTCGAACGTGGGCTGCGGTTCGCTCGACCAGCAAGCGCCGGTCATCGTGCAGTAGATCGGCGTGATGATGAGCGCGAGCGCGGTCAACGCCACGAGAGCTGCGACCAGGAACTGCGTCAGCGGCCAAAGGCCGACGCCGCTTTCTTCCAGATGCTTGTGGACATGCGCCTCTTCGCAGCACCAGCAGCTGTTGCCGGCGGCGGGTTCTACGCACCAGGTCTGATACTGGCCGAGGAACATGACGTCGAATTTTTCGGGGCTGTCGTCCTTGGGCTTGCCTTCTTGCTTCTTCTCGATCGCCTTCCTGAGCGATTTGTCCGGTGCCTTGGCTTTTTCCTTTGCATCCGGCGCCGGCGCGAAGACGCTGCCCAGCCAATCGACGAACCTCTCTGCAAGGCCGAGCGGGTTCGGCGAGACCCCGTCCTTCGGCTTGCCGCCTTCGAACAGGAAGGCGCGCTGGCTGCCCGGTGAGAGCATCAGCGGCGGACGGTCGAACACATAGCCGTGGTCGCGTGCGCGACGCGTCAGCAGTTCGCGGGGCCTCAGCCAGAGATCGGCGCTCGATTTCTTTCCGCTTGGACGCACGAGCGTCATGATGCGCGTCGGCGCAGCCGCGGGTGCGCGGACGGCGTTCACCGGCGCGGGTTGGCCGCGGCGGCCAATCAGCAGGTATTGGGTCTTGTTTTCCGGCAGATCGGGCGCGCCGAACGAGTAGACGTTGAGCAGCACCAGCAGCTTGCGCAGGAGCGAGACGATTTCGCCGAGCGAGCCGGGCTGATCCCAGCCTTCGGGATCGCCTGGCGCGTCGAGCAGGCCCGCGGCGACCAAAGCAGCGGGCGCTTGGAGCGAATCCATCAGCGCCATCGGCTGCGGCGCGGGACCGACCGTAATCGGTTGGGCCGACATCACGGGCGCGGTGCCCACGTTGATCGATCCGCCGGACACATGCGAGGGCAGCGGCCCTTGCTGATAGCCGCCGAAACCAAAGCCGCCGCCAAAGTTGCGCGCGACGGCGGACTGCGCGGCGAGCGCCTTCAGCAATTCCGAGCGCGACATCTCTTCGAGAATGCGCAGCGGATTGCGCGAGAGTTCGATCGCGGCGTGCTTCAGGTCCGGCCGCACGAGCCGGCCGCGATATTGCTCGTCGGCCTGCGCGCCGACGAAGATGCGCGTGAGGAAGCGCGTGTAGATCTTCGCTGCGTCTTCTGCGGTGGCCTCCAGCCCGGGCTCGCGCAGACTGATGTAGGTGTTCACGAACTCCTGCATGTAGTCCTTGTGCGCGACGAGCACGTAGCTCGTCGGCATGCAGACCTGCGCGTAGATTTCGAATTGACCGGAGGCGAGCGCCTTCAGCGTCGCGCCTTCCCATTGCGTGATGGTATTGTAAGCGGGAACGACCGCGAAGTTCGCTTGGCCCGACGTCACCGCGTCGAGCGTGTCGGCGACCGACGTTCTGAAAATCAGATGCGCGACGCTCGACGGTTCGAGCATGGCGCGCGCGGCCAAATACGAATGACCGCCGTCGCTTTCGGCGAAGCTGACGAAGAGGTTCCGCTTGGACACTCGCGACCCTCGGTTCTCACGTTTTCGACCGCTTGAAAAGCGGCCCGACCCATTCTTCCCAGGGTGTTAACGTACCGCGAGATGCGAGAGTTCTCAACGCGTTAGTGAGCGTTTTTGTTTGTGGCTCTGAACTCGTCTCGTGAGTGTGCGCGAAGCGGACCTCGCGTTAAAGTATGAAGCGCGAGAGGTCGGAATTCTTCGTCAAAGCACCGATTTCTCGCGTGACGAATGTCTTGTCGACCGTGATGCGAGCACCGGATGAATCGGGCGCGTGGAAGCTTACCTCTTCGAGCACTCGTTCCATGACGGTCTGCAACCTGCGCGCGCCGATGTTTTCCACCGTCGCATTAACCTCGGCGGCGGCATCGGCGATCGCGTCGATGCCGTCTTCGGTGAAATCGAGCGTGACGCCCTCGGTCTGCATCAGCGCTTTGTACTGCTTGATCAGGCTCGCTTCGGTCTCGGTCAGGATGCGGCGGAAGTCGTCGCGCGTCAGCGCCTGAAGTTCGACGCGGATCGGCAAGCGCCCCTGCAATTCGGGAAGAAGGTCCGAAGGCTTGGCGAGATGAAACGCACCGGAGGCGATGAAGAGCACGTGGTCGGTCTTCACGGGCCCGTGCTTCGTCGTGACCGTCGTGCCTTCGATCAACGGCAAGAGATCGCGCTGCACACCTTCGCGGCTGACGTCGGCGCCGCCGCGGCCTTGACCTTCGCGGGCGCAGATCTTGTCGATCTCGTCCAGGAACACGATGCCGTCGTTTTCGACGGAGCGGATCGCATCTCGCACCAGGGCTTCGTTGTCGATCAGCTTGTCGGATTCTTCGGCGATGAGGGGCGCATAGGCGTCCGCGACTTTCATGCGGCGCGTCTTTTGCCGCCCGCCGAGCGCTTTGCCCAGCATCTCGTTCAAATTGATCATGCCGATTTGCGCGCCCGGCATACCGGGGATGTCGAACGACGGCATGCCGCCGGTGTCGGCGACTTGGATGTCGATTTCCTTGTCGTTGAGATCACCGTCGCGCAGCTTGCGGCGGAACGCGTCGCGCGTCGATTCCGAGGCGCTGGTGCCGACAAGCGCGTCGATGACGCGGTCTTCGGCGCTGCTGCGGGCGCGGGCTTCGACGTCGCCGCGCCGGCGTTCGCGCAAGGCTGCGATGCCGATTTCGACGAGGTCGCGGATGATCTGTTCGACGTCGCGGCCGACGTAGCCGACTTCGGTGAACTTCGTCGCTTCGACTTTCAGGAACGGCGCCTGAGCGAGGCGCGCGAGGCGGCGCGAGATTTCCGTCTTACCGACACCGGTCGGGCCGATCATCAGGATGTTCTTGGGC
>JAEUML010000168.1 GCA_016792785.1 Alphaproteobacteria bacterium
GCGTTTACCCTTGTACATCAATGTCTAAACGCGGGCTTAAGCGACGGGTAGGCACTTCCTCCGCACACGGAACGTCGTTATAGACGACAACGTGCGCAAGTGCTTTGGGGTCCAAACTCGCGCGTGAGGGGATTATGCTCGCATACGAGGAACTAAAGGGTTCGAGCGGCCGGCAAATTTTCTTCCGGCCGAAGCGCTACGACGCCGCGGACCTGTTTGCCGGCACGCCGCCCAAGGTCTTTCTCAAGTCCGCAATTTTCCGCATGGGCGACATCAGCCTGACCGGCGTTTGCGTGAACGCCAACCAGAGTGTCGATGCAACGTTCGAAGTCGGCGAACTTCTTCCGTTCGCGGTGAAGCAAGCCGGCCTCACGATATTCGAAGGCAAGGCGAAGGTGGTGCGTGCCGAGCGGTCGGTGTTCGGGTCTAAGGTTGCGCTCAATCTGGTTGACGGCGTCGTCGACTTTCATTCGCTACTGCGGCGGAACGCGCAGGCGCGGATTTCGCAACAGCTTGCGACGCTCGATCCGCATGTGGGCGGGCTCGTGTCGCGGGAATATCGCGCGCATTGCGCCGACGTTTTGCGTTTTCTGAGAGCCTATCGCTCGGTGATCGAAGTCAGCGTCAAGCCGTTTCCGCATCAGACGACCGGCATGTCGGCGGACGAAGCCTATGCGATGTGCGAGGAACGCATCATTCCGCAATGGCGCAGCCTGTGGCGCGCCGGCAATCAACTCGTCGTCGACGTGATGGCCGACAAGAAGCAGCTCGCGGCGATGAAGGAGTACACGGAGCTTGTGGTGACGCCCGAGCTCAATCATGGGCCGGTCTGGCACCGCAGCTATTTCAAGCCGGCCGGTTATCCGGGCGACTTCGAGATCATGAACTATGTGTACGACTGGCAACGCGAAGGCCCGGGCGTTTACGAACAGCTGATGCACCGCGTCGGGCTCGACGTCGCGGAGTGCATCGGCACGCGCATGCATGTCGTGCGCAAGGTGATCGGCGACGTCGTTCGCGCACACACGGGCGAGACGCCGGCGCGCGTGATGAGCCTGGGGTGCGGTTCGGCGCGCGAGGTCGAACTCTATCTGAAGGATCCGGACGCGCCGCAAGGGCCGATCAGTTTCACGCTGATCGACCAGGAGGCGAATGCACTCGCCTATGCGTACGATCACGCTTATCCGCTGACGCTGAGCGCGAAGCCGCAGGCGAAGGTGCAGGCGCTGAACGTCTCGTTCACGGACGTGCTGCGTGGGGGGGCGTGGCTCGACGAGGCGGGGCCGCAAGATCTGATCTATTCCGTAGGGCTGATCGACTATCTGATCGACCGGCGCGCGCGGGCTTTGGCGGCGCGGCTTTATGAACGGCTGGCGCCGGGCGGGCTGCTCATCATCGGCAACATGAACGAAACCGAGCTCAGCAATTTGTGGCCGATGGAGTTCATCACCGATTGGCACCTCTACTACCGGACCGAGCAGGACATGCTGGCTTGGACGGAGGGGTTCGCCAATCCACAGGCCTGGACGGAAACCGATCCCACGGGCCGCGTGCGATTGTTGTTCGTGCGCAAGGGGTAGAACTCCCTTACCGGCCTCGATCACGGCTGCAGCGTCTTTGGGCGGACATTCTGCGCCTTGCCGCACGGCTGCGGCTGCGCATATCACTTCTCGATGTTGCACATAACGACTGCTCTTGGCCGGTTGATCGCACCGGTCCTTCTTACCCTTGTTCTGGTTGCATGTTCCCCGGCGCCTTCAGGCCCCGCGCGCATTGTGATCGCTGACGCGTGGACGAAGGCGACCCCGCCAGGCGCTGCCGTCGGCGCCGGTTACATGACGATCCGCAACGAGGGCGGGGCCGCGGTGCGTCTCCTCGGTGGCGAAACCGTGGCGGCGGAGCGGGTCGAGATCCACACCATGGCGATGGACGGCGGCGTGATGTCGATGCGGCCCGTCGAGGGCGGTCTTGAGGTCTCCGGTGGCGGCGCTCTCGAATTGAAGCCGGGAGGAATGCATCTCATGTTGATCGGACTGAAGCAGGCGTTCGGCGAGGGCGAGAGCGTTCCGCTGACCCTTGTCTTTGACGGCGGCGTGCGGGTCGAGACGGCGCTCGCCGTGCGCGCGATGGGCGGCGGACATGACCATTGAGATGTTGCGTATCGTCCGTTACGGGGCGCTCGCGATGATCGCGGTGTTGGGTCTTGGATGGCTTGCCGTCGGACTTGGGCTTGTCGATGTCGGCGGGCGCGCGCCGATCGCTGAGCGGATGCGCATCGGCTCGCCCGTCGTCGCGCCGTTCACTTTGATCGATCAGGATGGGCGAACAGTCACAGAGGCGGCGTTGTCGGGACGGCCGGCGGTGCTGTTTTTCGGCTTCACCTATTGCCCCGAGATTTGTCCGACAACGATGGTCACGCTGTCCGGGCTCCTAGGGAAGATGGGACCTCAAGCCGACAAGCTCGGCGTCTATTTCGTCAGCGTCGACCCTGAGCGCGATACGGTCGCTGCTTTGAAGGACTACATGGCCGCGTTCGATCCGCGCATACGGGCGCTAACGGGACCGGCCGAACAGATCGCCGCGATCGCAAAGCCCCTCGCCGTCGTCTATCGCAAAGTCGCGATCGAAGGCAGCGCGACGTACACGATGGACCACGATGCGACGGTCTATCTGATCAACGCAAAGGGGGAGTTTGCGGGTTCGATCGCCTACGGCGAAGACGCGACGACGGCGCTCGCAAAGCTCGAGCGGCTGGCGAAGGGTTAGGCTGTCTGCAACAGGGCGGTGGGTTGTTCGGTGTGCGCTGGTGCGCCGACACGTACGCGCGCGGCAGGCAATTCGACACGCACCGTCGTGCCGTGGCCGACCTGGCTTGAGAGCCTCAGCGTGCCGCCGTGGATTTCGATAACGCGCTTCGAATAGGGAAGCCCCAAGCCCGTGCCGCCGTGATGGCGGGAGAGCGCGCTTTCGACCTGCTCGAACGGACGCAGGACGCGGTCGAGGTCTTTCGCGGGGATGCCGATGCCGGTGTCCTTGATCGTCAGCGTGACGCCGGTGTCGCGCTCGACGCGCACGTCGATCGCGACGCGACCGCCCGAAGGCGTGAACTTGACCGCATTTGAGATGAGGTTCAGCGCGACCTGACGGATCAGGCGTTCGTCGGCGAAGACGAGTAGGCCGCTGGTCGAGGGCGCGTAGTCCAGCTTGACGTTGGTCTCGTCGGCCTTCTGCTGGCACATGCGCAGCATGGCCTCGATTTCCTCGTTGAGGTCGAAGGCCGTCTCGGTCAGCTCAAGCTTGCCGGACTCGGCCTTCGCGAGGTCGAGAATGTCGTTGATGATGGCGAGCAGGTGCTTGCCGCTTTCGTTGATGTCGCCGGCGTACTCGAGGTATTTGGCCGAACCCAGCGGGCCCATCATCTGCTGCTTGAAGATTTCGGAGAAGCCCAGGATGGCGTTCAAGGGCGTGCGCAACTCGTGGCTCATCACGGCCAGGAATTCGCTCTTGGCGCGGTTCGCGGCCTCGGCCTCGTCGAGCAGGCCCTTCATCACGTGGTTCTTCTGCTCGATGATCTTTTGGGCGACGTAGTTGTTGCGGATGTGGGTTTCGAGAATGTAGCTGCAGAACAAGCCCACACCCGTCGACATGCCGAGGAAGAAGTTGTTCGAGATGTAGTCGTCGGCGGGAATCGGATTGATGTAGAGGCTGACCACCTGATAGGAGGCCCAAAGGCCGATCGTCACCATGAGCGAGTACGAGAAGCGCAAGCCCAGCAAGCTTCCCGAGTAGATCACCACCATGACGATGCCGGCGTAGTACTGACTGTTGAACGGCGGACCCAAGATCGCCGTCATCGCCACCACGCCGAGGCCGCCCGCGGCCATCGCGGTGGCCAGTGCCGGCTGAACGTAGGCGTAGAAGCCGCGTGTATACGACAGCGCGAGCACGACGAGCATCACCGGCACAGCGAACCCGTAGCGGATCCGCCAGAGGTCGTCGTGGTATTCCTTGCCAATGATCGCGTCGAGAATGCCGAATGACGAATAGAGGACGACGGCCGCCACCAAATAAAGGCGGATGAAGAACAGCGAGTGCGCGTAGGAATGCGCGGAGAAGTCGCGCTCGACCTCTCCGTTCTTGAACACGAGCAGAAAGCGGTTCAACGCGAACCTAGCCGCCCCCGCGTCGGATTGCGCGGCGTTCCCTTGCACGTCCCCACCGACCTTTCTTGTTCGGTCTTGAGGGCAAATTCTAGCGAGAGGCGAGTTAAGGACATTCTTACGGATGGTGGGGCTTTACACTTCGCTAACGTTGTCGTTTCCTTGCTTGGCGTTTGACTTGGACGTGGCGGCGTGGGACCACTTCACATCATTCGTGTGCTGAGGATTCTCATCGATGCGCGGCGTGGCGGGGTTGGCCGTGGCCATGGCGGGTGTGTCGTTTTGGGCCGGTCAGGCCCAGGCGGCGGGCTTTGCGTTACGCGAGTACGGCTTCGACGCGACGGCGACAGCGTTCGCCGGCGCCAGCGCGCAGGCCGATGCGCCGGGGTTCCTCGCCACCAATCCGGCCGCGAGCTCTGGCGTCGCCGATTGGGACGCGCAGTTCACGTTCAACGCGATCTACCCGACGTCGGAGGCCTTGTTCACGACGGCGACCACGTCGGTCGGGACACCGGCGGGCGGGTCGGCCGCGCCGGAAGACTTCATCCGCGATGCTTATGAGCCGGGCCTCGCGCTGCGTCTGCGTTTGGACGAGCGGCTGACGGCGGGGCTTGCGGTCAGCGTGCCGTGGGGTTTGGGTACAAAGTACAATCCGGGCTGGGCCGGCCGCTACTACGCGCTCGAGTCGAAGCTTGTGACCGTGAACGTGGCGCCTTCGATCGCCTATCAGGTGAGTGACGATTTTGTGGTGTCGGTGGGCGCTCAGGTGCAGTACGCGAAGGGGACGTTGTCGAACGCCGTTGATTTCGGAACGATCGGTTTCGCGAACGGCGTCGGCGGTTCGCTGCCGGGTCAGCAGGACGGCTTTGTCGAGGTGGAGGCGAGCGATTGGGCGGCTGGCTTTGTCGCGGGCGTGTTATGGCGTCCGACGGAACAGCTTTCGCTCGGTGCGTTCTATCGCTCGGCGATCGAACATGAGCTTGAGGGTTCGGTCGACTTCGTGCTCGACACGGCGGGGATCGGGGCGACGCTGTCGGCTGTGACAGGCGCGTTCCTCGACACGCGCGGACGCGCCGATTTGACGACGCCCGCCGTCGCGCAGGTCGGCGCGCGCTATGACCTGACGCCGGAATGGGCAGTGTTGGCGGAGGCCGGCTTCACGCAGTGGAGCGATTTCCGCGAGCTTCGGGTGCGCTTTGCCAACCCGAACCAGCCCGACAGTTTTCAGACGTATGATTTCAAGGACGCGTGGCTGGGCGCCGTTGGCGTACGCTATCAGCCAGAGCCCGATTGGATTTTCCGTGCCGGCGTCGCGTTCGACGAAAGCCCGACGCGCGACGGCACGCGCGACCCGCGCATTCCCGATTCCGACCGGACGTGGCTGGCCTTCGGGGTGCACCACGACTTGAGCGACGGCGTGGCGCTGCAGGTCGGTTATGCGCGGCTGATGTTTCCCGACGAACCGATCGCTTTGTCGGCGGCGACGCCGGGCAACGAGGTGCGCGGCAACCTTGTGGGGCGCACGGACGCCGATGCGGACATGATCTCGTTCCAGCTGACGTTCCGCTGATCCGTTAACGATTGCCTCGGTTGTCGCTGCGCAATGGGCGTGGTTATACTCGTTTGCGGGTAGGCACTTTTGGGGACTCCCTCGTGGCGGGAATATCGCCGGACATCGACCGGATGACGCTCGCGCCGTTCGCGCGGCGCACGGCATGGCTTTCGATCGCGTATCTGGCCGCCGATCTGCTTTTCTATGCGGCATTCGTTTACGGCGCGATCGCGGCGGAGGCGTTGTGGCTCAAGCTTCTGTTTGCGTTCGGCGCGGGCACGATGATCGCGCTGGCGGCGATCGCGGGGCATGACGCGGGGCATCAGAGTTTTTCGAACAACAAGGATGTGAATCGGTTCTTCGGGACGATTGCGTTCTTGCCGGCGCTGCATCCGTTCGCGTTGTGGGAGCATCACCACAACCGGGTGCATCACCGGTTCACGGCGCAGCTGGGTGTGGACAATGCGTTTCCGCCGATGACGGTCGATCAGTACCGCAAGGCGCCGTGGGGGCGGCGGGCCTATTACCGCTTCCTGCGCAGCCTTTGGGGGCAGCCGTTCTTCTATCTGATCGACATCTGGGTGCCGCAGATGCTGCTGCCGTTCACCCAGAAGGAGCCGAAGATGACGGCGCGCGTGTGGTTCGACCTCGTGCTCGTCTATGCCTTCTTCGTCGAGTTCATTTTGCTGACGACGCTGATCTCGCTGACGGTGGCTGGCGACGGGGACGTCTGGTCGGCGTTCGCGAACGCATTCGTGTTCGCGTTCCTGATCCCGTTTCTGGTCTGGAACGCGTTCATCGCGTTTCTGTCGATCGTGCAGCACACTGGGCACGACGTGCGTTGGATCCATCCAACCGGTCAGCCGTCGACGGTCGAGGAATCGCTTCAGGGCACTGTGCACGTCGTGCTGCCGGAGGCGATCGACCGGCTGTTCCACCGTATCATGCAGCATCAGGCGCATCACATAAACGTCGGCATTCCGCTGCAGGAGCTGAAGGCGGCGCAGGCGGCGCTCGCTGCGCGGAACGGGCATAGGCTCGTTCATGTGTGGACGCCTGCCTATCATTGGCGGCTGACGCGCGACTGTCAGCTTTATGACGACAAGCGGCACGCTTGGGTGCGCTTTGCGGACGCGGACAAGGCCGCCGCCACGGAAGCGCTTGCGGCGTAGGTCCCTAGTCCCTAAGTCCTATCGCCCATGTTCGTGACGCTCAAAGACGGTCAGCGGATCTTCTTCGATGTTGCCGGATCGGCGCTGGCGCCCGACGGGCCCGCCATGCGCGAGAAGCCGGCCTTCATCGTGCTTCATGGCGGGCCGGGGTTCGATCATTCGGGGTTTCGGCCGGACTTCGATGCGTTCGCCGACATCGCGCAGGTGATCTATCTCGACCACCGCGGCAATGGGCGCAGCGTGCCAAGCGATCCGGCGACATGGACGCTCGCGCAATGGGGCGACGACATACGACAGTTTTGCGACGCGCTCGGCATCGAAAGGCCGGTCGTGCTCGGCCAATCGTTCGGCGGCATGGTGGCGCAGTCTTATGCGACGCGGCACCCGGAGCATCCGCGCGGGCTGATCCTTTCCAGCACCGCGGCGCGGATGGATTTTCCATTCAGCCTGAATTGGTTTGGGGTTAAGGGCGGGGCGGAGGCGCGCGCGATCGCCGAGAAGTTCTGGAACGTCGGCGACGACGAGGCGTTCGCCGCGTATATGCGCGTGTGCATGCCGCTCTACAACACGAGGCCCAGGCCGGGCGGCGCCGACGCGCAATCGCGAACGATCATGCGGCGCGAGGTCTATCGCCATTTTTCGCTGCCGGGGCGCGAGATCCACGCGATGGATTTCCGCGCGGCGCTAAAAAAAGTGTCATGTCCGACCCTCGTGCTGGCGGGCGCGGAAGATCCGATCACGCCGCCGCATCTTGCGAAAGAAATTGCCGAGTGTGTCGGTGACAACCGCGCCAGCCTTCAGATATACGACCGCTGCGGACACGGCGCGTTCCGCGACGACCCGGAAACGGTGCTCGCCGCGATCCGCGCGTTCATCGCGGGGTTGTGAGCGGCGCAAAAGTGCGCGCAGCGCGCTTCATTGGTTAATCCACTCGGGCGACAGGAATTCTTTCCGTTTGTGGCAGGTGTCACATGGCTTGCTGCTGCGCTTGTGGTTTACAACCAAAGTTACCAACTCCGGGCTTTGGAGTTACTTCGCCGGCCGGGGCTAAGCGGGTGCGGCGGACAATGCAGGGGGCATTGGGTGGAAACAACGATCGTCTGGCTTATCGACGCGCATCCGCTTCTGCGCTCCGGGTTGCGTGCGCAGCTCGAGGGGAACGGCTTTGCCGTCGCGGCGGAAGCCGGCACGGCGATGGAAATCGTGCGCAACGGCGAGGCGCCGTCGCCCAATCTCATCATCATGGATTTCGCGCAAGGCGCCGATGCGGTGGCGAGTTTGAAGTCGGCGCAGCCGCAGGCGCGCACTGTGGTGTTCGCGGAGTCGGCGGAACTTTCGCATCTCGCCGACATGTTCGCGGCCGGCGCCGACGGCTATCTGCTCAAGAGCATTTCGCCGAACGCGCTGATCGAGTCGCTGAAGCTCGTGGCACTCGGCGAGAAAGTGTTCCCGAGCATGCTGACCGATTTCCTGGGCGCGATGCGGGCGAACCATGCGGGCGCGAGCGAGCGGGTGCGCGTCGGCGACGTCGCGCTGTCGCAGCGCGAGCTCGATATCATCCGCCGCCTGGCCGAGGGTTATTCGAACAAGTCGATCGCCAAGGAGCTTGCGATCACCGAGGCGACGGTGAAGGTTCACCTGAAGACCGTGTTGCGCAAACTCGGCGCCACGAACCGCACGCAGGTCGCGATTTGGGCCGTGCAACACGGCTTGACCAACAGCAATGGTTCACGTTCGCCCGCGATGACGAACGGGCGCAAACCGGCCTGATCAGCGGAAATCAGTTCGTCTTGTTGAACGTCGGCGGGGCCGAGAGTTCCGGATGCGCGCGGAACTTGGGCATGATGCTCAAGTCCGGCGCGGTTTCCCGGCGGCGGACGGGACCACGTACGCGGCCCATGTAATAGGACGCCGCGGTCCAACCGTCGACCGCACCGCCATAACCGGCATCCACCATTCCGAACATGCGATCCGTCCAGGTGGAGACCGCAAAGCCCGATGCGAACAGGCGGTAATAATCCGACGCGTAGTTGCGATAGGACTGCGATCCCAAACCTTGCGTGAAGAAGCGGAACGCATAGGCGTCGAGGTTTCGCTCGCTGGCCGAGCCGCGGCCAGCCTGGTAGGGCGTGACCGGAGGCAGCGGCGCGGACAAATCCGCCGGCGCGCCGGGCGTCACCGCGAAAGTGAGTTTTGCGCCCTCCATGGGCTGCGAAAAGTGCGGGGTAGCGCCGATACTGATGCCGCTCGCGCTCGGGAACGCGTATTTGTCCGACGCCTGTGCGCTGGAGACGGTTAGCGCCGCAAAAGTGGCCATAGACAATACTGCCAAGCGAGCGGTGAGCATCGGTTACCTCGATCAGGAAGTGTCGCCGCGGGAGCGCGACTCGCATGCATGATTACAAATGTACCGGCCAGCCGTGAAGTGATTTGAACGACTACCCCGAAAGTGACGCTTATCACTATTGATCAGGAGGTCCGCCAAAAAACCAACGTCCCTGTGCACTCGGCACGTGCAGAAGTGGCAGTCATTCTCGAATTCGATGACATTTGGTCGACAACGGTGCCCGTTCGAGCTACGACGAAAGTATATGTGTTTCGACACCTGCATAATTCGACGGGGGAACACGCCCAAGGGGTAATTCGTCTGGCGCGAAAATCCAGCCTTTCTCTCCAATGCATCGCACCATGAACTGCCGTTAATTTCCGCCCCAATCAGCGCGGCGACCACTGCATCTAGTTGGGCGCGCGTATTTGGGGTGGGGACTGATGAAACGCCTTACGGCTCTCGCACTTGGCCTCTTCGTAACGACATCTCTGACATCGTGTGCCGGATTGGCGCCGGGCGACGCCACCGGCGTCAAGCCGCTCGTCGTTTATCCGGTGACAAGCAACGACACGCCGTACAGTCAGTGTCTGCGCAAGCTGCAGACGGTGGCGGCGGCAAATCTTCCGGTCTTTGCCGTTGGCGAAATCGCCGACAAGACGGGCCAAGTCCAATACTACGACAAGGCCGGCAACAACCTGACGCAGGGCGCGTCCGAAATGGTGATGAGCGCGCTCTACAAGACCGGCAAGGCGCATCTCGTCGAGCGCTACGATCTGCGCATTCCTCTCGCTGAGATCAAACTCGCCGAGCAGAACCGACTCAATCGTCCGGTGGACTCATTCGGCAAGTTGCCGTCGACGGATTTCATCATCGTTGGGGCGCTGACCGAGCTCAACTATAACATCGTAACCGGTGGCGTGGGCTTGCGGGTTGCGGGCGTCGGCGGTGGGGCGCGCATGGCGGTCGTGAATGTTGCGCTGGACCTGCGCGTCGTCAATTCGAAGAACTTTGCGGTCTCCTTCGTGTCGTCCCTGCAGAAGCAGATCTACGGCTACGAAGTCGAGGCCGACGTTTTCCGCTTCTGGGATTCGACGCTCGTCGAACTCGAGGCCGGCCACGTGCGCAACGAACCGCTGCAACTTGGCGTGCGGTCCGTTGCCGAGATGGCTGTTTACCAGATCATGACCGACTTTTTGAGACTACCGAGGGATCCGAGCTGCGCCCTCGTAGAGAACGACCACATGTCGTCCTATCTAGAGCAGCTCAAACCCAATGGGGAGACCAAACAATGAAAGCGCTTAAGAGTGCGAGGACGTTGGCGGCCAGCCTCGGCGTGCTCGCGGTCGGCGCCCTGGCCGCCACACCGGCCCAGGCGTTCGATAAAGTCGACTGGAACTGGTACAAGACGATCAACCAAAACGAGTACATCAACGTCCACATTGATCTGGACGTCGACACGACCGGCTTGGTGGAAGTCGAGAAGCTACAGATTTTCTTCGGAAACCTGAATGCTTACTCGTCCGTGTCGAACATCTTCAACTATCAAGATGATGACGCGTACGTCGAGTACATCAAGTACTGCTACTGCTACATTCCCGTTTGGCGCGATCCTTCCGAGTACGCTCCGACGGAACTTGGCGCAGTGAAGAGCGTGGCGACGGCGGTTGGCAACAACCAGTCGATCACGTCGGATGTTCCGGTGTACCTGCATGACGGTCAGTTCGTGGCGAACACGAACGAGAACGGCAGCGAGTGGGACGACCGCTTCGGCAAGGAAGATCTTCTCGCCGTTCTCGGCGCGGGTCTGGCTTACAACAGCCTTGCCGATGCCAACCTGCACACGGCGCTTGGCGTCGCGTTCTCGGTGGCGGCGGCTGGCGGGCTTCTTGAGCCGGCGAGCATCAATGCCAAGTCGGAAGTCTACAACATCCACAACCTGAGCGTCGAAAGCTCGGCGACGGCTGTTGGCAACAACATCTCGGTCGATCTCGAGTCGGACAAAGACGGCTCGTGCGGTACGGGTTGCAGCAACGTGTCGAACCACATCGTCATCGCCGACATCACACAGTTCGCGTATGCGAACCTGAGCGCTGTGTCGACGGTGAACGGCGTGCACCTCGACAACTACACGGGCCTGCGCACGATTACGTCGCCGGACGACAATCTGGCGTCGTTCGATCCGCCGGTTCCGGTGGTTAGCTCGGTCGCGACTGCGGTCGGCAACAACGTGTCGATCTCGGTCGGCAAGATCGACCCGACCGACTAATTCGGGTCTCGTTGCTTGAAATGGGCGGCGGGACGAGGTCTCGCCGCCTGAATTCAACGAAGAGTTTTTGCAGGGTAGCGCCATGAAGAAAATCGCAGCATTCGGAGCGCTGACATGCGCTTTGATCGCTCTGACCGGTGGAGCCGCGCCGGCGATCGCCGATGCCTTGGGCGGCAAGGAGCCATGGAACTTCACACCGGTGAATCGGGCCGGCTTGGCCGTGGTCATCAAGAACGTCGAGGACGGCAACGGAACCGGCGGCGCCGGCTCGGGCGGCGGAACGACCGTCGTTTGCGGTGGAACCAGTGGCGGTTCGGGCGACGGTTCCAGCGGCGCGGGATCGTCTGCGACGGCAAACAACACCTGCGTCATCGTGAACAATTCGGACGGCGCGATCGTCGAAGTCGACCAGGACTCTGACGGTAACCAGTCGTCGAGTTCGTCATCGCAGACGTCTTCGACGACAAACAACAATCCGAACCAACCGCGCGGCAGCATCGACGACGTCGCAGCGATCCTTGGTGGTCGCAGCCAATAGGCGGGTTCCAACGCCACAGAAAATAGGGCTGCAGTCAAAGACTGCAGCCTCTTTTTTTGATCGCTGCTCAGTCCTTGCGCGGCGTCACGCCGATTGCCTCGAGTTCTTTGTCGACCTTGCTGTTCAGTTCGCGCGCCTTCGACAGGTCCTTCTTGCCGCCGGACGTATCGCTGAGAATGATCTTCGTGGCTCCGCGGGCAAACAACGCCTGCGAATAGGTTGGAACGCGATTCACGGCAGCATCGAAAAAAGAAAGCGCCTCCGCGTAGTCCGCCGTCTTGTACGATACGAGGCCGCGCATGAAGTGGCCCGGCGCAAACGTGGGTTTCAGCTTGATCACCTTATCATAGTCGGCCTTGGCGGCGTCCCATTCGAACAACGCCAAATTGATTGCACCGCGCTGAAAGTAGAATTCGGACGCTTGGCGAAATGTCAGCGCCTTATCGAGGTCGGCCTTCGCGTTCTTCTGGTCGCCGATCGCGAAGTACGCCGCACCTCTGGTCGCAAAGTAGTCGCCTGTGTGAGGTGCTTTCACTTTGCCGGAGTTGATGATCTTGGTGCATACGGGAATCTGATCCTCCGGCTTTGAACCATCGACGCCCATGCAGACGCGCAGGTCGTTTTGGGTTAAGGCCGTGGCCGCTGGCTTCGGTTTTGCCAGCGCTGTCGTTGACATCAGGGCGGCCGCAATCGCTGCCGAGGCGATGATAAGAGCTCTCATGGGCCTATTTCCCGATCTTGGCGAGCGCGGCGAGGCCTTCCTTCGCCTCCTTGTGGTCGGGAATGGCGGCCAAGACGGCCTCAAAGTCTGCTTTCGCTTTCTCCTTGTCCCCGTTCGACAGGTGGAGCGCGCCGCGATTGTAGATCGCGACCGAGTATTTCGGGTCGAGTTCGATCGCTTTGTTCAGGTCGACCATAGCCTTCTGTTTGTCGCCTGCCGCTAGGTAGGCACTGCCGCGCGCCGAGTAGGAGGGTGCGTCGCCCGGCTCGAGTTCGATTGCTTTGGTCAGGTCCGCGATCGCCTTTTTTGTGTCCTTCTTGCCGAGATACGCCATACCGCGGTTGTTGTAGGCGGATGATGAGCCGGGCTCGATCAGGATCGCCTTGTCGAGATCCTTGATCGCAAGGTCAAGCTTGCCCTGCGACGCGTAAATGCCGGCGCGCATCTGCAGCGCGCGACCAAAATCGGGTTTCAGCTTCAGGGCGTCGTTGAAGTCGCCGAACGCCTTCGGTCCTTGACCCAGGCGCATTTGCGCTGCGCCGCGATTGTAGAATGCGCCGGCCTTGTCCGCGGGGCTGATCCGTGGCTCGTTGATGAGGACCGTGCAAGCCGCGACCATCTGCTGCCAGCCCACGGGTTGTTTTCCGAAGCATTGCGCGGCCGCGGTTTTCAAGGCCGCCGACGCTTGAGGTGCCTGAGCGGGCGGCGCCGCCGTCGCCGGCGCCAAGCCGGCTGCGAGCGCAATCGTCGCTGCGCCGATTTTCGTCGTCATTCGCATGATGTCCCCATGGGATTGGATCGCCACGCGCCCACGCGCGGGTCGAATTCGCGGCGAATCATTGCGAAGCGGCGTGGCAACCTCAAGCGAGGGATCATCTAGGGAGGGGGCCAAAAGGGGTACTACCTTTGGGCGCCAGTGAGCCTATCGCTTATCTGGCGATGTCGCTGGCCGGGTTTTCGAGCTGGCTACTCCTCGCGCATGGCCTGCTGAAGCCGCCGGTTCATTGGGGCCGCCAGGTATTCGAGGGCGGTGTGCGATCCGAGGTTGATCATCACCTCCGCCGGCAGTCCGGGCTGTAACGCGTCGCGCCCAAGCACGGTTGCCACCGCGGTGCGGTCGAGTTCGACCTCCGCGAGATAGAAAGCCGCGCCGGTGTGTGGATCCTGCAGCCGGTCGGCGGAGATCGAGCGGACCTTGCCCTCGACCACCGGTTGGAACTTGGTCTTGAACGGGATCAAACGGACATGCGCCGTGATGCCCGGCCGCACGTTGTCGGCGTCGTCGGGCTTGAGCTGTGCCTCGACGATGAGGCGATCATGCTGCGGCACGATCTCAAGAAGGGTCTCACCCGGGCGCACGACTTGGCCGGGGGAGTGGATCGCCGTGGCGACGACGACGCCATCACTGGGCGCTGTGATGGTCATGCGCGTGAGCTGTCCGGCAGCCGCCTTGATGCGGTCCACCAGTTCGAAGCGCCTTTTCTGGACTTCGCGCAGTTCCGCCGCCACCTTGTCGAGCCTGAGGTTGCGCATGTTCAGGATCTGCATGTCGACTTCGCTCGCGCGTAACCGGTTCTCGGCGATCGAGGCCAGCAGTTCGCCGCGTTGTCCTTCGAGGCCGGCCGACGCCCGTTTGAGAGCGAGAAGCTTCGGCAACGGCGAAAGTCCTTGATCGTACAACGCCTGCACGGCCGCCTGTTCTTCGGCGATGAACGTTCGTTGCTTTTTGATCGCGACGAGTTGCGCTTCGAGCCCTTCGACGATCTGCAGGTATTGTCCGCGCCGGCTCTCCAGGATCGCCACTTCACTCGCGAGCGAGTCGCGTCGTTGCTGGAACAACCGCGCCTGACCTTCCATTGCTGCGACGGCCGCGGGTACGCCGCGCCTCACAAGCAGTTCCGGTGCGAAGTTCAGAGCGGCCTCGTCGTTCATCTCGGCGCGCAACCGCGCTTCTTGCGCCAAGATCGCATCTTGCTCGGACAGCAGCACATTGACGGCCGCGGCGGAGTCCGTTTGGTTCAGCACGGCCAATACTTGACCCGCCCGCACGCTGTCCCCATCGCGGACCGCGATGCGTTCCAGAATGCCGCCTTCGAGATGCTGGACCTTCTTGCGTTTGCTTTCGACCGCGACGACGCCTTGCGCCATGACGGCGCTCTCGAGCGGCACGATGGCTGCCCAAAGACCGAACAAGACAAGGAACCCGATGACTACGGAAGCGCTGAGCCGCAGTACGCGCCCGGCTTGAAACGGCTCGCTGGATGGCGTGTCGGGTCCCAAGACCAGAAGCTTGAAGCGGCCCGGTGCGGCGCGCAGCGCTTTGATCGCCCAGGTCTTTGCGACTGCCAGGAACTCGTGAAACGTCATCCCGATCACCCTCGTTCTATTCACCGGCAACGCGCGCCTTGGCAGGCGCTGCATTCGTCGCTCTCATGATCTTGGCAAGTATGTCTTCGCGCGGGCCGAACTCTGCGTGACCGTCGTGGAGCAGAAGCAACTTGTCGGCCAATGCCACCGCCTGCGGCCGGTGCGATACGACGATCACGCTTGCGCCGCGCGCGCGCAGCCGTTGCAGGATCGCGCGCAGCTGTCCCTCGCCGTCGGAGTCGAGGTGCGCTTCCGGCTCATCCAAAATGATGATCGGCCGGTCGCCGAACAGCGCCCCGGCGAGCGCGATGCGCTGCATCTGGCCGCCGGACAGTCGCACGCCCGAGGTGCTGAGATCGGTGTCGTAGCCGTTGGGCAACGACAATATGAGTTCGTGAACGCCGGCCTGTTGCGCTGCGGTGATCACCTGGTTTGGCGGCGCCTCCGCAAAGCGCGTGATGTTCTGCGCGACGGTGCCGGCAAGCGGAACCGGCGCCTGGGGCAGGTAGCCGATCCAGCGGCCGAGATCGTTCTTGTGCCATGCCGTCACCTCGGCTCCGTCGATGCGGATATCGCCGGTTGCGCACGGCAACAGGCCCATGATGGCGCGGGTGAGCGTCGATTTGCCGGAGCCGCTTGGACCCACGATGGCCAGCATCTCGCCGGGCTTGAGGTCGAAACTGAGGCGCGTCACCAGCGGCCGCTGCGCGCCGGGAGGGATCAGAGCGACACCGTCGGCGGCGACGGCGCCTCGCGGGCGTGGAAGCTCGAGGCCCGGGCTGCCGGTGTTGAGCGCGCGTAACCCTGCTTCCAATCGCGCCCACGCCTCGCGCCCGCCCAGCACCGTCTTCCACGCGCCGATCGCGGCTTCGACCGGCGCAATGGCGCGCGTGCCCAGGATCGTGCCCGCAATCAGCCCGCCGCTCGACAACTCGCCTGCGATCGTCAGCGCCGCCCCGATACCGAGCAGTCCCGTCTGCAGGCAATTGCGCAGGAACTTGGCGGTCGAGTGAAAGGCGGCTTCGCGCTCGGTCGCCGAAAGCGCCATCTCTGTCGCTTGGCGCGAACGGTTGAGCCAGACGCCGGCGATCGAGCTCGTTGCGCCCATGGCGATCAACGACTCGCCGGCCCTGGCGGCGCTTTCGGCGAAGTTCAGCGACTTGAGATGCGCCTGAGCGGCGTCCGCCGAAGCCGCCGCATTCACGCGGTCGTTCCAGTAGGCGATGAGGCCGAGCAGGATGGCCGCACCGACGGTCACCCAGAACAACACCGGATGAAGCACGTAGAGCAGCAGGAAGTAGATCGGGCTCCACGGCAGGTCGAACGCCGCCGTTGCCGCCGGTCCGCCGATCACTTGCCTGATGGTGTCGACGTCGCGCATCGGCTGGGTCGCGGGCGCGTTTATTGCGGCCGAGCCGCGCAGCTGCAAATCGAAGGCGCTGGGCCCCAGCCTGTGCGCGACGCGTGCTCCCGTCCGCTGAAGCAGCGAGCTGCGCAAGGCCTCAAGTCCGCCCATGGCCAGAAAGGCGAACGCCGCAATCAGCGACAGAACGATGAGGGTCGCGAAACTGTAGGACGTGAGCACTCGGTCATAGACCTGAAGCATATAGATCGACGACGTCAGCCCGAGCACGTTGATCGCAAAGCTGTAGCCCAATGTCGCGCCGAACAACGACTTCTCTGGCGCGAGCGCGCTCCAGATGGCTTGTCCCGTCTTTGCTTGTCCGCTCATCCCGTCCCCCGAAAAATGATCCGGCATTCGGCCGCTACCGTCAAAGGAGCGTCGGAGATTCGTTCCCGAAAGGGCTACTCCGTCGGTGAGTGTTCTTGTGCGTGGCGTGCGGGGGCGCTACCTCGTTCGAGCTATGCCCCTCGAAATGGAAATTTTCCGCCTCGCCCGGGGCCGCACGTCCTCGCTCCCGTGGTCCTCCTTATGCGTCTCCCCGCAGGATTGTGAGCCGCAATAGTGTGAATCCATGGATTCGGCGAAGCGGCAATGCGCCGCTGACCTTTGGGAGGGTTGAGTAATGAAATTCAAATATTTGTCGCTCAAGTATTTGGAAGAGCGCGAGGCGGACGGCGTCGGAAATAACATCGCCAATCCGGAGTGGGGCGCGAAGGATCATCAGATGATCCGCGTGACGCCGAACAGCTACACCGACGGCAAGGGCGCGTTCATTCCCAAGACCATCGCCGGTCAGCCGAACCCCAATTGGATCGAGCCGCGCGACATCTCGAATAAGGTGATGGCGCAACCGAAGGACGCGAACGGCAAGGACATCGACATTCCGAATTCGTTCGGCGTCAACGAGTTCTTCCAGTTCTTCGGCCAATTCCTGACCCACGACATCGCCGAGGCCGCGCTGAACGGCACAGAGGCGCTGGTCGGACCGAATGCGGTGGTGGGCCTTCCGTTTCCCTTCGTCCGCACCCCGAGTCCGCTTGATGAGAATGGCGTGCGTCAGCAGACGACGGATGAGACGAGCTTCCTCGACCTCTCTCAAGTCTACGGCCACAACGATACGATCCTGAACCTTTTGCGCGAAGACGGGTCGGCGCGCCTTTTGACCGGTGGGGCGGACGGCAACATGCTGCCCACGTTCAATGAGGTCGCGTTGCATCACGGCGTTGCCGTCGCCGACGTGCGCGTCGCGCTGCTGGGAACCTTTCCGGGCGCGTTCAATCCTGAGCAGTTCGCTGTCGGTGACAATCGCGGCAATCAGAATGCCTCGTTGCTGACCCATCATTTGATGTGGGTACGCAACCATAACTACCATGTCGATCAGCTCGAGAAGATGTTCCCGAGCTGGACGAACGAGGAAATCTTCGAAGCAGCCCGCGCCATGAACGAGGCGGAGTGGCAGAACGTCGTCTATACGGAATATTTGACCAAGTTGTTGGGTGAAGGCGCGATCGACGCCTACGCCGGATACGACCCGAGCGTTGACCCGTCGGTGATCAATGAGTGGACGACGGTCGCCTTCCGCTTCGGTCACGACCAATCGAACAACGAGTTCAAAACGCTGAACGAAACGGGCGGTTCGACCGGCCTGTTCACGTTGGCTGCTTCGTTCCAACTCGGTAACGCGGCCCAGGCAATCCGCAACAGCGGTCAGATGGACGACTGGGTGCGCGGGCAGCTTGCGGTGCACACGCAGGAGATCGACGGCAAGGTTGTGGAAGGCAACCGCAATCTATTGTTCGGGATTCCAGGCCCGAACGGCCTGCCGATCGTCGACCTCGAGGTCTTCGACATCATGCGCGGACGCGATCACGGCGTCGGCAATTACTTGACGCTCTATGCGGGCCTGTTCGGCAACAAGCCGGGGTTCAACCAGTACGACAGCTTCGAGGAGTTTGCGTCGCGCAATGACCTTGATTCCGCGACGCTGGCCGCTCTGAAGGACGTCTATAAGGACAACATCGCGAACGCAGACTCGATCGTGATGGGCTTGCTTGAGAAGCCTCACGGCACGGGCATGCTGGGCGAGACGTTCGCGTTCCTGACCGTCATGCAGTTCGAGAACTTGCGCGACGGCGACAGGCAGTTCTATCTTGAACGCTTCAAGAACAATCCGCTCTTGATCGAAGAGGTCGAGAACACCTCGCTCACCGACATCATCGCTCGCACGACGGGCATCGATCACATCTATCACGACGCGTTCGCGGCCCACACGCGCAAGGCCGGTACCGATGCGAGCGAGACGTTGGACGGCACCGACAAGGCCGACCTCCTGATCGCCCTCGGCGGGAACGACACGATCAAAGCCGGTGCCGGCAACGACGACATTCATGCCGGCCGGGGCAATGACAAGATCTGGGGTGGTGCGGGCGCCGACCACTTCGTCTTCGACAAGAAATCAGGCCGGGATACGATCTACGACTTCGACGTCACGAAGGACGTGATCGACCTCTCAGCACTTGGATTGTCGGGCGTGTTGTCGTCGCTCTTGACCATCAACACACAGGCGGGCGTCAAAATTTTTCTGACCGCGACGGATACGATCGATCTCATCGGCGTGAAGAAGAGCCAGTTGACGTCGGACAATTTCATCTTCGACGATCAAGCGAGCTGGCTGGTCTAGGAAGGTACGCCTGTCGTTAGTGCGGGGGTGGCGCTTGTCGCCGCCCCGATCCTCTGCCCGAGGGACGTTCCTGCCGCGGCGCTCGTTCGCGGCTGACCTGAAGACCGTTTTCGAAGACGCTCCTGCAAGACCGTCGGCCAAGACAGTCTTGCAAGACCGAACCGAGTCTTGGGTCGGGTGATTTTTCGCAGACGTCATCACGACCGATTTTCTTCTTGCCTTTTTCGGCGATTTCGGCGATATTCGGCGCTCCAATCACACATTGTGGGGCGTGCGTTCGCAACAGGTCCTGCGTTCGCGGAAATGCGTGCATCCGCACTGAGGAGGGCGCACCCATCGCTGTCGGCGCAACGTCCGTTGGCGGCTGTTGTCTGATGCGCGGAGTGCGAAGCGCCCTTTGTGGCTGGGCTTTAAGTCGACGCTTGTGACGATCGGCGACGACGCAATTCGGGAGACGGCGAGGAGAGTGTTTCGCGGGCGGGCCTTGGAGATTTTCGCGGTTTCGCCGCGTTTGCAATCTTCGTTTGTCTTGCCGGACAGCCTAAGCGAGACACCATGCAGGACACGTGACCCCTGTCCTGATTGTCCTGCTTCGGTTGAGCGCTACTTGGATGACCCCGGCTTCGCGTCGCGCAGGCGGCGGCGGGTGGGCAGGGCGACTGGGGTTTCGGGCGCGGCGGATTGGATCTGCGTCCTGATCTCGGCGCGCTTTTCGTGGATCGAGGCGATGGCGGGGCCCATGGGGACGCCGACGTCGACGAGCACGGCCTCGGCGAGTTGCAGGCTCGCCTCCACCGTCTCCGGCACCGCGTCGGTCGCGCCCAGGCGGTAAAGCTCGCCGGCGTGCGCGGCGTCGCGGGCGCGCACGACGATCTTCACGTCGGCGCGCAGGCCGAGCGCGACGCGCACGACCTCGCTCGCCGATTTCGGTGCGTCCATCGTGACGACGAGCGCCTTTGCCGTTTGGATGCCGCAACGACGCAAGAAATCGGGGTTCTTGATGTCCCCGAAATAGACAGGTTTGCCCTCGTCGCGTCCTCTGGCCACCGCGCGCGCGTCGGCGTCGACGGCGATGTAGGGCAATTGGTGCGCTTCGAGCAGCGAGGCGACGATGCGGCCGACGCGGCCGAAGCCCGCGACGATGACGCGCGGGGCCTCTCCCTCCGGCACCGGAATCAGGGTTGCGGGGTGGGGGCTTGCGGGTGCGGCGAGTCGCACCTCGAGGCGGCGGCCCGCCCAGTGCAACAGCGGGATCGCGGCCATGGTCAGCGCCACGACGATCAGCACGAACGCCGCGGTCTCGGCGCCGATCAGGTTCAAGCTCGCGGCGAGCGCCACGATCACGAACGAGAATTCGCTGCCCGGGCCCAGCACCAGGCCTGCGCGCACGCCGGTTACGAGATTGAGGCCGAGCGGCAGGGCGAAGGCCGCGACGATCAGCGTCTTCAGCGCGACGAGGCCGAGGCTCGCCAGCGCCACGGCGACCGGTTCGAGTATGATGCGGGGGGTGTCGACGTTCATGCCGATCGAAATCAGGAAGACGCCGACGAGCAGGCCTTTGAACGGCTCGATCACGACTTCGATCTGGCGGCGGTATTCGGTTTCGGCGAGCAGCAGACCCGCGAGCAGCGCGCCCATCGCCATCGAGAGGCCGGCGGAAGCCATGGCGAGGCTCGTCGCCATGATGACGAGCAGGCAGGCGGCCATGAAGAGTTCGGGGCTTTCGGTGTGCGCGACGCGGCGGAACAACGGGCGCAGCGCCAGGCGGCCCGCGATCAACACACCAACGACGGCGAATGCCGCTTGGCCGACGGCGAGGCCGAACTGCGCGATCAGCGAGCCTTCCGCGCGGGCGCCGAGCACGCTGATCGCAAACAGGATCGGCACGACGGCGATGTCCTGAAACACCAGAACGGCGAACGCGGCGCGGCCGTGGGGCAGCGTCATCTGCTTCCGCTCGGACAGCACTTGCGTCACGATTGCGGTTGAGGACATGGCGAGCGCGAGGCCGATCACCACGGCGGTCATCAGGTCTTCAACGAACAGCGTTGCGGCGGCGCCGATCGCGACCGCGCTGACCACCACTTGCGCGGGGCCGAGGCCGAAGACGAGGCGGCGCATGACTTTCAGGCGCTCGAACGAGAGCTCGAGCCCGATCATGAACAAGAGCAGCACGACGCCGAACTCGGCGAACAGCGCGATGTCGTCTTTGTCCGCGATCGTCAGATAGGCGAGCCAGGGCGCTTGATCCGTCAGCGCGCCAAGGCCGAAGGGGCCCACGACCATGCCGATCAGGATGTAGCCCAAGACCGGACTGACTTTGAGGGAATGGAACACAGGCACGACGACCGCCGCCGCGCCGAGCACGATCAGCGCGTCCTTGAACAGCGAGGCATCCACGGGCGCAGCCATGCGGTCCGCATAAGCTGCTTCGGGGCGGCGTGTCGAGCACCAAACGCGTGCACGATTGCCGCGGG
>JAEUML010000189.1 GCA_016792785.1 Alphaproteobacteria bacterium
TTATACGGCGGCACATGGATCTGCCGTGCGACGGCTACAGCGTCGACGAGCGCCTCGCTGAACTTGGCTTCGGGGATTGGGAGGGCATGACCGCGCGTGAAATCCGCGCAGCCGCGCCCGCCGCATGGGATGCGTTTCAAGCCGCGCCCTGGGATGGAGCGCCATGCGGCGGCGAAAGCTACGAGCAAATGGCGGCACGGCTTCGGTCTTGGGTCGATGAACTCACCGGCGACGTTGTCGCGGTGGCGCACGGAGCGGTCGGACGCGCTCTGCGCTGTTTGAATCTCGGGCTGCCGGTCAAGGAGATGCCGGGATTTCACGCCACCGAAAATGACCGGGTTTACCGCTTGAGCCGTGGGACGGAGGCGGTGTTCTAACCAACTCGTCATGGCCGGGCGTGACCCGGCCACCCAGTGTGCGCACGTCTGTGCGCACCGGGAGACTCGCTGCGTTCCAGCGCTGCCGCGTTGGCCCTGGGTGGCCGGGTCAAGCCCGGCCATGACGAGTTTATTTGCGGTTGGAAATTTGAATGTCGCACAACACCTACGGCCATCTGTTTCGTGTCACGACCTGGGGCGAGAGTCATGGGCCGGCGTTGGGGTGTGTTGTCGATGGGACGCCGCCGGGGATTGGCTTAAGCGAGGCCGACATTCAGCCGTGGATGGAGAAGCGCCGGCCGGGGACGTCGAAGTTCGTGACGCAGCGGCAGGAAGCGGACGTCGTGAAGATCCTGTCCGGCGTGTTTTCGGACGATGCGACGGGCGGTCAAGTCACGACCGGCACGCCGATCGCGCTGCACATCGACAATGTGGACGCGAAGTCGAAGGACTATGAGGGCATCAAGGACAAGTTCCGGCCCGGTCATGCGGACTATGCCTATTTCATCAAGTACGGCGTGCGCGACTATCGCGGCGGCGGGCGGCAGAGCGCGCGCGAAACGGCGGCGCGGGTGGCGGCGGGCGCGATCGCGCGCAAGGTGCTCGACCACATCGTGCCGGGTGGAGTCCAGATTCGCGGCGCGCTGATCCAAGTTGGGCCGCACAAGGTGGACCGCTCTGCGTGGGATTGGGCGGAGGTCGAACGCAATGCGTTCTGGTCGCCCGACGCGAAGGCTGCGGCGCTGTGGGAGACGTATTTGGACGAGCGGCGCAAGGCGGGTTCGTCCGTCGGTGCGGTGATCGAGGTCGTGGCGTCGAACGTGCCGGCCGGATTGGGCGCGCCGGTCTATGGCAAGCTCGACGCCGACCTGGCTGCGGCGATGATGTCGATCAACGCGGTCAAGGGTGTGGAGATCGGCGACGGGTTCGCCTCTGCCGCGCTCTCGGGCGAAGAGAACGCGGACGAGATGCGCATGGCGGGCGGCAAGCCGTCGTTCCTGTCGAACCATGCGGGCGGCGTGCTCGGCGGCATCTCGACCGGCCAAGACGTCGTCGTGCGTTTTGCGGTGAAGCCGACGTCGTCGATCCTCTCGGCGCGCAAGACGATCACGCGCGACGGCCAGGACGCGGAGATCCAGACCAAGGGGCGACACGATCCGTGCGTCGGGATTCGCGCGGTGCCGGTGGGCGAGGCTATGGTGGCTGCGGTGCTCGCGGATCATCTTCTGCGGCATCGCGCGCAGGTGGGTTAGGGACATGAGCCTCGACGATCTTTTCGGCAAACCGAAGCGCAAGGCGAAACGCAAGCGGCCGGCGGCGAAGCGCTCGGCTTTGGAGAAGGCGCTCGGCGTGCCCGCGAAACGCAAACGCCGCAAGCCGCAGAGCGCGGCGAAGAAGGTCCAGACCGCCGTCGAACGCGCGGTCGGCAATGTCGTCGAAGACATGGTCACGGCGGCGATCAAGAAGATCACCGGGTGATCGTCGGGCGCATTGCTTGAAGGCGCGCGCTTGCCCTGGGAGCGCAGGCGTCCCGCCTGCTCTTCACTGACGTTCGACGCGCGGTGCGTTGGATACGCTGCAAGAGCAGGCGGGACGCCTGCGGTCCCAGGACTAGGTCTTTTTCTCGAAGGCAACGACCTTCGATGAAAGGCGGTGGTTTCCGAGCAGGCTTCCTCACTCGAACCTCAGCCGCGGATTTATTTTTCGGCCTCCGTGAAATCATGACATGCGCTGTCAGGTATTGGGACGCATAACGACCTCGTACATTCGAACTGGGTTTTTGTGATGTCCATAGATCGCCGCAACGTGATGCGTCTGTCGCTGCTTGCGGCGGCTGCGACGTCCCTTTCCAGCACCGCCAACTCACGAGAGACCGCCCTCATGTCCCACGATCCCGTTCACGATTTCGACTGGCTTTTCGGCTCCTGGCGCGTGCGCCATCGCCGTTTGAAGGAGCGGCTGTTGAACAGTACCGAGTGGGTCGAGTTCGACGGCACATGTGTGTCGCGGCCGCTGATGGGCGGTGCGAGCAATGTCGACGACAATGTGCTGCATCTGCCGGAGGGCACGTATCAGGCCGTCGGGCTGCGCGCGTTCGATGCCAAGACGAAAACGTGGGCGATCTGGTGGCTTGACGCGCGCAATCCGCATTCGATCGACGTGCCCGTTGTCGGCGGGTTCAAGGACGGCGTCGGCACATTCATCGCGGACGAGGCGCTCCGCGGCAAGCCGATAAAGGTCCGCTTTCAGTGGTCGAAGATCACGCAGAGCACGGCGCAGTGGGAGCAGGCGTTTTCGCCCGACGGTGGGCGGACATGGGAGACGAACTGGGTCATGCATTTCACACGAACGGCTTAGGTTCGCGCGCGGCATGCTCGGTCTTCAGTTGCCGCGCTTCGGATTCCACCAATCGCCGCTGTCGTCCGTCATCAGTTCTTTCAAGTGGTTCATCGAGCGCGGTGATCACCGGCTGATCGTCGGGCGCATCGTTTGAAGGTGGGCGCTTGCCCTGGGAGCGCGGGCGTCCCGCCTGCACTTCACTGACGTTCAACGCGCGGTGCGCTGGATATGCTGCAAGAGCAGGCGGACGCCTGCGCTCCCAGGACTAGGTCTTTTTCTCGAAGGCGGCGACCTTCGATAGAAAGGCGGCGGTGTCCGAGCGCTTCGTCAAGCCGGCCGCGCCGAACGCTTCGGCGATGTTCCACGTTTGGTAGCTCCCGAAATAGGGTTCGTGGAAGGCTTGGGGGAAGAATTCGGTGAGGGCTTCGAAACCGGGGATGTCGCCGGGTTGGATGGAGTCCACGAGGACGAAGAGGCCGCCGGACTTCAACACGCGTGCGATTTCTTTGGCCACCACCGTGCGCACCTTCGGCGGGAGTTCGTGGAAGAGGTAGACCGCGGTCACGATGTCTTGGCTGGCGTCGCCAATGGGCATTGCTTCGGCGTTCGCTTCGACGAACGTCACGTCGCGCCAGGGTTTCAGGGCCTTCTTGGCCTCAGCCAGATAGGCGGGTGAGAGGTCGAGCGCGGTCACGCCGAGGCGCGGCCAGTTGTCCTTTACGAACGTCAGGAAGCGCCCCGTGCCGGTCGCGATGTCGAGCAATTTCGCTTGGCGTTGGTCGCGGCCCTTCAGGTGTTCGGCGATGGGGACGAGCGCTTGGCGTCGCATCGCATCGGCCGTGCCGGCGAACAGGGTTTCGACTTGGAAATCGTAGAGCTTTGCCGAGTCCTCCGTCAGCCAGCCGCCGGATTGGTAGTGGAAGTTCTGCAGGTAATAGCGCGGGAATTTTTCGCGCGAGCTCTCGCGCAGGAC